>CADBTW010000032.1 GCA_902797695.1 uncultured Sutterellaceae bacterium
AAGTATCGATTTTCTTGAAACTGAACCTGGAGTAACAAATGGCCGCAATTGCCGCCGCTATGGTGAAGGAACTTCGCGCGAAGACCGACGCCCCGATGATGGAGTGCAAGAAGGCGCTCGTCGCCGCCGAGGGAGATTTCGCGAAGGCTGAAGAGATCCTGCGCGTGAAGCTCGGGAACAAGGCGAACAAGGCTGCCTCCCGCGTTGCCGCCGAAGGCATCGTCGCCGTGTACCTTTCCGACGACCGCAAGCTCGGCGCCATGTTCGAAGTGAACTCCGAGACCGACTTCGTCGCGAAGAACCCGGAATTCGTCGCGATGGCCACCGCCGGCGCGAAGCTTGTCGCCGAGCAGAATCCGGCTGACGTCGCCGCACTCTCCGCCCTGACCGTTGACGGCAAGACCCTCGAAGAGACCCGCAAGGCGCTCGTCGGCAAGATCGGCGAGAACATGTCCTTCCGCCGCTTCGTCCGCATCGAGGCCCAGGGCAGGCTCGACGCCTACGTCCACGGCGGCTCGAAGATTGCCGCTGTCGTCGACATCATCGGCGGCGACGACGAGCTCGCGCACGACGTCGCGATGCACGTTGCCGCTTCCAAGCCGAAGGCCCTCGACGAGACCGGCGTCGACCAGGCTCTGATCGATTCCGAGCGCCGCGTCGCGATCGAGAAGGCCCGCGAGGCCGGCAAGCCTGAGAACCTGATCGAGCGCATCGCCGAGGGTTCCGTGAAGAAGTTCCTGAAGGAAGTCACCCTCCTCAACCAGCCGTTCGTGAAGGACGACAAGGTCACGGTCGGCCAGCTCCTGAAGAGCCACGGCGCCAAGTGCGCCGGCTTCCAGCTCTTCGTCGTTGGCGAAGGCATCGAGAAGAAGTCCGATGACTTCGCGGCCGAAGTCGCGGCCCAGGTCGCTGCGTCGAAGCAGGCCTGATCCGCGTAAGGCTGAAGCCTGGAAGGGCAGGGGGCGCGGCAGCGATCGCTCCCCGCTCCTCCGGGCCGGAGCCGGGGAAGCCGCTCGCGCGGCAGCCGGGGAATCCTTTCAAGGGGGATTCCGGGCCGCCAGCCGGGCGGCTTTTTCCTTGCCCGGAGCCCCGGAAATGGCGCATTTAAGCCGCCCTGCGCTATCATGCGTTAGCTTTGCGTGTTAGGTTTTTTCGATGGTCGAGGGCGACGCGCAGGAGCGTTTCCCCCTTTGGAGAAAAAAGCGAATGTCGGATCAGAAAACGTTGAAGCCCATTTACAAGCGCGTCCTCCTGAAGCTTTCGGGCGAAGCGCTGATGGGGCACGGTCAGTTTGGCATCAACCGCGAGACCCTCGAATATATGGTCGGGGAAATCAAGACCATTCATGATCTGGGCGTTCAGGTCGGCATCGTTGTGGGCGGCGGGAACATTTTCCGCGGGGTCGCCCTCGGTGCGAGCGGCATGGACCGCGCGACCGGCGACTACATGGGGATGCTCGCCACCGTGATGAACGCGATGGCGCTCCAGGACGCCTTCTCCAAGGCGGGGATTCCGGTCCGGGTGCAGTCGGCCCTGCACCTCGAGCAGGTCGTGCAGCCCTACATCCGCGGCAAGGCGCTCCGCTACCTCGACCAGAACCGCGTCGTGATCTTCGCGGCCGGCACCGGGAACCCCTTCTTCACAACCGACACGACTGCTGCGCTCCGCGGAGCGGAAATGGGTGCCGAGGTGGTGCTGAAGGCGACGAAGGTCGACGGCATCTACACCGCCGACCCGATGAAGGATCCCAGCGCGGTGAAGTTCTCTGACATCACCTTCGACGAGGTCCTGAAGCGCGACCTCAAGGTGATGGACGGAACCGCCTTCGCGCTCTGCCGCACGAATTCGCTCCCGATCCGCGTGTTCAACATTTTCAAGCCGGGCTCGCTGCTGCGCGCCTGCACGGGGACCGAGGAAGGGACGCTCGTCCACTCCTAGGCCTTTCCCCGGGAACAAAAGGTTTATCCAGCAAAGGAAGTACTAAAGATGGCAACCATTCAGGAAATCCGCACCCAGGCGGAGCACAAGATGAGCCGCAGCATCGCGGGCCTCAAGGAAGAATTCCGCAAGATCCGCACGGGCCGGGCTTCGACCGGGCTCCTCGACTCGATCTTCGTCGACTACTACGGGGCCCGCACGCCGCTCAACCAGTGCGCTGCGGTGAACGTCGCCGACGCCCGCACGCTTTCGATCCAGCCGTTCGACCGCACGCTCGTGAAGCCGATCGAGAAGGCGATCCTCGAGAGCGACCTCGGGCTGAACCCCGTGACGAGCGGCACGACGATCCGCGTTCCGCTTCCCCCGCTCACCGAGGAGCGCCGCCGCGAGATCACGAAGGTCGTGAAGCGCATTTCCGAAGAGGGCAAGGTCGCGATCCGCAACGTCCGCCGCGAGGCGAACGACGCCGTGAAGAAGCTCCTGAAGGACAAGGAGATCTCCGAGGACGAGGCTCGCGGCTCTGACAACGACATCCAGAAGCTCACGAACAAGTTCATCGCGGAAGTCGACGCGGCGACCGCCGAGAAGGAAAAGGAAGTGATGACCGTCTGATGGACGGCCAGCGCTTTTTAGGAAAGAAGGGTGAGAGAGTGAGCGAACCGGAGAACCGCGGGCTTCCTTCGCACGTTGCCGTCATCATGGACGGGAACGGGCGCTGGGCGAAGCGGTGCGGCCTTCCGCGGGTCGAAGGACACCGGCGCGGCGCGGCGGCGGTCGACGCCTGCACGGCCGAGGCCCGAAGGCTCGGAATCCGGCATCTCACGCTCTTCGCCTTCAGCAGCGAGAACTGGCACCGGCCGGAGGACGAGGTCGGCGCCCTGATGAAGCTCTTCCTCACTGTGCTCCGCACGAAGCGCGACCGGATGGCGAAGAACGGGATCAGGCTCCGGATTGCGGGTGATAGGACGCGGTTCTCCCGGGAGCTCCAGGACGCGATCCTTGAAACCGAGGAGGCGACCTCGCACTGCAGCGCGATGGACCTCACGGTCTGCGCGAACTACGGCGGCCGCTGGGACATCGTCCAGGCGGTGCGTTCTGCGCTTCGCGAGGAGCCGCTTCTCGCGCGGCACCCCGAGTCGGTCGACGAGGAGCTCCTCGGCCGCCACCTCGCGCTTCCCTGGGCCGGCAACGTGGATCTCATGATCCGCACGGGAGGCGAGTCGAGGATTTCGAACTTCCTGCTCTGGCAGTCCGCCTACGCGGAGCTCTACTTCACGCCGGAACTTTGGCCGGATTTCACGGGCGAAAGCCTGAGGCGCGCGGTCGTCTGGTTCCAGGGCCGCGAGCGGCGCTTCGGCCGCACGAGCGAGCAGGTGTCGGAACGCGGCTAGCAGGGTTCCGTCTTTTCCCGGCAAAACCAAAGGGCGGGGACGCGCGACGAGCGCTCCCCGGCTTACCCAATGCTTAAGCAACGTGTCATAACAGCAGTCATCATGCTCGCGGTCCTCGCGGGCTCCATCTGTTTGTCTCCCGTCGCGTTCGCTGCCGTGATGGCATTCGCTGTGTCGGCCGCGATCTGGGAGTGGCTGCGGATGCTCCGCGTCCGGGCGGCGATCCCCGCTTCCGCCGTGATCGGCGTCGTGTTTTTCGGACTCTGGACTGCCGGGGTGCGGATTCCGGGCGGCGTGCTTCTCGCGCTCACCGCGATCGACACGGCGATCTGGATTGTCCTCACCTGCTTCATCTTCCGCGACCGCAGCCGCGGTTTCAGGCTTCCTCCCGCGGTTCAGTGCCTCATGGCGCTCCTCATGCTGCCGCTCGCCTGGTGCGCCCTCATGCAGCTCTTCGAGCTCGGGAGCTGGCAGCTTGTCGTCTCGGTCCTCGTGATCGTCTGGAGCGCGGACATCTTTGCGTATTTTTCCGGACGGTTCTTCGGCGGGAAGTTTTTCGGCGAACGCCGCATGGCGAGCGCCATTTCGCCAAAGAAGACTTGGGAGGGTGCGCTTGGTGCGTTCGTCTGCGGGATCATCATCTTCTTTGCCCTCGGCTTCGGCTTCTCTGGCTGCCCCGACATCTACCAAGCGGAGCTGATCCGCGTGGCGGGAATTCCGGGCGCGGCTGTTGCGGCGCTCTTCCTCACCGTGCTCTCGATGGCTGGCGACCTGCTCGAATCCGCCGCGAAGCGCCAGGCGGGGATCAAGGATTCGAGCAATCTCCTCCCCGGTCACGGCGGCTATTTCGACCGGCTCGACTCCTGCGTTCCCGTGATGCCGGCCTCTCTCTGCCTGCTGCTCCTTCTCGCCTGATTCTTCGGGGTTGTTGTTCCAAGTGAAATGCGGGGATCGTCCTCGGGGGCGATCCCCTTTTTATATATTTTTCGACATCAGGTATGTCAGGTGGGTATCTGAGGGTGTAGGATAGACAAAATCCCGTCCGCCGAAGGGCTTACCTCGAAGCTCCGGGCGGAGCCTCGCCGGCGTTCCGGCCCCGAAGGGATAAAAGTCTTGTAAGCAACAAAAGGCATGAGAAATGGAAAAGAAGAATCTTGACTGGGCCAACCTCGGCTTTGGCTACACGAAGACGGACTACCGCTGGCAGGCCCGCTGGGCGAACGGCGAATGGACGAAGGACGGCCTCGTCACCGATGGCAACGTCACCCTTTCGGAAGCGGCCTGCGTGTTCCACTATTCGCAGTCCTGCTTTGAAGGTATGAAGGCCTACACGACGAAGGACGGCCACATCGTCACCTTCCGCCCCGATCAGAACGCGCTCCGCATGCAGAACTCCTGCCGCCGGCTCGAAATGCCGGTGCTTCCGGTTGACACCTTCGTCGAGGCCGTTAAGGAAACGGTCCGCGCGAACGCCGCCTGGGTTCCTCCCTTCGGCACCGGCGCTACCTTCTACATCCGTCCGGTCATGATCGGCTCCGGCATCCAGATCGGTGTCGCTCCGGCCCATGAGTTCCTTTTCCGCGTCTTCGGCTCTCCGGTCGGCTCCTACTTCAAGGGCGGCGTGAAGCCGATCGCCCTTCAGGTTTCCCAGTACGACCGCGCGGCTCCGCGCGGGACCGGACACATCAAGGCCGGCCTCAACTACGCGATGAGCCTTTATCCCACGATGGAAGCGCACCGCGCGGGCTATGCCGAGAACGTCTACCTCGATCCGGCCACCCGTACCTATGTTGAGGAGACTGGCGGCGCGAACCTCCTCTTCGTCGACCAGGACAACAACCTCATCGTCCCGAAGAGCGATTCGATCCTCCCGTCCGTCACCCGCCGCTCGCTCGTCTATGTCGGCGAGCACTACCTCGGCCTCAAGGTGATCGAGCGCCAGGTGAAGTTCTCCGAGCTGAAGGACATGAAGGAATGCGCGCTCTGCGGCACCGCCGCGGTCCTCGCTCCGGTCGGCAAGATCCACGACCCGGCGACCGGGAACGACATCTGCTTCCCGTCCGGAATGGAAGAAATTGGGCCGGTTTCGAAGAAGATCCGCGAGACCCTCCTCGCGATCCAGTCCTGCGAGATCGAAGCGCCGGAAGGCTGGATCTGCCAGGTCTGCTGATTCCTCGTTCAGGAAGAGCAGGACTGAAGGGAAGGGGGGCCGCGCTCCACAGTCACGCGGCTTCCCCTTTCCGCGAAGAATTGAAAACCCCGGAAGGCGGTGGCCTACCGGGGTTTCCTATGTTAATCGGACTTTGTTTCAGGACTCGGGCGCGGGGCCGTAGGCGTTCGCGGCCTTCTTGCCCGGGAAGAGCGCCATGATGAAGAGAAGGAGGAAGACTGCGGGAGTCCCCCACGCGGCAGGGGCGAATTCAGGGTATGTTGCTGCGGTTGACGCGACGACGCTCACGGCGAACGCCGCGGCGACCCACTTCCCGGAGAGCCCCACGTCATGCAGCCGCCGCACGAGCGCCGCGGCGTAGGGGCAGAGAATGACGAGCCCGAACCCGGCGATCATCGAGGAGCCGATCCCAGGAAGCACCTGCGAGACGCCGATCAGGACGATGTTCACGAGCGCGAGCCCGAGCATGAACCACCAGAATTCCGATCGGCTCGAGCGGGTCTTGAAGTCGGAGTACTTCGTGTAGGCGCACGACTTCACTGCTTCCTTGAAACGCATCTTTCCTACTTGTCCTTTCCGGGTTCATTGGCAGCGGTTCCGGCTGCTTCTTCTGGTTTCTTTACTTCAGGGCCTCCGGCAGCCGATTTCGGCTCTGCGGCCTTCTTCTCCTGCTTCGGCTCCGTGCGGAACGGGACGAACCCGACCGGCAGCCGCTCCCAGAGCATTCCGGGAAGGCACCGCCAGGCGATGCAGAGCAGCAGGTACTTCCAGTCGATCCAGGCAACCCGGCGCTTCGCGAGGATCGCCTTCACGATGCGGTCCGCGGCGTAGGCGAGCGGCATCGTCATCGGATAGCTCTTTCCTTCGAGGAGCGGAGTGTCGACAAACCCTGGGCGGATGTCAGTCACCGTGATGTCCCAGCCTTTCGCGAGCGACATCTGCCGGAGCGCCTCAAGGTAGTGCGCCTGGAGCGCCTTCGTCGCGGAATACGCAGGCGAAGCGCCAAGCCCCCGGGTCGAGGCGACTGAGCTGATCGCCGCGATCTGCCCGTCACGGCCCTGGCTGCGGAGCAAGGTCACCGCGGTGTCGACGCACCGGACGAAGCCGAGCGCGTTCGTCTCCGCGGTCTCGAGCTCGATCGTGGGCTCGAGGCTCGTGTTTTCGTGCCCGATGCCGGACGCGTGGATGTAGAGGTCAACCCCGCCGATCTGGTCCGAGAGGTGTGAGAGCCTGAGCGGCGCCTCAGGGGACCTGACGTCGATCATGTCCCAGAAGACGCGGATTCCTTCGTTCGACTCGCGGAGCTCGCGCGCGAGGGCTTCCAGCCGCTCGGTGCGCCGTCCGGCAATCGCGATGTCGCAGCCGAGGGCTGCGAAGCGCCTCGCCAGCGCTTCGCCAAGGCCCGAGGTCGCGCCCATGATGATTACGTTCTTCGCCATCCTTCTTCGAGGCTCCTCTTCTTGCAGTTGCCGCCCGGGTGGCGCGGACCGGCCCGGGGAACGGGCATCGTCTGCGCTCAGGCAGGGTTCTATTATTCTATAAGGCAGGGTGGAAAGGAAGGAATGCGCGTGGCCGGGACGTTTGTCAATTTGTTTCGGAAGGTCTCCCGCGGCTGCCCCGCTGCGGCCTTCGCGTTGCCTGCGCTCGCTCTTTTCTCCCCCTGGTCCTCTCTCGCAGCCCCGGCCCCGGATTCCGAAACGTTTTCTCCTGACCCCCTCTACGCGATGCTTGCCGAAGATGCCCGCCGGGTCGCGGAAAACCGCGTGATGGCGGAGCAGATTGCCTCAAGGATCCTTTCCGAGGAAGCGGGATTCACAGGGGTACGGCTTTCGGACCTTGCGGCGGGACGCGCGGCCGAAGCACGAAGGGTTCCTTCCTGCAGGCTTACCGAATACCTTCCTGAAGCTTCCCTCCGGGCCTCGTCCGGGGACGCGCCCGCGAAGGAGAGTCCGGAATTCGGACAGTTCAAGGAAGCGGACTCGTCCCTCTCGCGCGAATCCGACGGTGGCCTTGTCTTCATCGACAACGGCTGGGTGAATCTCGTCGGCTTCTATGGCTACGGGGGGGTCACGCGGGGGAAGGGCTTCCAGTTCACGGGAACCGGGTACACGGGGGCGGAGGGCACGTCCCGCGTGATCCCGTCCGCGCTCGCCCTCGCCGGCATTACGTCTGATCCGCAGCAGGTGGTCTATTCGGCCGAGATGCGGGCAGAGGCTCCGATCGAGGTCGAGCGCGGCGTCGAATTCGTCCCGTTCGCCGGAATCCGCGCGGTCCGCACCGACGAGGCCGGAGCTGGCGTTGCCTCGACGCTCGCGTCCGAAACCTCCTCGGGCGCGAGCCGCCGTAACTTCCAGCAGGTCCCGGTTGGGCTTCAGCTCAGGCTTTCCCACGATCCGGATCCCCGGACGCGCGTGCAGCTCCACAGCACGCTTTCCGCAATCGGAAACTCGGGCGACGCCGGGGACGCGGGCCCCGACGGCCCTGAAAGCGTCTCCCTCATCGGAGTCGGCTCGGTCGGCCTCGGGGTCGAGCGGGGCGACTGGTACTTCAGCGTCGGGGCGGACGCCGGGGTCTCGAACCGGAACCAACAGGAGGAGGGCATTTCGGTGAACGTCCGCCACAAGTTCTAGCGGTCTGCTGAAGCTCGTCGCGCTTTCTCTGATCCTCTAGAATTCACGGATCCCCTTTGAAGGGGCGGTTTTTCCTCCGCCCCGGAAACAAAACCAGGCAAGGCATCCTTTTCCCATCATGACGAAGACCATCAACATTCTCGGTGCCACAGGCTCTATCGGGCGGAGCGCCCTTGACGTCATTTCGCGCCAGGGAGGCGAGTGGCGCGTGGGGACGGTCGTCTCGGGGAGCAGGGCGGAGGCGCTCGCGGACGCGGCCGCCGGTTCGGGCGCCGAGTGCGCCGTGATTGCGGACAAGTCCCAGTACCCGGCGCTTCGCCGGGCGCTGAAGGAGCGGGGTCTTTCCACCCGTGCCGAGGCGGGAACTGACGCCTGTGCCGCTGCGGCGGGAGACCGCGCTGCGGACGCCGTGCTCCTCGCAGCGTCAGGAGCTGCGGGCCTTCCGCAGGCGTTCGCCGCTGCCGAATCCGGCCGCCGGATGCTTCTCGCGAACAAGGAGAGCGTCGTCTGCGGGGGCGCGGTCCTCCGGGACGCCGTGAGGCGGGGCGGGGCGACGGTCCTCCCTGTCGACTCCGAGCACTCGGCGATCTTCCAGTCGTTCGCCGCGGCTACCCCGGGGCAGCGGGAGTCCGCCGTCATTTGGCTCACCTGTTCCGGCGGCCCCTTCAGGACCCGGAAGGACCTTTCCAGTGTCACGATCGCCGAGGCGAGCACGCATCCGAAGTGGAAGATGGGCCGGAAGATCACGGTCGACTCCGCGACCCTCATGAACAAGGGGCTCGAGGTGATCGAGGCGCGCTGGCTTTTCGACGTGCCGCCTGAGCGGATCAGGGTCGTCATCCACCCGCAGAGCGTCATTCATTCCGCCGTGGCCTACCGGGACGGCGCCGTGATCGCGGAGCTCGGGATGCCTGACATGAGGACCCCGATCGCGGTGGCGCTCGCGTGGCCCGAGAGGACCGAGTCGGGCGCGGCGCCGCTCTACTTCACGACGCTCCCGCCGCTCACGTTCGAGGCGCCCGACACGGCGCGCTTTCCGCAGCTCGGCATGGCCTACGAAGCGCTGAAGGCGGGCGGAAGCGCCTCCATCACGCTTAACGCCGCGAACGAGGTGGCGGTCGCCGCGTTCCTCGCCGGCCGCATTCCCTTCCTCGGCATACCGCGGGTCTGTCGGGAGGCGCTCGACCGGGTTGAGTCCACTCCTGTGTCGACGCTCGGCGAAATCCTCGAAGCGGACCGGGCGGCCCGCCGCGCGGCAGAAGGGATCATCAGCCGGGCGTACCCCGTCTGATTCCCGGGTTTCCACCCTCCGGAGCCACACCCTTGAGCATCCTCGTCACGATCCTCGCCTTCACGGCGTCCCTCCAGCTCCTCGTCCTCATCCACGAGGGCGGGCACTTCGCGGCCGCCCGTTTCTGCGGCGTGCGGGTCCTGCGGTTCTCGGTCGGCTTCGGGCCGATTCTCTGGAGCTTCCGCGGGAAAAGCGGCACCGAGTACGCGCTTTCCCTCCTTCCGCTCGGTGGCTACGTGAAGATGCTCGACAGCCGCGACCCGGGGCTCGCCGAGGAGAGCGGCCGCAGCCCCCAGGACGACTTCAACCGCAAGAAGCTCTGGCAGCGCGCGCTGATCGTCTTCGCGGGCCCCTTCATGAACCTCGTCCTTGCCGTCCTCATCTACTGGGGAATCGGCCTCTACGGGACATTCGACCTTTCCTCCCGCGTTTCGGCCCCCGCGGCCGGGACTCCGGCGGCCGCGGCAGGGGTGAAGGGCGGCGACTACGTGATCGAGATCGGGGGCGAGGACGTGAAGACCTTCACGGACCTGCAGATGAAGCTTCTCCGGGCCGCGGGCACCGAGTCGACGATCAGCGTGCGGGAGAAGGACGATCCTGATGGCAGGAACGCCGTCCGCTACAGGATCGACCTCCGGTCGCTCGGGTTCGAAGAGGACCCCGCGAAGGCGAAGCCGCTTGAAAAGGCGGGACTGCTCCCCTGGCAGGGGCCGCTCATGATCGAGGAGGTGATCTCCGGGTCCGCCGCTGAATCCGCGGGCCTCATGAAGGGCGACGAGGTGACGATGGTGGACGGGAAGCCCGCCCGGGGCGCGGTCGGTTTCGTGAAGGAGCTCCGCTCGAAGCCTGGGGAAACGGTCTCGATCACCGTGAAGAGGGACGGGGCCGTGAGGACGGTGTCGCTCGCGGTGCCCGAAGCGAAGGACGAGCGGACAGGGGAGAGGATCGGCCGGATCGGCGTGAGGATCTCGGGGCTTCCGGACGTGATCCGCGTCCGGCTCGGGCCGCTTGACGCGCTCGGCTCCGGCTTATCGAAGCTCCGCGACACGGCCATCCTCACGCTTCGCGTGATGGGGAAGATGATCGTGGGCGAAGCCTCGGTGAAGAACCTTTCCGGTCCGGTCGCGATTGCGGACTACGCTGGCCAGGCGGCGAGCGTCGGGCTCGTGCCCTTCCTCTCCTTCACCGCGATGATGTCGATCAGCCTCGGAATCCTCAACCTCCTGCCGATCCCCGTGCTTGACGGCGGCTACCTCGCGGCCTACGCCTACGAGCTCGTCACGCGGCGGCGCCCGTCCGAGGCCGTGGTCGGCCTCGCGCAGCGGGCGGGGCTCGCGCTGATCCTCCTCATCACGGTCGTCGCCCTCGTGAACGACATCACGAGGCTTGCAGGCGGTTAGAATAAAGCGACTTTTTGCTCAAACAGCCTTTAAGCTGACCGGAGCCCGGCCCGTCGGGACGGGGGCTGCCCGTCCACGGCAGCGCCTCCGGATCTGGCGCAGGAGCTTACTGGCGGAACAAGACTCATGAGATCGAAGACATTTACCCTGAAGGCCGCTGCAGCGGCAATCCTTGCCGCGTTTTCCATCGCGGCGGCGGCCCAGCAGTTCACCATCAAGGATATCCGGATCGAAGGCATTGCAAGGACCGAGCCCGGCACGGTCTTCTCCCACCTGCCGTTCCGCGTGGGTGACGAGTACACCGCGCAGAAGGGCGCACAGGCGATCCGCTCCCTCTACCAGTCGGGACTTTTCCGCGACGTGAACCTTGAGCAGGACGGCGACGTCGTGGTGATCCGGATCACGGAGCGCCCTGCCGTCGCGACGATCACGACGAACGGCATCAAGGCCTTCGACAAGGACGAGATCGAGAAGGCCCTGAAGGCGGCTGGACTCGCCGAAGGCCGCATCTTCAACTCGGCGACCCTCGACCGGGCGACCCAGGAACTGCGGCGCCAGTACCTCGCGAAGGGGAACTACGGGGTCGAGGTGACGTCCAACGTTTCGCCTCTCGAGCGTAACCGCGTCCGCGTGTCGATCAACGTCGACGAGGGCAGCGCCTCCTCCATCAAGCAGATCCACTTCACCGGCCTCAAGGCGGCCGACGAGGACGACCTTCGGGACGTGATGCAGCTCTCGACCCCGGGCTGGTTCACCTGGTACACGAAGCGCGACCAGTATTCGCGCGAGAAGCTCGCGGGCGACCTCGAAAGCATCCGCTCCTGGTACCTGAACCGCGGCTACCTCGACTACCGGCTCGACTCGGTACAGGTGACGATCGCTCCGAACAAGGAGGACGTCTTCATCTCGATCAACATCCACGAGGGCGAGCCCTACAAGGTGAAGTCCGTGAAGGTCGAGGGCGAGCAGCTCGGGCTTGATAAGGAGCTTGCCGCGCTCCTCGTCCCCGTGAAGGTCGGGTCGACCTACAACGCGGAGACCGTGAACACGGTTTCCTCGTCGCTTAAGGAGAAGCTTTCGACGCTCGGCTACGCCTTCGCGAGCGCGAACCCGAACCCGGTCACCGACAAGGACTTCCACACGGTAGACATCATCTACACGGTCGACCCGGGCCGCCGCGCCTATGTCCGGAACGTGGTCGTCACCGGCAACACCCGGACCCGCGACGAAGTGGTCCGCCGCGAGGTCCGCCAGTACGAGGCCTCGTGGTTCGACTCCGACAAGGTGAAGCTTTCGCGCGACCGCATCGACCGCCTCGGGTTCTTCGACGAAGTGACGGCGGAACCCGTGCCGGTTCCGGGAACCCGCGATCAGGTCGACCTGAAGGTGCACGTGAAGGAGCGCCCGACCGGTTCCATCACGCTCGGCGCGGGCCTCTCCTCCTCTGACGGCGTCATCGTTTCGGCCGGCATTTCGCAGAACAACATCTTCGGCACCGGGAACTCCGCCTCGGTCGAGGCGAGCAATTCGGACTCGAGCCGCACGTACGCGATCTCGCTCACACAGCCCTACATCACGCCTGAGGGAATTTCGCGCTCGATCGAGCTCTATGACCGCAAGGTCGACCTCGACGACCTCGATGTCGCGAACGTCCAGTACGAGACGCTTGGCGCCTCTCTCTCCTACGGCATCCCGGTGACGGAGCTTGACCGCATCTATGTCGGCGCGAAGGCTGAGCAGACCGAGGTGACGCTCCGCGGGACGCGCGGGGACGAGAACGCGTCTCCCGAGCGCTACTGGGACTATGTCGACAACTTCGGCCAGAAGCCGAAGAGCGTCGCCGCGACCTTCGGCTGGTCGCGCGACTCCCGCGACAACGCGCTCGCCCCGAACAAGGGCCGCTACCAGCGCTTGAACGCCGAAATCACGTTCCCGGTGCTCGACCTCCGGTACTACAAGGTGAACTACCAGTTCCAGCAGTACTGGCCGCTCACGAAGCGGATCACCTTCGCCTTCAATACGGAGCTCGGCTATGCGGGATCCTACGGCGACAAGGAGTACCCGTTCTTCAAGAACTTCTACGGCGGCGGCATCGGCTCGGTCCGCGGTTTCGAATCCTCGTCTCTCGGCCCGCGCGACACGAACGGCGACAACCTCGGCGGCCAGAAGATCTTCGACTTCTCGGCCGAGCTCTACCTGCCGCTTCCAGGCGCCGACCGCACGCTCCGCATGTTCGGGTTCCTCGACGGCGGCTGGGTCTGGGGCAAGGGCGGTTCGAGGTACTACGGCGGGACCGACACTTCGAACATCAGCCTTGGCGACCTTCGGTACTCGGTCGGCCTTGGCGTCGCCTGGATCTCGCCGCTCGGGCCGCTCAAGTTCTCGCTTGCCGCGCCTCTTAACGACAAGAAGGGAGACGACCTGCAGCGCTTCCAGTTCCAGATCGGCACGAGCTTCTAACGGCTCCCCGAAACGCTTAATATGCATGCATTCGTTCCCGGGCAGGGCCGCATCGGCTGTAGAGCCCCCCGGGAGATTCTGATGGAAAAGGTTTGAAGCTATGAATAGGAATGTTTTCTTGCGCGCGGCTGTTGCCGCCGCGGCCACCGCGGCGGTGGCGGCTTCGGGCGCGGCATTTGCCGCTCCCGCGACCGAGGCGGCGCCGAGGATCGGCGTCGTGAGCCTCGAGCGGATCCTGCACGACTCTGCCCCCGCGAAGGCGGCGCTTGAGAAGCTGCAGAAGGAATTCGCCCGCCGCCAGGCGGACATCGAGAAGCAGCAGGCTGCCTTCAAGACCCGGGCCGAGAACTTCCGCAAGAACGGCCCGGCGATGAGCCAGACGCAGCGGCTCTCCGAGCAGCGCGACCTCGCCGAGGAAGAGCGTTCGCTCGCCCGCGCCGAGCGCGCCTTCCGGGAAGAGCGTGCGCAGCGCCAGAACGAGGAGATCCAGATCGTCATCGCCCGCGCGAATCAGGTGATCCAGGACATCGCCCGCAAGGAGAACTACGACCTGATCGTCCAGGAGGCGGTCTACGCGAGCCCCCGGGTCGACATCACCTCGAAGGTCCTGAAGGCCCTGAAGTAGCAGGGGGGAACTCCGTGCGGGAGAGGCCTTGACTTGAGGCTTCTTCCGCTTTTTCCGGAACCCATGGCGCGGGGAAGGCGCCGCATATCCTTCCCACGCGGCAGCAAGCGCCGCCCTTTTGCCGGGATTCCTCTTCCCGGCGTGTCCCACCGGCCGGCAACCGGCCTTCCTGACGGAGAATCCTGATCGTGAGTGGAGCCTCTTATCTTATTTCTGACCTGATCAGCGGCGTTCTGGAGCTTTCCCGCGGGAGGCTTCCCGCCGAGGCCCGGTGCGGGGCGGAGTCGCTTCGCGTCACGTCGTTCGCTCCGCTCGCCGAGGCGGAAGGGGAGAACCTCGCGTTCCTCTCGAACGCGAAGGCGCTGAGGGAAGCCGCCGTGACCCGTGCCGGCGCCATCGTGATCCGAGAGCAGGAGCTCTCCGCGATCCCCGAGCTCGCCGGCCGCCCCGTCGTTGTCACGCCGAACCCCTACGCGTGGTTCGCCTGGGCGTCCCAGATCATGGAGGGCGGGATCCTCCCCGACCCGGTCCCGGGCGTCGACCCGAGGGCGGTCGTGGAGGAGGGCGCTTCCGTTGATCCCACGGCCCGGATCGAAGCGGGTGCGGTGGTCGAGGCGGGCGCCGTGGTCGGGGCCTTCGCCTGGATCGGGAAGAACGCCTTCGTCGGGCACGACGCCGTGATCGGAAGCCGCGTGCGGATGTACGCGGGCGTGAAGGTTGGCGACCACTGCCGTATCGGCGACCGCACGATTCTCAACATGGGATGCGCGATCGGGGGCGAGGGCTTCGGGTTCGCGCCATTCCAGGGCGAATGGGTGAAGATTCCGCAGGTCGGGGCCGTCACGGTCGGTTGCGACTGCGAGATCGGCGCGAACACGACGATCGACCGCGGTGCGCTTGACGACACCGTGATCGGCGACGGCACGAAGATCGACGACCAGGTGCAGATCGGTCACAACTGCCGGATCGGCAGCCACTGCGTGCTCTGCGGCTGCGTCGGGATCGCGGGCTCCACCACGGTGGGCGACCACTGCGTGCTCGGCGGCGCCGCGATGGTGAACGGGCACATTTCGATTCCTGCGGGTTCCGTGGTCGGCCCCGCGACGCCTGTCCTCAGCTGGGGGAAGGAGCGCGACACCCTTGTCGGGTTCTACCCCTCGCAGAGCGAGAGGCAATTCAAGCGCACGGCCGCGATGATCCTCAAGCTTGGGGACATGCGCCGCGCGCTCAAGGCACTTGAGCAGGAAGTGAAGGCTCTTAAGGCTTCCGGCCCGAGCGGTTCCTGAGTCCAGCGCCGGCGTGCCGCCGGCATTTCATTGGAGGGGCGGCTGACGTAGAGAGGACCTATTTCCCCCGGAGGTCGCCTGAGAACATGCAGACACTGAAGATCTACGAGATCATGAAGCTTCTCCCCCACCGGTTCCCCTTCCTTCTGGTGGACCGCGTGGAATCCGTGAGCGACGACCTTACCGAGATCGTCGCCTACAAGAACGTCACGGCGAACGAGCCGCAGTTCACGGGGCACTTCCCCGGGGCTCCGGTGATGCCCGGCGTGCTGATCATCGAGGCGATGGCGCAGGCCTGCGGCGTTCTCGCGATGCTCCGGCTTCCCGAGGAGGAGAGGACTGACAAGAACAGCATCTACTATTTCGCAGGAATCGACCACGCGAGGTTCAAGCGCGTCGTGCTGCCGGGCGACAAGCTCACCTTCCACGGCAAGTACCTGAAGGACCGGATGGGCATTGCCTGGTTCGAAGGCACCGCGACCGTCGACGGCGAGCTCGCCTGCAAGGCGACCCTCATGTGCGCGCGCCGTAAAATCCATGAATGAAGGCGGCGGGATTGACGGCCTAAGGGAACTCATTCCCGGCAGCCGTCGAGGCTCGTCCTTCATCCCTGATGAAGTGAAACAAGAATAAAAGGGACAGGAATGGCAAGAATTCATCCGTTGAGCGTTGTGGATCCTGCGGCGGAGATCGCGGACGATGTCGAAATCGGCCCGTTTTGCGTTGTGGGCCCGAAAGTGAAGATCGGCCCGGGCTGTGTCCTGATCAGCCACGTCTGCGTCACCGGACGCACGACGATCGGCGCGAGGAACCGGTTCTTTCCGGGCTGCTGCATCGGCTGCCTCCCCCAGGACAAGAAGTATGCGGGCGAGGACACGGCGCTCGAAGTGGGTGACGACAATGTCGTGCGCGAAAACTGCACGATGTCGATCGGGACGGTCCAGGACCACGGCATCACGAAGGTCGGCTCCCGCGGCCTCTACATGGCGAACGCCCACGTGGCGCACGACTGCCAGGTTGGGGACGACGTGATCCTCGCGAACAACGTCGGCCTCGCGGGCCACGTCCATGTCGCGGACTTCGCGATCATCGGCGGCCAGGCGGGCGTCCATCAGTTCGTCCACATCGGCGCCCACTCGATGGTGGGCGGGGGCTCGATGGTGATGCGCGACGTGCCGCCGTTCGTCATCTGCTCGGGCTACCCCGCGGAGCCCCACGGCCTCAACTCGATCGGCCTCAGGCGTCGCGGATTCACCGCCGCGCAGTTCATGGTTCTGAAGCACTGCTACCACGCGGTCTACCGCGAGAACCTCACGGTCGCCGAGGCGAGCGACCGGATGAAGGCGCTCGAAGCGGAGCATCCTGAGGAGCGCGACCTGATCGAGCTCTTCCGAGTGAGCGTGGCGGACAGCCCCCGCGGAATCATCCGCTAGCCATGCGCGGGGCGCCTTCGGCGGACGGACCGGGCAAAGCCCTTCCGCCCTCCGTCAGCCCCGAACCTTTCGCCGGCTCCTCGGGCAACACCCGGAGGCCGGCTTTTCTTCAACCTGGACCAGCCAAGGATCGCCGAAATGGAAGGAAGCGAAGCAGTGTTCACGACGCCCGCAGCGGATCCCGCCCACCGGGCGGGCGCGATGTGGCTCGCGGGCGAAGCGAGCGGGGACGCGCTCGCGTCGCTCGTCCTCCCCGAGGTGAAGCGGAGGATGGGAGGCGCGCTCCAGTTCGGCATCGGAGGCGCAAAGATGCGCGAGGCGGGCCTCTCTGCCTGGAAGGACTCTTCTGCGATTTCGGTCCGCGGCTATGTCGAAGTGCTGAAAAAGCTCCCCGGGCTCGTCGCGCTCCGCTCCGAAGTGGTCCGGCGTGCGAAGGAAGTCGCTCCGAGGGTCTTCGTCGGGGTCGACGCGCCGGACTTCAACCTCTGGATCGAGGAGAAGCTGCGGGTTTCCGGGATCCCCACCGTCCATTTTGTCAGCCCTTCCATCTGGGCGTGGCGCCCGGAGCGGATCCACCAGATCAAGCGCGCCGTGAGCTGCATGCTCCTCGTCTTCCCGTTCGAGAAGAAGATCTACGACGCGGCGGGCATCGATTCGGTCTACGTCGGACACCCGATGGCGTCCGGCATCCCGCTCGTCCCCGACACGGCGGGCGCGAGGTCGCGGCTCGGGGTTGCGGAGAAGGGCCCGGTCTTCGCGGTGCTTCCGGGCTCCCGCTTTGACGAGGTCCGCTGGAACGGACCGGCCTTTGTCGAGACGATGGAGCTCGTGCTGAAGGCGGAGCCCGATTCGCTCTTCCTCATTCCTGCGGCGGGCCCTGCGCGCCTGAAGCAGATCGACGCGATCCTCCGGGAGCATCCGAAGCCCGCCGCCCGCACGAGGCTCCTCGAAGGCCGAAGCCACGACGTGCTCGAAGCCTGCGACGCGACCCTCATCGCTTCCGGCACGGCGACGCTCGAAGCGGCGCTCTACAAGAAGCCGATGGTGGTCGGCTACCGGATGCCGGCGCTCTCCGCCCTCATCATGCTGAGGAAGGGAACGACCTCCTACGTGAGCCTCCCGAACATCCTCTGCGAGGACCGGGTGGTGCCGGAGTTCCTGCAGTACTTCGCGGAACCCGAGTACATGGCCCGGAGCCTCCTCGACCAGCTCTCGCCCGCCCGGCGCGATAAGCTCGCGGCACGCTTCACCGAGCTCCACGAGAGCCTCATCCGGGACACGCCCCGGCTCGCAGCCGAGGCGATCGAGCGGACAGCCCGCAGGGATCCGTCCTGATGACAGAAGAATCCTCTGACCAGCTCCTCCTCTTCCCCGACTTCGACTTCGGTGGGGAGATCGTCGCAGGGATTGACGAAGCGGGCCGCGGCCCGCTCTGCGGCTCCGTCGTTGCGGCAGCGGTCGTCCTCGACCCCGAGCGTCCGATCGAGGGACTGCGGGATTCGAAGAAGCTGACGGAAGCGCAGCGCGAAGAGCTCGCCCCGGTGATCCGGGAGCAGGCGCTCGGCTGGGGGATCGGGGAATCGACGCCTGAGGAGATCGACCGGCTGGATATTCTCCAGGCGACGTTCCTCGCGATGCAGCGGGCCTTCGATATGCTCTCCGCCACCGTCCGCCCGACGGTCGTCCTCGTCGACGGGAACCGCCTTCCGAGGCTCCCGTGCCCGGCGCAGGCGATCGTGAAGGGGGACGACCGGGTGAAGGCGATCTCCGCCGCCTCGATCCTCGCGAAGACCGCGCGCGACGCCGAGCTCCGGGAACTTGACCGGCTCTACCCCCAGTACGGCTTCGCCCGCCACAAGGGGTATGGAACCGCGGCGCACCTTGAGGCGATCAGGAAGTACGGCCTTATCCCCGGGGTTTACCGGAAGAGCTTCGAGCCGATCTCGGGGATCGTGGAAGGAAAGGGCGGGGAAGGGAAGGAATTTTGAAGATGGAAGCAACGGAAATCACGAGCAGTTCGAACGAGCGCCTGAAGCGCTGGAAGCGGATCGTGTCCTCGCCCCGCCACCTGAGGCGGGAGCGCGCGACGCTCGCTGAAGGGTTCCACCTCGCGATGGCGACCCGCGACGCGCGCTTCCCGGTGAACGCGATCCTGCTCCGGGCGGACTGCCCGGAAGAGGCTTCCCGGCTCGCGCGCGAGGTATTCGACGAGACCGCGTCCCAGGGAAGGGCGCCCCGGCTTTTCGTGATCGACCCGCCCCTCTATGAAGGAATCGCCCCGGTCGAGGCAGGCTCCGGGATCATGCTTGAAGTCGCGCTCCCCGGGGAGCCGGACCGCGCGTCGCTCAGGGGCCGGGACGCTCTATACCTCGACGGCGTGCAGGACGCCGGGAACGCAGGGACCCTGATCCGCACGGCGGTCGCGTCGGGGGTGAGGGTGATTGCCGCAAGCCGCAAGACCGCCTGCCTCTGGAGCCCGAAGGTGATCCGGGCCGCGATGGGGGCCCACTTCGGCGCGACGGTGCTGGGAGGGGTCGAACCCGGGGAGCTGAAGGCGCTCTTCGGCGCGAGGAACCTCGCCGCGGACGCTCGCGGCGGCCGCGACATTTGGGCGGAGAAGGGCTGGGAGAAGGGCCCGACCGTCTGGATGATGGGGGCCGAGGGTCCGGGGCTTTCCGACGCGGCTCTTGAAGCGGCTGACCTCCGCCTTTATATTCCAATAGAACCCGAGACCGAGAGCCTCAACGTCGGCGCGGCAGCCGCGGTCTGTCTTTTCGAGCAGCGGCGCCGTCGGCTCGCGCGCTGATCGAAGGACCGGCCCCCGAAGGAGCGGGGGCGATTGATGGAGAGAAAAGATGTTTGACCTCAAGAATTACCGGAATCCGCTGCTGTTCTTTATCGAGGAAGCGGTGCTTGCGGTGCTTTTCTACGCGCTCGTGATCTGCAGCCCCCTTCTCGACGCCCTCGTCTCGAGCGGCGTATCCCGCGGGCTCTCCTCGATTCTGGTCGGCGTTGTCGGCTTCGTGATCCTGTGGCTCATGGACCGCGCCTGGAAGCGCTACGGCCCGATCTCTTCGAGAAAGGGCTAGGAAGGCGTCGAAGGGCTTTCCCTTCGTTTTCCTGACGCTGCGGGGGCCCGTCCGGCGCGGCACCTGTTCCCTCGAACCGTGTTAGTCTCAAATCCTGCTTTTTCCATAACAGGCTGCAGGACCGGCCTCCCTGTCCCCCTCCCGGAATCCGCTCTCCGCAGCCCCCCATCAGGGGAAAACAATTGACAAGGATCCTCCATACATCTGACTGGCACCTCGGGAAGGAAATCATCGGGGAGAGCACGGTCGAGACCGACGAGAAGTTCCTCGGCTGGCTCCTTCGCCTCTGCGAAGAGCGAAAAGTCGACTGCCTTCTCGTTTCGGGCGACGTCTTCGATGTCCCGATGCCCCCGACCCGGGCGCAGGAGCTTTACTACCGGTTCCTCGCAGGGCTCGTGAAGAGCGGTTGCCGGACTGTCGTCCTCACGCCGGGAAACCACGATTCCCCGAGTTTC
Organism: uncultured Sutterellaceae bacterium; assembly: GCA_902797695.1. Lineage (GTDB taxonomy): Bacteria > Pseudomonadota > Gammaproteobacteria > Burkholderiales > Burkholderiaceae_F > Mesosutterella. Next base: position 20,169 of record CADBTW010000032.1, read on the forward strand.
CTCCGCGCGCCGGGTTCGATCCTTTCGCAGCTCGGCGTGGTCGTGCCGGATCCGGATCCCGAGAGCGAAGCGGTCGTCGTGAGGAATGAGGAGGGTGAGCCTGTCCTCGGGATCGCGGCGGTTCCTTTCCTTCGCGAGAGCGAAGTGCGGGCGAGCCTTGAGGGGATGACAGAGGGGAAGCGCTGGGAGCTCTATGAGAAAGGCGTCCGCCGCCATTACGCCTCGGTCCGGGAAGCGCTCGCACGGAAACTCTCAGGAGCCCGTGTTCCCCTGATTGCGATGGGGCACTTCTTTGCCCTTGGCACGAAGATCACCCCGGACCCTGAAACTGGCGAGATACCGGAAACGGTCGGCACGCTCGGCGCGATCTCTTCCGACGCGGTCGGCGAGGGCTGGGATTACGTCGCGCTCGGGCATATCCACCGGGCGCAGCGCGTGAAGGGCGACACCGTCCGCTACAGCGGCGCCCCCATCCCGCTCTCATTCAGGGAAGTCGGAAATCCGAGCGAAGTGATTCTCGTCACGACGGACGCGCCGGGCGCCGTCCCGGAGGTTGAAGCGGTTCCTGTCCCCCGGTTTCAGCCGATGGAGCGGCTTCAGGGCGACGTCGACGTGATCCTCGCCGCGATGGAGCGCATAGCTCGCGAGCAGCCCGGATGCTGGATCGAGGCGGACTACACAGGGGTCACCGCGCAGCCGGACCTTACGGAAAGGTTTTCAGAGGCAGCGGACCGGCTCGGCGTGAGGCTGCTCGCCGTCCGGAACCAGGCCGCTTTCCGCCGCGCGATGGAGAAGACGAGCGCGTCGGTGCCGCTCGAGGAACTCTCGCCCGAAGAGGTCTTTCGCCAGTTCCTTTCAGAGAGCCACGAGGACGAGGCGTCCCGAAAGCGCCTCATGGGCACGTTCAGGGAAGCGCTTGAGCTCGTTGGCCACGACAGCGCGAAGGGAACAGGGGAAGCTGGAGAAGCGCTCAAGGCCGAAGCCGGGGAAGACAAATGAAGCTGCGGACGATTTCCTTCGAGAACATCAATTCACTCGCCGGGCGCTGGAAGATCGACTTTACGGATCCCGCCTACCGTGACGGGATTTTCCTCATCACCGGTAAGACCGGAGCCGGGAAAACGTCGATCTTCGACGCGGTGACCCTCGCGCTTTACGGGAAGACCGCGCGCCAGAAGGCGGAGAGGACCTCGGCCGGCCAGCGCCGGACGGACGACTGCCCCTACATGACGAAGGGGACGAGGCAGTGCTGGGCGGAGGCCGTGTTCGAGTCGCGGGGAACCGTCTGGAAGTCGAGCTACCGCGTGAGCCGCTCGGCAAAGAAGGGAACGCTTTCGAGGGCGGCCGAGATCGCCATTCTTGACTCGGGCGCCTGGCGCCCTGTCTCGGACGGGCTCGACGAATGGCGCGAGAAAACCGTTTCCGCAGTCGGCCTCAAGTTCCAGGAGTTTCTTCGCTGTGTGCTGCTCGCGCAAGGGTCGTTCGCCGAGTTCCTCCACGCGCGAGGCGACGACCGCGCAGTGATCCTCGAGGGGATAACGGGGACGGAGATCTACAAGGAAGTCTCGCGCCGGATCCACTCCGAGACCCGCGCCCGCGAAATGGCCTTCGAGGCGGCTGAAGCGAAGGTGAAGGGGATCCGCATCTTCAGCCCCGAGGAGCTGAAGCAGCTTCGGCTTGAGGCCGCGGACTGCCAGGAGCGCGAAACCGCGCTCCTCCGCGAGGACCAGCGGCTGGAAGCCATTCTCCTCTGGCATAGGAAAAGAGCGGACCTCGAGGCCGAGCTTGCGGCGGCGAAGAAGGACCTCGCCGCGGCCCGGGAGGCTGTGAGCCGCTTCGAGGACACGCGCTCGAAGCTCGGCCGCGCGAAGCTTGCTTCAAGGATCGAGCCGCTTCTCGAAAAGGCGAAGCGCCTCGGGGAAGAAGCGGAGAACTGCCGCTCGCAGCTGAAGTCGCTCGGAGAACGGAAGAAAGCGGCAGAGCGCGAGGTGCTGGAACTCTCGCAGAAGGTTCGGATTTCGGAAGCCGACGTCGTGTCCGCTGAAGCCGCGGCAAAGGAGCTCGACTCCATCGCCCCTCGGGTGAAGGCGCTGGACGAAGCGCTAGCCGTTGGCCGGGCGAACCGGGAAAGGGCTGGGAAGGCGGCTGCGGATGCCCGTTCCGCGAAGGAGGTGAGGGCGGACGCCGCGACCCTCCTTCAGTCCGAAATCGAAAAGCTTGAAGCGGACGCCGCGGCAGCGGCGTCCCGTGCCGCGAAGGCCGCGAAGGACGAGGGGCTGATCGGCGGGTTTTCCGGAATCCTTTCCCAGGCGAAGCAGCTCGAGGCCGCGGTGAAGGCCGAGGAAGACGCGAAGGCCGCTCTTTCCTCCCTCGCGGTTTCCCGCCGCGAGGCGGCTTCTGCCGCCCGCGAGGCGGAGCGCCGCATGAAGGCCGCGGAGACTGCGTCGCTTGCCGCGGCAGACAAGGCCGCGCAGGCTGCCCGTCTTTACGAAGCGGCGACCGAAGGCCGCTCGCAGACCGGGCAGATGGCGTCCCTCATCGCGGTGGACGGGAGGATCGCGCTCCTGCGGGAGCTGACCGACGCCCGTCGCGAGGTCGAAAACCTTGCGGCCCTCCAGGAAAAGGCCGCGCAACAGCTGCCGATCCTCGACGAGGCGAGCAGGAAGAGCGACCAGAGCGCGATCCAGGCGAAGCGCTCCGGGATCGAGGTCGCCGTGAACTTCGCCCGCATCGCGGGCGCGAAGGCCGAGAAGCTCCGTGCGCTGAAGCAGGATGAGATTCCGAGGCTTGCGTCGCTCCGCGTAAAGCGCGAGGCCGCCCTGCGGAGGCTCGGGGAGAAGGATCCGCTCCTCTACAAGGGCTTTGTCGCTGATCCGGCGTCGGCGAGCCACGCGCTGCAGGAAGACCGGAACGCGATTCTCGCCTGGGCGCGGAAGAGTGAAACGTCCGCAAAGGCCGCGGCAGATGCGAAGCGCGCGGCCGATCGGGCGGCCTCCGAGTTCGAATCATGCCGGGAGGCGGCGCTTGAAGCGTCCCGGGCCCTTTCCGAAATGGAGGCCCGTGCCGCGTCGCTCGACTCCGAAGTGAAGGCGGCGGGTGATCACCGGGCAGAGCAGCTCGCCGAGTGGCAGGCGGCGGTTTCCCCTTACGGGTACGCGGGCGACTCAGGCCTCAGGCCCCTTGGTGTCCTGAAGCGGCTCACGGAACGCCGGGACGAATGCACGGCCGCCCGCGCAGCCCTTCAGGAAAAGACCTCGGAGCTCGAGAAAAAGCGCGCCCTGACCGGAAGCGTCGAATCGGAGCGCGAGAAGGCCGAGAAGCGGGCCGCTGACACGCAGGCCGAGTACGAGGCGGCGGCCGCTTCCTGCCAGAAGGCCGCGTCGGAGCGGGCCGAGCTCTTCGGGACCGCAGTTCTGATCGACGAGCAGCGGAAGGCGTCCGAAGTCCTCAGGAAGGCGCGGGCCGCCAAGGCTTCGGCAGACGAGAAGCTGAAGGAGGCCGAGATCGAAAGCCGGAACATCGCGTCGCTTGAGGAAAGCGCAGGACAAGCGCTGAAGGAAGCCGAAGCGGCGTCAGCCGCGGCCGAGTCGCAGCTTGACGAAGCAGCGGCGCGAGACTTCGGAAGCCGCGCGGAATTCATCTCTTCGATTTGCCCGGCAGTGAAAATCGAGCGCTGGGAGAAGGAGTCGTCCGACATTGAGGTGAGTCTCAAGGCAGCTTCCGAACGGGTGGAGCGCGGCGGAAAGGCGCTTGAGGAGCATCTCCGCCGTGCGGACTCGAAGGAGGACGAGGACGTTCTCGCCGAACGCTCGAAGTCCGTGCATTCGGAGTACCTGGACGCTGTGCGGCGGAACGCGGGCATCCGGCAGGACCTCCAGACTGACGAAAAGCGCCGTCGCGAGTCAGAGAGCGCGAGGCGCGAGGCTTCAGACGCCCGGGCGGAATACGAGCGCTGGCAGCGCCTCAACACCCTCATCGGAAGCGAGGACGGGGCGCGGTTTGCCCGAATCGCCCAGGCCTTCACCTTCAAGCGGCTGCTCCATTACGCGAACGAGGAACTCCGTGAGCTTTCGCGCCGCTACGTGCTCGAGCCCGCGGAGGGAGACCCCCTCGACTTCCAGGTGGTCGACAACGCCTTCAACTGCCTCACGCGGTCCGCTTCGAACCTTTCGGGCGGAGAGTCCTTCCTCGTGAGCCTCGCGCTCGCACTCGGCCTTTCGAGGATGAGCAGCGAGGGAAGCCGGAATTCCCTGCAGGTGGACACCGTCTTCCTTGACGAGGGCTTCGGAACACTCGACCCGGAGATGCTGGAGAACGCGCTCTACGCGCTCTCGCACCTCCGGGAGCGCGGAAAGCTTGTCGGCGTCATTTCCCACATCGAGGAAGTGGGGCAGAAGATCCCGGTGCGGGTCGAGGTGACGTCTGGCGCGGTCGGCGGCCGGAACGTGATCCGGGGGCCCGGTGTGTCGAGGGGCTGATCACGGGACTTTCCCCCGAGGGGGATAAAAGCAGCCCGGCCCGCTGCTGCTCATGAGGCAGCGAAGCGGGCCGGGTTTTCTTGTTAATAGGATCCTACCTTCTCCTCGGCCCCCTCATTCTGGGCGGCGGGGGAGGCGGCGGACGGTGCCAGCGCCCGCGGGGGGGAGCGACCCACATCGGGCCCCAGAAGGGCCCCCAGCCCCAGCCGTCCCACATCATCTGGTCCTCGAGCGCGGCGGCCCGGGCGGCTTCGCGCGCCGCGCGCGCCTGCGCGTTCTTAAGCGCTGCCTGCAGGTCGGTTTCAAGCCCTGGAGCGTCCTTCGGGCGGGTGAATCGGAACGTGAAGACAGGATTCCGGTCGCCAGGCTGGGCACAGATGTTGATCGGGTCCTCGGTCGTCTCGGTCGCGCCCGAAGCCCACTTCGCCTCGTACCCGTAGGGGAGACGGTAACAGCCCGGGGTCGTCGCGTAGTTCTTCAGCGAATCCGCGTCGGCAGTGAAGCTGAAGGGCGCGGTTCCGATCGCGGAGCCTCCTGCCGTCGTCCTGATTTCCGCGCCTTCGGGGTCCGAGACGAACTGGAAGGTGGCTGATGCGCACCCGGAGAGCGCGAGGACCGCGGCGCAGCCGAGAGCAGCCGTTCGAATGGCCTTCTTCATTTGCGTCGCCTCAGGCGATCCGTTCATGCTTCTCGAGGTGGAGCGTCGCGATGATAGTCGCCGCGATTTCCTCGATCGACTTCGTGGTGGAGGAGAGGTAGGAAATTCCCTCGCGGTTCATCATCGCTTCGCAGTCCGCGACCTCCTGGCGGCAGTTCGCGAGCGACGCATAGTGTGAGTTCGGCTTGCGCTCGTTCCTGATGTCGTGAAGGCGCTCAGGCGAGATCGTGAGTCCGAAGAGCTTGTCGTGCACGTTTTGAAGTGCCTCGGGAAGCTCGCCCCGCTCGAAGTCCTCGGGGATCAGCGGGTAGTTCGCGACCTTGATCCCGAACTGCATCGCGAGGAAGAGCGAGGTCGGGGTCTTGCCGGAGCGCGAGACGCCGACGAGGATCACCTCCGCCTCGTCAAGCCCGAAGTCGGTCTGCCCGTCGTCATGCGTGAGGGTGTAGTCGATCGCGGCGATTCGCCGGTCGTAGTTCTCCTCGTTCCGGATCATGTGCGTCACGCCGATCTGGTGCGAGCTCTGCATCCCGAGCTCCTCCTCAAGCGGGTTCACGAAGCTGCGGAAGAGCTCGGAAACGAATCCGGTGCAGGCTTCGCAGAACGCGTCGCTGATCGACTTGCGGGAGAAGGTGGAGAAGACGAGCGGGCGCATCCCGGTCTTCTCCTGCACGAGGTTGATGCGGTGGGCGGTCGCGATCGCCTTCTCCTTCGTGTCGACGAACGGAATGCGGCGCTGCTCGTAGCTGAGGCTCGGGAACTGTGTGAGCACGGCAAGCGCCAGGGTCTCGGCCGTGATCGCGGTGCCGTCGGAAACGATGAAAACCGGGCGGGGGGCGCCGGAGGCAGGAGTGTTCTCTTCCATTGGGGGTACGCCTTGGCGGCATGTGGGATCGGTCTTTTCCACCCCAAGCCGCTCCAAATGTTTAGAATGCCCGTAATTCTAAACAATCCCCGCTTCCGGGGGCAGAGGATTAAAAGGCATGCAGGGCAAGTACGTTATTCCGTTCAGCGAACTCAGGTATACGGACGTCAGCCGCGTTGGCGGCAAGAACGCTTCCCTTGGTGAGCTGCTTTCGCAGCTGACGAGCGCCGGGATCCGCGTTCCGAATGGCTTCGCAACGACCGCCGATGCCTTCAGGCTCTTCCTGAAGGAGAACAACCTCAACGAGCGCATCAACAAGCGCCTTGAAGGGCTCGATGTCGAGAACGTCGACGAGCTCGCGAAGGCCGGTGCCGAGATCCGCGCATGGGTCGAGGAGGCGAAGTTCCCGGCTGAGCTCGAGGCCGAGATCCGCGAGTACTATGACTGGCTCCGCGACGGGCAGGAAATTTCCGTCGCAGTCCGTTCTTCGGCTACCGCCGAGGACCTTCCGGACGCCTCCTTCGCCGGACAGCAGGAAACCTACCTCAACGTGAACGGCATCGACCAGGTCTTTGCCCGCATGAAGGAAGTGTTCGCCTCGCTCTATAACGACCGCGCCATTTCCTACCGCGTGCTGAAGGGCTTCGACCACGCGGACGTCGCCCTTTCCGCAGGCGTCCAGCGCATGTGCCGCTCCGACAAGGGCGCGGCCGGCGTGATGTTCACCCTTGACACCGAGTCCGGCTTCGACCAGGTGGTCTTCATCACCGCGTCCTACGGCCTCGGGGAAACCGTCGTCCAGGGCGCCGTGAACCCGGACGAATACTATGTCCACAAGCCGATCCTCGAAGCCGGGAAGTACCCGATCATCCGCAAGGCCCTCGGCTCCAAGCTGATCAAGATGGAGTTCAACACGGAGCCCGGCGCGAAGGAGTCCGTCCGCACGGTCGACACGACTGATGAGGAGCGCCACAGCTTTGCCCTCACGGACGAAAACGTGATCGAGCTCGCGAAGTTCGGCCGCCTGATCGAAAAGCACTACGGTTGCCCGATGGACATCGAATGGGGCAAGGACGGCATCGACGGGAAGATCTATATTCTGCAGGCCCGCCCCGAGACCGTGAAGAGCCGCCAGAACAAGGCCGAGGTCCAGCAGAAGTTCACAATCAGCAGCAAGGGCGCGACGACCCTCATCACCGGCCGCGCGATTGGCCAGAAGGTCGGCGCGGGCCCCGTCCGCATCGTCCTCTCCGCGAAGGAAATGGACCGCGTCCAGCCGGGCGACGTCCTCGTCACCGACATGACGGACCCCAACTGGGAGCCCGTGATGCGCCGCGCTTCCGCGATCGTGACGAACCGCGGCGGCCGCACCTGCCACGCGGCGATCATCGCCCGTGAGCTCGGCATTCCTGCGGTTGTCGGCTGCGGCCGCGCGACCGAGGTCCTCGCAGAAGGCACGGTCGTCACCGTGTCCTGCGCCGAGGGCGACACGGGCCACGTCTACGCCGGCAAGCTTCCGTTCGAAATGAAGGAAGTGAAGCAGGGCGCCCTCCCCGAGATCCCCGTGAAGATCATGATGAACGTCGGGAATCCGCAGCTCGCCTTCGAGTTCCAGAAGATCCCGGCAAAGGGCGTCGGCCTTGCCCGCCTCGAGTTCATCATCAACAACAACATCGGCGTGCACCCGAAGGCCTGCCTCGAGTACCCGAACGTGCCGGGCGAGATCCGCGATGCGGTCGAGCGGCTGTCCGCCGGCTACCCGAACCCGCGCGAGTTCTACATCAGCAAGATCGCCGAGGGCGTCGCGACGATTGCCGCCGCGTTCTATCCCCGCAAGGTGATCGTCCGCATGTCCGACTTCAAGAGCAACGAGTACCGCAAGCTGATCGGCGGCAAGCTCTTCGAGCCGAATGAAGAGAACCCGATGCTCGGCTTCCGCGGCGCCTCCCGCTACATCTCGAACTCGTTCGCCGAGTGCTTCGAGCTCGAGTGCCTCGCAATGAAGCGCGTCCGCGACGACATGGGCCTCACCAATGTCGAGCTGATGATCCCGTTCTGCCGCACGATCGATGAGGCGAAGAAGACAGTCGCGATCATGGCCTCCCACGGCCTGAAGCAGGGCGAGAACGGCCTGAAGATCAACATGATGTGCGAGATCCCGAGCAACGCGCTCCTCGCCGACCAGTTCCTCGACATCTTCGACGGCTTCTCGATCGGCTCGAACGACCTCACGCAGCTCTCGCTCGGCCTCGACCGCGACTCCGGGCTCGTCGCCGCATCCTTTGACGAACGCAACGACGCCGTGAAGGTCCTCCTCAAGATGGCGATCGAAGCCTGCCGCCGCCGCGGTAAGTACTGCGGCATCTGCGGCCAGGGTCCGTCCGACCACGAGGACCTCGCCCGCTGGCTGAGGGAGCAGGGGATCGAGTCCATGTCGCTCAACCCCGACACCGTCGTGAGCACCTGGAGGCGCCTCGCGAAGTAAGAGGGCCTGCGGCGGGGGATTCCTCCGCAAAGGGCCTGCCCGAAGCCGCCCCAACCCGGTAGACTAGGGCAGAAGAGGCTGCAGCTGGTTTGAAGAAGCCGCTGCGGCCTTTTTCTTTGGATTCAGGGAGGGACTTTGCAATGCCGGTCTGGGTATGGTTCGTGGCCGCAGGGGCGCTCGGGGCGCTGGAGCTCCTGACGGGCACCTTTTACATGCTGGTGCTCGCGGTGTCCGCGCTTTTCGGGGCTGCAGCGGCGCTTGCCGGCCTCGCCGTCCCGGTGCAGGTCACGGTCGCCGCCGTTGCCGCGGCAGCGGGTTGCGGGTTCCTCTGGCGGCGTCACGCGAGGAATCGGGTCTCTTCCCCGGATGACGGCGGGTCGCTTGACGAGGGGCGTGAGGTCGAGGTGGCTGCCTGGCTCCCTGACGGGCTCGCCCGGGTGCGCTACCGCGGCGCCGAGTGGACCGCGGTGCCGGAAGAGGGTTCGGCCCCCGGAGCCGGCCGCTGGGTCATCGTTCGGGTCGACGGCCCGAGGCTTCTCATCCGACGCGCAGGCTGACCCTCCGCTCCCGTCCTTTGGTGATTTGAACAGCTTCCTAGAAGAAAGAGGTTTTCCAACATGTCTTCCGGTTTGGTTTTCTCGCTCATCCTCGCGGCAATCGCCGCGATCGTCGCCTACAAGGGGATCTGCGTCGTTCCGCAGCAGACCGCGTGGGTCGTGGAGCGGCTCGGCCGCTTCCACTCGGTCCTCAATCCGGGGCTGAACTTCGTGATCCCGTTTGTTGACCGAATCGCGTACCGGCACTCCCTGAAGGAAGTTCCGCTCGACACTCCGCAGCAGATCTGCATCACGAAGGACAACACGCAGCTCTCGGTGGACGGCGTGCTTTTCTTCCAGGTGACGGATCCGCGGCGCGCTTCATACGGCACGAGCAACTACGTGATCGCGATTACGCAGCTCGCGCAGACGACGCTTCGCTCGGTAATCGGCCGCATGGAGCTCGACCGGACTTTCGAAGAGCGCGACACGATCAATCATTCGGTCGTTTCCGCGATCGACGAGGCGGCGCTCAACTGGGGTGTGAAGGTGCTTCGCTACGAGATCAAGGACCTCACGCCGCCGAACGTGATCCTTCAGGCGATGCAGCGCCAGATCACCGCAGAGCGTGAGAAGCGCGCCGTGGTCGCCACCTCCGAAGGCAAGAAGCAGGAGGCGATCAACCTCGCCGAAGGCGCTCGCGCCGCGGCGGTCGCCCGGTCCGAGGGCGAGAAGCAGTCGAAGATCAACATCGCGGAAGGCCAGGCCGCAGCCACGGTCGCGATCGCGAAGGCGACGGCCGAAGCGCTCCGTCAGGTTGCCGCGGCGACCGAGAACCCGGGCGGCATGACAGCCGTCAACCTGCAGGTCGCCCAGCGCTATGTCGACGCCTTCGCGAAGATGGCGGAGACGAGCAATACCCTCGTCGTCCCGGCGAACATGGGAGACCTCGCGACGCTCATCTCTTCCTCGATGGCAATGGTGAAGGGCGGCAAGGCGGTCCCGGCGCAGAAGGCCGGCGTGGCGCCGAAGGCGTAGAAGAAAAGGAAAAGAACGGCCCCTTCCTGAATCCGGGATGCGGGCCGCCTTTCTTGTTTTGAGCAGGAGAAGGAGAGGAAATGCCGGAAGAAAAGAGCCCGGAAAAGGCCCGTGAAGAGGAGTCCGGAACGCAGGCCCGCCACGGGATCTCGCTTGGGAACGCGGATGACGTCTATCAGGTCTGCTTCGCCTTCATCGAGGACGTGAGCGAGGTGTTCGTGAGGGCTTCGACCGGCGAAATCACGGGCGACGAAGCGGAGTCCCGGATGCAGAACGTGACGGAGTGGCTTACTGCCGCGCTTCTCGGACGGGTCGACGGAATCGAGGCGAAGGAGGGATGGACCGGGGCACCGCTCGCGCGGAGCCTTGTCGCGGACCTGTCGGGCGAAATTTCAAGGCTTCCCCGCGAAGCGCAGGAAGCGCTTTCCTCGACTGACGGCGTCGTGCTCTTCTCGGCGATGCTTTTCATGCACGAGGTGCAGGAGACCGTGAGCCGGATCAACCATGTTCCGGAGCCTGACGCCGAGAAGGCGATCGAATCTCAGGGCCGGGCGGTCCACGAGCTCTGCAAGAAGTGGACCGATCGCTTCACGGGGAAGGGGAAGCCCCGGATCATCCTTCCCGAGGGGCTGTAGGAAGTCCCGGGAAAGAAGCCCAATGTCCCGCCTGTCGCCCGTTCCGAGAGGGTATGCGTCGCGCGCGGTGCGCCTGCGGCGGGACTTTTCGTCCCGCGAGGAACGTCTCCCCGAGCTTACGTCCCCTGAGGTTCTCGCCCGCATTCTCTACGAGGCGGGCCGCAAGACCGCGGGGCGCGACGCGGCCCGGCGTTCAGACCTTCTTTCGGAAGACGAGGTAAAGGCTGCGGACGCGAGGCTTGCCGCGTGGCTAAGCGACACGCTCCTCGGCGAGAATCCCGCCTTCGGGTCGACCGAGAACTGGAACCCGGAGAGGCTCGGGGCTTATCTCAGGGAAAATTTCGCGTCTGAGCTTGCTCAGGTCCTCCGGAGGCCCCCTGAAACAGGACGGGAGGCGGTTGAAGCCGCGTCGGCGCTTTTCGTGAAGGAGCTCGGGACAGCGGTGAGGGCCGCGCCGCGCGCTGAAGGGTGCCCGTCGCCCGAGGATTCCCCTGAGGTTCTCGAGCTCGTCCTCGAATGGTCGGAAATCCTCGCCGGCGTTCCCGTAGGCAGGCCGGGACGCCGTTCCCGGGAAAGCGAAAGGGCGGAGAGGAAGATTCCCCGCCGCCCTTTGCTGAAGCGATTCCTTCGCTGACCGGAACTGCCTAGAGGGGATCCCCGCAGCGCATCAGGAGGCGCGCGATTTCCGCCGCGTTGTGGATCTCAAGCTTCCTGTAGGCCGAGCCGCGATGGACCTGGACCGTCTTTTCGGAAATCCCAAGCCCTTCGGCGACAGCCTTGTTCGACGCGCCCTGCGCGACCATGCGGATCACTTCCTTCTCGCGCTGGGTGAGCGTCTCGAGCTTTGAGCGGAAGCTCGCCACCTCGGCGTTTGCGCGCCGTGCGTTAAGGTTCTTCAGGACCGCGTTGCTGATCGCGTCGAGGAGCTTCCTGTCGTCGACCGGCTTCTGCAGGAAATCGACCGCGCCGCTCTTCAGGCCGCGGACCGCCATGTCGATGTCGCCGTGGCCCGAGATGAAGATGATCGGGAGGTCGACCCCCTTCTCCTTCAGCGTGTCCTGCAGCTCGAGCCCGCTCATGCGGGGCATGCGAACGTCGAGAAGGAGGCAGCCGGGACGGGAAAAGTCGTTCGAGGAAAGGAACGCGATGGCGTCGGAATACGTCGCCACTTCCCAGCCTTCCCCTTCGAGAAGGAAGGACCAGGAGCGGCGCATGGCGTCGTCGTCATCGATCACGCGGATCAGGGGCTTGAGGTTGTCCATTTTTTCTCTTGTTCAATAGCCGAAACCAAGCGCGCTTCTCCTGCCAAGGATGGCGCTCCGAAAGCCTCCCGCGCGTGGAGTGCGGGGGCAAGGGGCGCCGGGTGAGAAAGACGCATTCAACGAATTCTAGCCGAACGACGGCTTCGGGGAGCATTTTCTTTCGCGTAATCAATGCCCCAACATGGTGCAATGCGGCCGTATCCATGCCTCGTGGGCCTTCCTTTGGCAATAAATGTTTTATGTAAAACTAATTAAAACAGTTATAGTCATTTCGTGACAATATTTTTATTGTTTGGAAAACATTTTAAAAATCAAATGTTAAAAAATGTAATCTTCATGACAAAAGTCCATAACTCGGGTGATTTAAGAGAAAAATAAGGAAGAAAAGATCATAATAGTGCAACAGGTTCACGAAACCAGGAAAACTTTTAGACGTGGCTCATTGCCGAGAGCAATCGCCCGGCGCCACGGGGAGCAAAGAAAATGCTGATGCACGATATCAACCTGCTTCTTCCCTCGGCCATCCGTACCATGCGCTCGCAGCTGCGGGACGTTTCCCGGCAGCAGATTCCCTTCACTGTCGACGGGCTTGAGCGGCTTGGCCTTCCCGGGAAGTTCGCTTCCGAAGTCCGCACCGACGCCAAGGCGCTGGGCGGCGAGAGGCTTGCCGCTGCAGTCTTCATTTCAGAGCTTTTCGCGATGAACCACGAGAACTTCGCGTCGCGCGAGACCCTCCAGAAATGGATCGCCGGGCACGAGGGCGGCCACGGGGACGAACTTCGCAACCGCATCCGCTCGGTCCTGAAAGCCTGGTACGAGGACGAGTTCGGACCTGGCCACTCCGAGACCTTTACGTTTGAGCAGAGCGCCGGAGTGGAGGAAAAGGCGCGGGTGTTTGTGAACCGGCTCTTCTAGGAGTTCGGTTTCCTCGGGCGTGCACCCGAGGAGGCGGTCTGGATAAAGGTACCGAAAGGGCGGGGAAGCAGCTTCCCCGCCCTTTTCGCATATTCAGAGAGTCGCGCAACAGGATCCTTTTATTTCAATCGTCTCTCAACCTGTTTCAATACCGTACATAGGATTCGATCCGTTTCCCATTCGCATTTGCTTATTTTTCAAATAAACCGCATGTTGATCATATGCGAGTGTGAATACGAATGCTAACGATTCTCAAAAGTGATAGACTGCCCGTGAATTGGCCCCGGGTTCCGGGGTCGGCCATGTTTTTTCTGTCCGTGCGTGTCAGGGAATCCTGTCGACGCGAGTTCGGAAGGGAAGGGGGAGAAGCTGATGATCAAGCCTCTGACGGAATTGAAGGACGGAACCCCAGGAATCGTTGCGGCGATCCGGGGCGACGCGAAGGAAGTGAGTTCGCTCAAGGACCTCGGCATCCACATCGGGGCCGAGGTGAAGGTCCTGCAGGGCCGGAAGGGCGACTCCATCATGGTTGCCGTCGGCGACACCCGGATCGGCGTGAACTTCCAGATGGCCCAGAAGATTCTTGTCCACTAGAAAGACAGCTCAATCAAAGAAGAGAGACATTCCATGATTCTTAACGAAATGAAGGTAGGGGACCGGGGGCGCATCGCGCGTTTCCTCGGCGGGAAGCCCGATTACCGGCGCCATCTCCTGATGCTCGGTGCGACGCCGGGCGCGGAGTTCAGCGTCGTGCGCGTGGCGCCGATGGGGGATCCGATCGAGATCCAGGTTCGGGGCTCGATGGTCTCTGTTCGCAAGGGTGAGGCTGCGATCGTCGAAGTGGAAAAGATCTAGAGAAAAGGGAGAATCTTTCGTGTCTAAGCACATCGTATGCATAGTCGGAAACCCGAACTGCGGGAAGACGACCCTCTTCAATGCGATCACGGGCTCGAAGCAGCAGGTCGGCAACTGGCCTGGCGTGACGGTTGAGAAGAAGAGCGGCTTCTACTCGTGGAAGGACCATGACGTTGAGCTCGTCGACCTTCCCGGCATCTATTCGGTCACGCCGTCCGAAGCGACTGGCGAGGACGAGCGCGTCGCGCGCGACTACCTCCTCACGGGTGAAGCCGAGGCGGTGATCAACATCGTCGACGCTGGGAACCTCGAGCGGAACCTTTACCTCACGACGCAGCTCCTTGAGATGCGCGTTCCGATGATCATGGTCGTGAACATGATGGACATTGCGAAGCTCCATCACCTCGAGATCGACCTCGTGAAGCTCTCCGCCACTCTCGGCTGTCCGGTGATCGGAATGGTCGCGAACAAGGAGACGGGGCTCGCGGAGCTTAAGGACGCCGTGAATGCGATGGTCGAGAAGCAGCACGTCCCGACGCTGAACGTGAAGTACGCGGACGACATCGAGCAGTCAATCAGCGCGATCGCGGGAGCGTTCGAGAAGGCGGGCATGAAGCACGGCCGCTGGAACGCGACGTAGCTCCTCGAAGGGGCGAAGCTTTCGTCAGAAATTCCGGCCGATGTCGAAAGCCGCATGAAGGAGCTCCGGGCCCCGGTCGAGCATTACGGCGAAGACCTTGACATCGCAATCGCGGACGCCCGCTACCAGCTGGTCGGCGACGTCTGCGGCAAGGTCCACCGCCACACTGGAGACGTCACCGGCACGATCACGGACAAGATCGACCGTGTGGTCCTCAACCGCTGGCTCGGCATTCCGATCTTCCTCCTCGTGATGTACCTGATGTTCGTCTTCACGATCAACATCGGAAGCGCCTTCATTGACTTCTTCGACATCCTCGTGGGCGGGGTCATGGTGGACGGCTTCGGCACGCTCCTCGAAAGCTTCGGAACCCCCGAATGGCTGAAGACGCTCCTCGCTGACGGCGTGGGCGGCGGCATCCAGACGGTCTCGACCTTCATTCCGCCGGTCTTCTGCCTCTTCCTCTTCCTCTCGGTTCTTGAGGATTCCGGCTACATGGCCCGCGCGGCTTTCGTGATGGACCGCTTCATGCGCTCGATCGGCCTCCCGGGCCGTGCCTTCATTCCGCTTATCGTCGGATTCGGCTGCGGTGTCCCCGCGATCATGTCCACCCGCACGATGAACCGCGAGTCCGACCGCATCATGACGGTCATGATGGTTCCGTTCATGTCCTGCGGCGCGCGGCTTCCGGTCTACGTGCTGTTCGGCGCCGCATTCTTCGCGGGCCACGGCTCCGGGCTCATCTTCCTGCTCTACCTGATCGGCATCCTCGTCGCGATCGCGACCGGGTTCCTCCTGAAGAAGAACGCCTTCCCGGGCGACAACGCTTCCTTCATCATGGAGATCCCGCCGTATCACATTCCGACTCTTCGCGATGTCTGGACCCATACCTGGGAACGCCTTGGCGCCTTCATCAAGCGCGCGGGCAAGGTGATCACCGCCGTTGTCGTCGTGCTCACGTTCCTCAATTCCTGGGGCACTGACGGCACCTTCGGCCATCAGGACACCGAGCAGAGCGTTCTTTCCGAGATCGGCAAGACCATCATTCCGGCCTTCCAGCCGATGGGCCTGCAGCAGGACAACTGGTCCGCTTCCGTCGGCATTTTCACGGGCGTCCTCGCGAAGGAATCCGTGATCGGAACCCTGAATTCCCTTTACGCGGCTGCCGCTGAGCGCGAGAACGTGAAGGCCGAGGGCGCGGCGCCCGAGAATGAGGAAGAGGAGGCTCCGTGGAGCTTCACTTCGACCCTTTCCGACGCTGTCGGCTCGATCGGCGAAAACCTCTCGGGGCTCGCAGGCCAGCTCGCGAATCCGTTCCTTCAGGGCACTGAGATCGGCGACCTTTCCGACACCGAGGCCGCAGTCGAGGAGGCCGAGGGCACGATGACGACCGTCACCATGATGCAGAAGCTCTTCGGCGGCACGGTCGGTGCATTCGCCTACCTGCTCATGGTGCTGCTCTACATGCCCTGCTGCGCCGCGATCGGCACGATCTGGCGTGAGGTCGGCACGAAGTGGACGCTCTTTGCCTGCTGCTGGACGACCGGCGTCGGCTACTGCGCGGCGACGATCTTCTATCAGGTCGCGACCTTCGCTTCCCACCCCGGATACTCGGTCGCCTGCCTCTTCGGCTGCGCCGTGTTCTTCGCCGTGATGATCGGCTGGATGCGCCTCTCGAGGCTTCGTGCTGAGGAGAACGCTCCTAAGGTGATCCCGATCAAGGCCGTCTAAGGCGGCTTACCCCCGGGTACTTCTCCCGTGAAAACCAGCGGGGCGGCGTCTGGCGATTGACGCGCGCCGCCTCAATCAAAAAACGAAGGCCTCCCGTTCCGGAAGAGCCCCCTTCGGTGAAAAAAAGGGGCGAATCCCGGATTGGGAGGCCTTCAAGCTGAAAAGGAACGACTACTCATATGCCGAGCATCATGGAACTTCGGGACTTCGTGAAGGCGAGGGGAAAGATCAGCCTCGTCGAGATCGCGAACGAATACCGTACGCCGAAGGAGCTGATCGAGCCGATGATGGAGCGGCTCGTGCAGAAGGGTTGCGTCGAGACATGGCTTCCTAGGG
>CADBTW010000033.1 GCA_902797695.1 uncultured Sutterellaceae bacterium
AGGCTTATGTGTGCCTCAAGCCTGGTCAGGACATTAACTTCGCGCAGGAGGTGAAGTAATGGCTCTCGTCAGCATGAAGCCGACGTCCGCTGGGCGTCGCCACATGGTCAAGGTCGTTCATCCGGAACTCCACAAGGGCAAGCCCTACGCTCCCCTTACCGAGAAGAAGAACCGCATCAGCGGCCGTGACAACTACGGTCACATCACGACGCGTCACAAGGGCGGCGGCCACAAGCGTGCCTACCGTCTGATCGACTTCCTCCGCAACAAGGACGGAATCGTCGGCCGCGTCGAGCGCCTCGAGTACGATCCGAACCGCACCGCTCACATTGCCCTCGTGCTTTTCGCCGACGGCGAGCGCCGCTACATCATCGCCCCGAAGGGCCTGAAGGCTGGCGACAAGGTCGTGTCCGGTTCCGAGGCTGAAATCCGCGTCGGCAACTGCCTGCCGCTGCGCAACATCCCGGTCGGCACGACGATCTGCTGCGTCGAGCTCTTCCCGGGCAAGGGTGCACAGCTTGCTCGTGCTGCCGGTGCTTCCGCCCAGCTGATCGCCCGCGAAGGCGAGTACGCTCAGGTCCGCCTCCGTTCTGGCGAAGTTCGCCGCATCGGCATCGAATGCCGCGCGACGATCGGCATCGTCTCGAACGACGACCACAACCTCGAAGAGCTCGGCAAGGCCGGTGCTCGTCGCTGGCGCGGTGTTCGTCCGACGGTCCGTGGCGTTGTCATGAACCCGGTTGACCATCCGCACGGCGGTGGTGAAGGCAAGACCGGTACCGGCCGTCCGCCGATGTCGCCCTGGGGCCAGCTTACCCGTGGGTATCGCACTCGTAACAACAAGCGCACCGACAACATGATTGTCCAGCGCCGTTATCGCAAATAAGGGGGCGTAGATGTCTCGTTCGCTCAAAAAGGGACCGTTTGTTGACGCTTCCCTTATGGAAAAGGTAACCAAGGCCCAGGAGAGCCGCGACAAGCGTCCTCTCAAGACCTGGTCCCGTCGTTCCACCATCGTCCCGGAAATGATCGGTCTGACGATTGCCGTCCACAACGGCCGCCAGCACGTTCCGGTTTATATCAATGAGAATATGGTCGGCCACAAGCTGGGCGAGTTTGCTCTGACCCGCACGTTCCACGGCCATACTTCCGCTGCCGACAAGAAGGCTGCAGCCTAAGGGGTAAATGATGGAAACTACTGCTATTGTTCGCGGTGTGCGCCTGTCTGCCCAGCGCGGCCGCCTCGTTGCTGACCTCGTTCGCGGCAAGCCCGTTGACAAGGCCCTCAACATTCTGAGCTTCACTCAGAAGAAGGCCGCCGTCATCATCAAGAAGGCTTTGGAATCCGCCATCGCCAACGCCGAGCACAACTTCGGTGCCGACATTGACGAACTGTATGTGTCCAAGATCTACGTCGAAAAGGCTTCGACGCTCCGCCGTTTTCAGGCGCGCGCCAAGGGCCGTGGCTGCCGTATCGGCAAGCAAACTGCTCACGTTTTCGTGACCGTCAGCGACGCGAAAGCTAAGTAAAGGTGAACTATGGGTCAGAAAATTAATCCCAATGGCTTCCGTCTTCCGGTGACGCGCAACTGGACGTCTCGCTGGTACGCGGTTGGCCGCAACTTCTCCCGCACCCTGGGCGAAGATCTGAAAGTCCGCAGCTTCCTCGAGAAGAAGCTGAAGAACGCTTCCGTCGGCCGCATCCTGATCGAGCGTCCGGCCAACAACGCCCGCATCACGATCTACACGGCCCGTCCGGGCATTGTGATCGGCAAGCAGGGTGCTGACATTGAAGTCCTGAAGGCTGAGGTCCAGAAGATGATGGGCGTGCCCGTTCACGTCGACATCGAGGAAATCCGCCGTCCTGAACTCTGCGCCAAGCTGGTCGCCGATTCGATCACCCAGCAGCTCGAAAAGCGCATCATGTTCCGCCGCGCTATGAAGCGCGCCATGCAGAACGCCATGCGCCTCGGTGCCAAGGGCATCAAGATCATGTCTGCCGGCCGCCTGAACGGTGCTGAAATCGCCCGTACCGAGTGGTACCGCGAAGGCCGTGTGCCGCTGCACACCCTCCGCGCCAACATTGACTACGGCTTCTCCGAGGCTCACACGACCTACGGCGTTGTCGGCGTCAAGGTCTGGATCTACAAGGGTGACGATTTTGGCGTCGACGTCGCGATGGAGCCCGCTCCTGAGCGCGAAGGGCGTCGTGGCCGCAGGAACGGCGATCGCCCGGCTCGTCCGGGTGCCCGCCGCGGTGCGCGCCGTAACAATGAGGCTGAAGCCGCCGCTTCGGCTAAAGACGGAGAATAAGCAATGCTGCAACCCAACCGCACCAAGTACCGCAAGGACCAGAAGGGGCGCAATCCTGGCATGGCCATGCGCGGCGCTAATGTTGCATTCGGCGACTTCGGACTGAAGGCGCTTGAACGCGGTCGCATCACGGCCCGTCAGATTGAGGCGGCTCGCCGTGCGATTTCCCGCCACATCAAGCGTGGTGGCCGCGTGTGGATCCGCATCTTCCCGGACAAGCCCATTTCCACCAAGCCCGCGGAAGTCCGTATGGGCAACGGCAAGGGCAATCCTGAATACTGGGTCGCCCAGATTCAGCCGGGCCGCGTACTTTATGAAATGGACGGCGTTGACGAGTCTGTGGCTCGCGAAGCCTTCGCCCTGGCAGCTGCCAAGCTTCCGGTGAAGACGAAGTTCGTTGTCCGTCAGATTGGCATGTAAGGAGACGGCAATGGACGTTAAGGAACTCAAGGGACTCGATGAGGCAGCCCTCAAGAAGGAACTCGCAGACCTGAACCAGGCTCTGTTCAAGCTCCGTCTGCAGAAGGCCACTCAGCAGCTCCATAACACCAACCAGATCCGTTCCGTGCGCCACGACATCGCGCGCGTGAAGACGATCCTCGCTCAGAAGGCGGCTAAATAATGACCGAAGAAAAAGTTGAAAAGTCACTCGGCCACACCCTGACGGGCGTGGTGGTGAGCGACAAGATGGATAAGACGATCACGGTTCTCGTCGAGCGCCGTGTGAAGCATCCTCTTTATGGCAAGTACGTCGTGAAGACCAACAAGGTCCACGTTCGCGACGCTGCCGAAGAAGCCTCCGAAGGCGACACTGTCCAGATTTCCGCGACCCGCCCGGTTTCCAAGACGGTTCACTGGAAGCTTGACAAGATCGTGAAGAAGGCGGTCAAGATCTAATCTCAGTTTTCTGGGATCAGGATTGAAAGAGAGGAGCCCTGCTGAGAAGCAGGGCTCCTTCTTTATGGGATGCGTGAAGGCTCGGCTTCTCGCCGCTGTCAAGTCCGCTTTGCGTTGCAAGTCTTCTCCGGATCATCTATACTCGCCCCTCTTGTGAACTCCCCTGAAGCTGCGGCGCGGTGCGCGAACTGCCTGCTGCGGGCGCGGCGGAAGGGCCTTCACAACAACCGAGGCGGTGCCTGCGCTGGAAGCAAGAAAGTTCAGGGCCGTCAAGTCGGTCCCGGTGATCTGAAAGTCTGTAGTTGCAAACATTGGAAAAATAGGGCATAATCTCAAGCTCTGCTTTCCAATTGTGCTTTTGGGAAGTCAGCTCACGGCTGGAGCGGAGGCGGATTTCTTCCACCGCGCGCTTACAGCTTTCTCCCGTACGGGACCAATACTGTCCGCTATTGCGGCATAAGTTGGGTATTTAAGTAGCCATGATTCAGATGCAATCCAATCTGGACGTCGCCGACAACACCGGCGCTCGTTCAGTAATGTGTATCAAGGTGCTGGGCGGCTCCAAGCGTCGCTACGCCACCGTTGGTGACATTATCAAAGTGACGGTTAAGGATGCGGCTCCCCGCGGCCGTGTCAAGAAGGGCGAAGTCTACGACGCCGTCGTCGTCCGCACCGCCGCCGCTATTCGCCGTCCGGACGGCTCCTGCATTCGCTTCGACAAGAATGCGGCCGTCCTGCTTGACAGCAAGAAAGAGCCGATCGGCACCCGCATCTTCGGGCCTGTCACTCGCGAACTCCGCAATGACAAGTTCATGAAGATCGTGTCCCTCGCTCCGGAAGTGATCTAAGGAGAGTAGCGATGCAGCGTATCCGCAAAGGTGACGAAGTCATCGTTACCACCGGCAAGTTCAAGGGCACCAAGGGCACGGTGACTGCCCGCGTCGACGACCGCCATGTGCTCGTCGAGGGCGTGAACGTCGTGAAGAAGCACGTTCGCCCGAACCCGATGATCAATCAGCCTGGCGGCATTGTTGACAAGACGATGCCGATCGACCAGAGCAACGTCATGCTGTTCAACCCTGCCACGAAGAAGGGTGAGCGCGTGTCTTTCAAGATCGTTGACGGCAAGAAGGTCCGCGTCTTCAAGGACGGGTCCGTCGTCGGCGCCAAGGCCTAAGGAGTCAAGATGTCCCGTTTCCATACTCTGTACTCCGAGAAGATTGTTCCCGAACTCACGAAGAAGTTCGGCTACAAGTCCGTGATGGAAGTGCCCCGCATCACCAAGATCACCCTCAACATGGGCGTTGGTGAAGCCGTTAACGACAAGAAGATCGTCGACAACGCTGTCGGCGACATGACCAAGATCGCCGGCCAGAAGCCGATCATCACCTACACCCGCAAGGCAATCGCGAACTTCAAGATCCGCGAAGGCATGCCGATCGGCTGCATGGTGACGCTCCGCGGCGAGCGCATGTACGACTTCCTCGACCGCCTCGTCACGATCGCTTTCCCGCGCGTCCGCGACTTCCGCGGCGTGTCCGGCCGTGCTTTCGATGGCCGTGGCAACTACAACATCGGTCTCCGCGAGCAGATCATCTTCCCGGAAATCGAGTACGACAAGATCGATGCCATCCGCGGCATGAACATCAGCATTACTACGACGGCGAAGACCGACGAAGAGTGCAAGGCGCTCCTCTCCGGTTTCAACTTCCCGTTCCGCAATTGAGGCAGGTAACAAATGGCTAAACTCGCACTGATTAACCGCGAACAGAAGCGCGAAGCTGCTGTCGCTAAGTTCGCCGCCAAGCGTGCCGCCCTCAAGGCGATTATCAATGACGCTACCCGCTCCATGGAAGAGCGCATGGAAGCCCGTGCCCAGCTGCAGGCCCTGCCCCGCGACGCGAGCCCGGTTCGCCTCCGCAACCGCTGCGGCCTCACCGGCCGTCCGCGTGGGAATTTCCGCAAGTTCGGGCTTTCCCGTTCCATGATTCGTGAAGCCGCGATGCGCGGTGATATTCCCGGCCTGGTCAAGGCTAGCTGGTAAGCGAGGAGATACACATAATGAGCATGAGTGATCCGATCGCCGATATGCTGACCCGCATTCGCAACGGTCAGATTGTCGACAAGACGGAAGTGGCGATGCCCTCCTCCAAGCTGAAGGTGGCCATTGCCCAGGTTCTGAAGGATGAAGGCTACATTGATGGCTTCTCCGTTGTTGCCAAGGACGGCAAGGCGGAACTGCACATCGGCCTCAAGTACTATGCCGGCCGCCCGGTGATTGAGCGCATCGAGCGCGTTTCCCGCCCCGGCCTCCGCATCTACAAGAACCATCAGGACATCCCGCAGGTCATGAACGGCCTCGGCGTTGCGATCGTCTCCACCCCGAAGGGCGTGATGACTGACCGCGCTGCCCGCGCTGCCGGTGTTGGCGGCGAAGTTCTTTGCTACGTCGCTTAATCGGAGGTAAAGAATGTCGCGAATTGCAAGAGTTCCCGTCGTCCTTGCTTCCGGTGTCGACTGCAAGATCAACGAGAAGAACATCACCCTCAAGGGCAAGGTCGGCGAAGTTACGACCCATATCCTTCCGCGCGTCGTCGTGAAGCAGGATGGCAACAAGCTCAGCTTCGCTGCCCAGGATGACTCCCGCGAGGCCAACCAGAACAGCGGCACGATGTCCGCTCTCGTTCGGGATATGAACAAGGGTGTTTCCGAAGGCTTCACGAAGACCCTGACGCTCGTCGGCGTCGGCTATCGTGCGCAGGCCCAGGGCACCAAGCTCAACCTTTCGCTCGGCTTCTCCCACCCCGTCGTGCATGAAATGCCCGCCGGCGTGACCGTGAAGACCCCGGCCCCGACCACGATCGTGCTTTCGGGTGCCGACAAGCAGCAGGTTGGCCAGGTCGCCGCCGTCATTCGCAACTACCGCAAGCCTGAACCCTACAAGGGCAAGGGGATCCGGTATGAGAATGAAGTTGTAATCCTGAAAGAAACCAAGAAGAAATAAGCGAGACGGATATGATTAACAAAGAGAAAAGCCGTCAGCGTCGCGCGCGTGCTACGCGTGCCCGCATCAAGCTGCAGAAGGTGAATCGCCTTTCGGTCCATCGCACCAACCTGCACATCTACGCGAGCATTATCAGTGCAGACGGCGCCCGCGTGCTCGTTTCCGCTTCCACCGTTGAGCCGGAAGTCCGTGCTCAGCTCGCCTCCGTCAAGGGGCGCGGTGGCAACGTGAATGCTGCCAAGATCATTGGCGCCCGCATTGCTGAGAAGGCGAAGAAGGCCGGCATCGAGTCCTGCGCCTTTGACCGTTCCGGATACCGTTATCACGGCCGCGTTGCTGCGCTGGCCGAGGCCGCGCGCGAAGCCGGTCTCAAGTTCTAAGGACTGTGCACAATGGCTAAGTTTCAAGGTAAGAATGCGGCGGCTGATGACGGCTTCCGCGAAAAGATGATCGCGGTCAACCGCGTCACCAAGGTCGTGAAGGGCGGCCGCATCCTCGCGTTCGCGGCGCTCACCGTTGTCGGTGACGGCGAAGGCCGCGTCGGCATGGGCAAGGGCAAGTCCCGCGAAGTCCCCGCCGCCGTCCAGAAGGCGATGGATCGTGCCCGCCACGAAATGAAGAAGTATCCGCTCGACCACGGCACGGTTTTCCACGTCGTTGAAGGCCACCACGGCGCTTCCCGCGTGATGCTCCGCCCGGCCCCTGAAGGTACCGGCATCATCGCCGGCGGCCCGATGCGCGCCATTTGCGATGCCATCGGCATCACCAATGTCTACGCGAAGTGCTACGGTTCCTCGAACCCCTACAACATGGTTCGCGCGACCTTTGACGCCCTGAGCCACATGCATTCTCCGGCCGAGATTGCTGCCAAGCGCGGCAAGAAGGTCGAGGATATTGTCGGCTAGTCCGGAGGTAAGAGAAATGGCTGACAAGAAGACTGTCAAGGTTACCCTGGTCCGCAGCCCGATCGGCTGCAAGGCCGATCACCGCAAGACGGTGCTGGGCCTGGGCCTCAAGAAGATCCGCCAGACCCGCGAGCTGGAAGACACGCCCGCCGTCCGCGGCATGATCAACAAGGTCTCTTACCTTGTTCGTGCCGAATGATCCGAGGATTTGAAATGCAGATGCGTTTGAACACGATTAAGCCCGCTGAAGGCTCCAAGTCCGCGATCCGCCGCGTCGGCCGTGGCGTTGGTTCCGGCATGGGCAAGACCGCTACTCGCGGCCATAAGGGCCAGAAGTCCCGTGCTGGCGGCTTCCACAAGGTTGGTTTCGAAGGCGGCCAGATGCCGATCTACCGTCGTCTGCCGAAGCGTGGCTTCACTTCCCTTACCCACAAGTTTGTGGAAGAAGTCCGCCTGGGCGACCTCGAGAAGCTCCCGGCTGATGAGATTGATCTGCTGACCCTGAAGAAGGCGAACGTTGTCTCGCCGCTCACCACTGAAGCCCGCGTCATTCTTTCCGGGAAGATCTCCCGCAAGGTGACCGTCCGCGGCCTCAGCGTGACGAAGGGTGCCAAGGCCGCCATCGAGGCTGCCGGCGGCTCCGTCGTCGAAGAGTAATTTCTTCAAATTAGGGGCAGAACGTGGCGTACAGCCGTAACACAAAGGAGCAGAGCAAGGGGAAGTACGCAGACCTCAGGCAGCGTCTGATCTTCCTCGCGCTCGCGCTCGTCGTATACCGGATCGGGGCTCACATCCCTGTTCCGGGAATTGATCCTGATATGCTCCAGCAGCTGTTCAACCAGCAGCAGGGCGGCATTCTCGGGCTGTTCAACATGTTCTCCGGTGGCGCTCTCTCGCGCTTCTCGCTCTTCGCACTGGGCATCATGCCGTACATTTCTGCAGCCATTATTCTGCAGATGCTGTCCTACGTGATGCCCTCTCTCGAAGCCCTGAGAAAAGAGGGGGAGTCCGGAAGAAGAAAGATCACTCAGTACACGCGCTACACCACGCTGTTCCTGGGGCTCTTCCAGGCCTTCGGCATTTCCGCAGCGCTGCAGACCCAGCCCGGTCTGGTCATCAATCCGGGCATCGTCTTCCAGTTCACCTGCGTCGTGTCGCTGGTCACGGGAACGATGTTCCTCATGTGGCTTGGTGAGCAGATTACCGAGCGCGGCCTCGGCAACGGCATCTCGATCATCATCTTCGCCGGTATCGTGGCGGGTCTTCCCAACGCGACCACCGGCCTGATGCAGCTGGTCAGCACCGGTGCCATCAGTCCGCTCGCGGCGATCTTCGTCATCGCCGTGGTGCTCCTCGTCACTGCGTTCGTTGTCTTCATGGAACGCGCGCAGCGCCGGATCACCGTGAACTACGCGCGGCGCCAGGTTGGCCGCAGGATCATGGGGGGACAGTCCACGTACCTGCCCCTCAAGATCAACATGGCCAACGTGATTCCGCCGATTTTCGCTTCCTCCCTGATCCTGTTCCCGGCGACCGTGGCCGGCTGGATGACGGCGAGCGATTCCAATCGCTGGCTCCGTGACCTGGCCGCCTCGCTTTCGCCCGGGCAGCCGATCTATACGCTGCTGTACGCAGCGCTGATCGTGTTCTTCGCCTATTTCTACACGGCTCTTGTTTTCAATCCGAAGGAAACGGCTGAGAACCTCAAGAAGGGTGGCGCGTTCATTCCCGGCATCCGTCCGGGAGACCAGACCTCGAAGTATGTTGACCGCATCCTTCAGCGTCTGACCCTGAGTGGTGCAATTTACCTGGTGTTCGTCTGCCTGGTTCCTGAATTCCTGAACCTGAAGTTCAACGTCCCCTTCTACTTCGGCGGCACTTCCCTGCTGATCGTTGTGGTTGTCGCGATGGACTTCATGAGCCAGGTTCAGGCCTATCTGATGAGCCACCAGTATGAGAGTTTGCTGAGGAAGACAAACTTCCAAGGCTTTGGCCGGGGAATGTGATTCCCGGCGTAGTTGATGCAGGCGGCGTCTGCAACGCCGCCGCCTGACAGTCCTCAAGAAGCAGTTCCAGCCACAGGCAGATTGCTTTATCGCAAGAGGGAGGGATGCACTACGTCCCTCCCGGCTTGTGCAAATCTGCAAAATGGTTTAAGCTTCCGTATTTCTGTCAGAGTGCATCGGAACCCGCCCCTGGAAGGGAGCGGCTGGAGATGAAAAATGAAGGTAGCAGCTTCGGTTAAAAAGATGTGCCGTAACTGCAAGATCGTGAAGCGCAAGGGTGTTGTGCGCGTGATCTGCAGCGACCCGCGTCATAAGCAGCGTCAAGGCTAAAGAGGTAAGGTAAAGAAAATGGCTCGTATCGCCGGTATTAATATTCCGCCGAATCAGCACGCCGTTATCGGTCTGACCGCCATTTATGGCATCGGCCCGACCCGTGCTCGCGACATCTGTGATGCCTGCGGAATTCCGCATTCCAAGCTGGTCAAGGACCTCAATGACGAAGAACTCGAAAAGATCCGTGATGCGGTCTCGAAGTTCAACGTCGAGGGTGACCTCCGTCGTGAAATTCAGCTTTCCATCAAGCGTCTGATCGACCTCGGAACCTATCGCGGGATGCGTCATCGCCGCGGCCTCCCGGTCCGCGGTCAGCGTACCCGCACCAATGCCCGCACCCGCAAGGGCCCGCGCAAGGTTGGTGTCACGCTTAAGAAGTAATTTAGAGGATTAGTATGGCTGGCAACACTAACAAAGCCGCGGGCGCTGCCCGTGGTCGCAAGAAGATTCGCAAGGTTGTGACCGAAGGCGTCGCTCACATCCACGCGTCCTTCAACAACACGATCATCACGATCACTGACCGTCAGGGCAACGTCATTGCGGCGTCCTCCTCTGGCGCTCAGGGCTTCAAGGGCTCCCGCAAGTCCACCTCCTTCGCCGCGCAGGTCGCGAGCGAGAAGGCTGGCCGCGCCGCTCTTGAGTTCGGCCTTAAGAACGTCGACGTCCAGGTGTTCGGGCCTGGCCCGGGCCGCGAGAGCAGCATCCGCGCTCTTAACGCTCTCGGCATCCGCGTCTCGTCCATTCAGGATGTGACCCCGATCCCGCACAATGGCGTGCGTCCTTCCAAGCGCCGTCGCGTTTAATTTTTTTCAAATTTCCGTGTCCTTTCTCCATCAACCGGGAGAAAAGACTGAATGCGGTCTTAACCGCAGGATAAGAGAGGCTAATTTAAATGGCACGTTATCTCGGTCCCAAGCTCAAGCTCGCGCGTCGCGAGGGGTGCGATCTCAATCTGAAGAGCGCCCGTCGTTCCTTCGACTCCAAGGTGAAGGATGCCAACACTAAGCCGGGCCAGCACGGCAAGATGTCCGGCACCAGGATGTCGGACTATGGCACCCAGCTTCGTGAGAAGCAGAAGGTGAAGCGCATTTACGGCGTCCTTGAGCGCCAGTTCCGCCGTTACTTCAAGAACGCTGAAGCGATGAACGGCAACACCGGCACCAACCTTCTTCTGCTCCTCGAGAGCCGCCTTGACAATGTGGTTTACCGTATGGGCTTTGCATCCACCCGTGCAGAAGCTCGTCAGCTCGTGAGCCACGGCGCGATCTGCGTGAACGGACTTCGCGTCGACATTCCTTCCGCCTCGGTGAAAGCCGGGGACGTCGTCTCCATTCGCGAGAAGGCCCGCAAGCAGGCCCGTATCGCCGAAGCGCTTGAACTCGCTACGGCCAACGGCTTCCCGGGCTGGGTCTCTGTTGATGCCAAGAAGTTCGAAGGCACCTTCAAGAACCTGCCGGAACGCGAGGAATTCAATCCCGACATCAACGAACAGCTGGTTGTCGAACTGTATTCCCGTTAATATGGCAAGAAGCGGGGATCTGCGTAGTGCGCGGATCCTCCGCCTGGCAGTTTCAAAAGCGCGGACGGTCCTCTGGGGCACTGTCCGCGCTTTCAGTACTCCTGAAGCCCCACTGACATCCATCAGCCTTATCGGTGTAACGAGCCGAGGGTATTGAATAGGACGTTCAACCAATGTTTAATCCTGAACTGCTCAAGCCGACCAACATCGACGTTGCGCTTGACGAAAAGAACCCGAACCGTGCCGTCATCACGCTCGAACCGTTCGAGCGCGGGTATGGCCACACCCTGGGCAATGCGCTCCGCCGCATCCTGCTCGCCTCCATGGTCGGCTACGCTCCGACCGAGGCCCAGATCACCGGCATCGTGCACGAGTACTCCCAGATTGACGGCGTGATGGAAGATGTCGTTGACATCCTCCTCAACCTGAAGGGCGTCATCTTCAAGCTCGAGGGCCGCGACGAGGTTTCCCTCATGCTCCGCAAGGAAGGGAACGCCACGGTCACGGCAGCCGATTTCGACCTGCCCCACGACGTCACGATCCTCAATCCGGATCACGTCATCGCGCACCTCACGGGCGGCCGCCTTGAGATGCAGGTGAAGGTCGAGAAGGGCCGCGGCTACCAGCCGGGCAACGTCCGCGCCTTCGCTGACGATCATTCCCGCCAGCAGATCGGCCGTCTCATCATGGACGCTTCCTTCAGCCCGATCCTCCGCGTCGCTTATCAGGTGAGCTCCGCCCGCGTCGGACAGCGCACCGACCTCGACAAGCTCTCGCTCGAGATCGTGACGAACGGCGTCATCATGCCGGAGGAAGCCCTCCGCGAATCCGTCCGCATCCTCCAGGACCAGCTCTCCATCTTCGGTTCCATCAAGACCGAAGTCGCCGACAAGGAAGTCGCCGAGGAAGAGAACGCCGGGAACAATCCCCCGCCGCTCGATCCGGTCCTCATGCGTCCGGTCGACGACCTCGAGCTCACGGTCCGCTCCGCGAACTGCCTCAAGGCCGAGAACATCTACTACATCGGCGACCTTATCCAGCGCACCGAGAACGAGCTCCTCAAGACCCCGAACCTCGGCCGCAAGTCCCTGAACGAAATCAAGGAAGTGCTCGCCGCCCACGGCCTCACCCTCGGCATGAAGCTCGAGAACTGGCCACCTCAGGGCCTTGAGCGCTAGAAGCTCCCGCCCTTGGCTTGCATAAAGCGCGGCGCAGGTGTATCCTGCGCCGTGCTTTGCTCAACGCAAGGCATGCTTCAAACCCGTCCGCCCCTGCCCGGGCAACCCGCGGCAAAGGGGATAGAAGAGTCGGGAACCTTCTGTCCGATCCTCGGACAGATCATTAATACTAAATAGGAAATTTTAAAATGCGTCATCGTCTTGGTCTTCGCAAGCTCAACCGCACCAGCGCCCATCGTCTCGCCATGCTTCGCAACATGTCGGTCTCCCTCCTTCGCCACGAAGCGATCAAGACCACCCTGCCGAAGGCGAAGGAACTCCGCCGCGTTGTCGAGCCCCTCATCACCCTCGCGAAGAATCCGACCCTTGCCAATCGTCGCCTTGCCTTCAGCCGCCTCCGCGACCGTGAAATCGTCCAGAAGCTCTTCAATGAGATCGGGCCCCGCTTTGCCAACCGCAACGGCGGCTACACCCGCATCCTGAAGATGGGCTTCCGCGTCGGCGACAACGCTCCGCTCGCCTACATGGAACTCACCGAAAAGGCCGCCCCGAAGGCTGAGCCCGTCAAGGCCGAGCCCGTGAAGGAAGAGGCTGAGAAGGCCGCCTAAGGAACTCTTTCTGGGTGCGAGGCCGGGGCTACTGGCCTAGGCCCGCTCCCATTAGAATCCGAACGGATCCCCTCCTGAAAAGGACCGGATCCGTTTTTATATGGAAGGTTTTTGCGATGGATGAACAGGGTTCGCTTTCAGTTCGGATTGACAAGTGGCTATGGGCGGCCCGGCTCTTCAAGACGAGGACCCTCGCCCAGGAGGCGATCGAGCTTGGCAGGGTCAAGGTCGGTGGAGAGCGCGTGAAGGCGTCCCGGGGCCTGAAGGAGGGAGCCTTCGTAACCGTGAAGCGCGGGGACGACACGATGGAGGTCATCGTGACGGGGCTCTCCGAAAAGCGGGGTTCGGCTTCCGACGCCGCGAAGCTCTACGAGGAGACTGAGTCGAGCAGGAACCTAAGGCGGGCCCGGAAAGACATCCTGAAGCTCGCGGCCGATCCGGCGGCCTCGATCCGAGGAGGGCGCCCCACGAAGCGCGAAGGGCGCCGCCTCCGCGCATTCCGGCGCGGAGGCGACTACTGACAACGGTGGCCCCGAAGGCTTTTCCCCGAATAAAGAATGGCCCTGCCGGACTTGCCGGCAGGGCCACTCTTGTAATGCGTGACGCCTCAGTGGCTAGTATTCATAGCCTTCCTTCAGCCAGCGGGCGACGTCAAGCGAGCAGTAGGTGAGGATGCCGTCCGCACCGGCACGCTTCGCGCAGATCATCGTCTCCATCGTGATCTTCTTTTCGTCGATCGCGCCGGCAGCGGCCGCGAATTTGATCATCGCGTATTCGCCGGACACGTGGTAGACGAAGGTCGGGGCCTTGAACTCTTCCTTCACGCGCCAAAGGATGTCGAGGTAGGGGATGCCGGGCTTCACCATCACCATGTCAGCGCCTTCCTGCAGGTCGTAGCCGACTTCCCAAAGCGCCTCGTTCCCGTTCGCCGGATCCTGCTGGTAGACGTCCTTGTTGGAGCGCCCGAGGTTCGAGGAGGAGCCGACCGCGTCGCGGAAGGGGCCGTAGTAGCAGGACGCGTACTTCGCGGAGTAGGCCATGATCCTCGTGTAGATGTGCCCGCGCTTCTCGAGGGCCTGGCGGATCGTCCCGATGCGCCCGTCCATCATGTCGGACGGGGCAACGACGTCGGCGCCGGCGTCGGCGTGGCAGAGCGCCTGAAGCACGAGCTGCTCGACGGTCTCGTCGTTCATGATGAAGCCCGTTTCGTCGATCAGGCCGTCCTGGCCGTGGGTCGTATAGGGATCGAGTGCGACGTCGGTCATCACGCCGAGCTGCGGGTACTTCGCCTTGATCGCCTTGATCGCGCGGGGAATCAGGCCGTCGGGGTTATGGGCTTCGCGACCGTCAGGCGTCTTGAGGGACTGCTCGATGTGGGGGAAGAGGGCGACCATCGGGACGCCGAGCTCGACGCACTCGCCGCAGACTTCAAGCAGTTCGTCGATCGTGAGGCGGGAAACGCCGGGCATCGTCGGAATCGGGGAGCGGGTGTGCTCGCCCTCCTGGACGAAAACCGGCAGGATCAGATCGCTCGGCGAGAGGACGGTCTCACGGACGAGCTTGCGGGAGAAGCTGTCATGACGGTTGCGGCGCATGCGCACCATGGGGAACTGGCCAAGAGTCTGCATTGTTTGATTGCCTCTGACTGAAAACGGAAGCGCACCGGGCCACGAGGGGCCCGGCGCGCGGGAATTCCACTTATTTGCTGGCAGGAGCTGCTTGCCCGATGCCGAGCCACTCGTCAAGGGTGGCGCGAAGCTCCTCCACGCCGATCTTCTTCAGGCCGGAAAAGTACTGGACGGAAACCGGGTTCGGACAGGACTTCGCCCGCTCGTTCACGGCCGCAATTACAGCACGGCGTTCTGAAACAGTCCTTAACTGGTCGACCTTGTTGATGAGCCAGACCATTTTAGCGGTCGGGCGTCCCTTCATGAACTCGATCACCCACTCGTCGGAAGGCATGAAGGGGCGGCGGGCGTCCATGACGACCACGACTCCGAGAAGCGAGCTGCGGGACGAAATGTACCCGCCGACGAGCTCCGACCACGAGGAACGGATTTCAGCCGTCGTCTTCGCGTAGCCGTAGCCCGGAAGGTCGACGAGGTAGGCGACGGGCAGGCGCTCGTGCGTCACCTTGTCCTTCCTCGCGAGCTCGAAGAAGTTGATGAGCTGTGTGCGGCCCGGGGTCTTCGAGGCGAACGCGAGGCGCCCCTGGCGCGTGAGCGCGTTGATGGCGGTCGACTTTCCGGCGTTTGACCGTCCGGCAAACGCGATCTCAGGCACGCTCGGCGCCGGCAGGTTGTCGAGCCGGCTCGAAGAGACGGTGAAAAGGGCGGATTCGTAGATGCTCACGGGCGTTGTCCTCTGGGTTGTTCGCCTTGCGGCTGCAGGAAGGAAATTATCTCATGCGGCGGGAGTTCTTCCTCAGGACTTCCCGAAGACTTCGTTCAGCTGCTGCGCGACCCGCACGAATGTGGTCCTGAGCGTGAGTTCCTTCAGGCGTCTCGCCCCCACGTAGGTGCATGCGGACCGAAGCCCGCCGAGGATTTCCTGGACCGTGGCCGCGACCGGGCCGCGGCTCGGGAGAAACACTTCCTTCCCCTCCGACGCGCGGTATCCGGCGACTCCCCCGGACCAGCGGTTCATTGCCTGCTCCGAGCTCATGCCGTAGAACTGCCTGTAGGCGACGCCGTCCTTCACGACGGTCTTGCCCCGGCACTCGTCGTGGGCTGCGAGCATTCCGCCGATCATCACGAAGTCGGCGCCCGCCCCGAACGCCTTCACGATGTCGCCCGGAGTCGTGCAGCCGCCGTCCGCGCAGATCCGCCCCCCGAGCCCGTGCGCGGCGTCCGCGCACTCGATCGTGGCGGAAAGCTGCGGGTACCCGATCCCGGTCATTTTCCGCGTGAGGCAGACGGATCCCGGCCCGATCCCGATCTTCACGATGTCCGCTCCGGCGAGCAGGAGCTCCTCCGTCATGTCGCCTGTCACCACGTTCCCCGCCATGAGGACGATGTCAGGGCACTTTTCACGCAGCTTCTTGATGAAGGAAACGAACCGCTCCGTATAGCCGTTCGCGACGTCGACGCAGACGTACTCGACCGCTTCCGGGGCCTTTTCCCGCACGCGCAGGAACTTCTCCCAGTCCTCCGAGCCGATGCCCATCGTGTAGAAGGCGGCCGACTTGCGCCTGAGGCCCGAAAAGAACCCGATTAGCTCATCCTCGCTGTAATGCTTGTCAAGCGCCGTGGAGAGGAGCAGCGGGTCGAGTGCCTTCGCCATTTCGAAGGTTCCCGTCGTGTCCATGTTAGCCGCGATGATGGGCACCCCGTGATAGGAATGGGGCGAATGGAGGAACCTGAAGTCGCGCGTGATGTCCACGTCTGACCGGGAGTTGAGCGTGGAGCGCTTGGGGCGGATCAGCACGTCCTTGAAATCGAGCCTGAGGGAGTTGTCAATGTGCATGGGCTTGGCCTCCTTTGCCGGGCCGCGATGCGGGGAATGCCGTGCGGTCACGAAAAACGCCGGCCCGAACGAGCGGGACCGGCGTTGATTCAGTGTAGCAGGCTTTTCCCTGCGGCCGCAGGGTCCTACTTCAGTTCCTCGGGAACGGATTCGCCGCGCCAGAGGTCGGAGGGCTCTTCGCGGCGGCGCACGCAGAAGGCGCTGCTGCCGTCCACCAGGACCTCGGCCGCGCGGGGCCTCGAGTTGTAGTTCGAGCTCATCGTCATGCCGTAGGCGCCGGCGGAAGTCATGGCGAGGAGGTCCCCGGGAAGGACATTCAGCTCGCGGTCGCGCCCGAGCCAGTCGCCCGACTCGCAGATCGGGCCCACGACGTCGTACGTGACCCCCTTGCCGTCCCGGGGGCACGCTGGGACGATGCCCATCCAGGACTCGTAGAACATCGGGCGGCCCATGTCGTTCATGGCGGCGTCGACGATGCAGAAATTCTTCATTTCTCCCGCCTTGCAGCGGATGACCCGCATCAGGAGCACGCCGGCGTTCGCGACCATGGAGCGTCCGGGCTCGAGCTCGACCGCGAGGTCCCCGTAGCCGCGCGAGGAGAGCCTGTCGAGGATCACGCGGGCGAAGGCGGCCTTCTCCGGGGGCACCTCGTCCTTGTAGCAGACGCCGAGGCCGCCTCCGAAGTCGATGTGGCGGAGCCGGATCCCGTCGGCCGCGAGCTGCTCCACGACGTCGAGGACCTTGTCCGCGGCATGACCGAACGGGTCGAGCTGCGTGATCTGGCTGCCGATATGGCAGTCAATGCCGATCACTTCGATCGAGGGAAGGGACGCGGCCTTCCTGTAGAGCGCCGGGGTTTCCTCATAGGAGACTCCGAACTTGTTCTTCTTCAGGCCGGTCGAGATGTAGGGATGGGTCTTCGCGTCGACATTCGGGTTCACGCGGACCGCGACTGGCGCGCGCTTTCCTAGCTCCGAGGCGATCCGGGCGATGTCGTCAAGCTCGGAAACGCTCTCGATGTTGAAGCAGTGGATGCCCTTTTCGAGCGCGAGCCGGATTTCGGCATCGGTTTTCCCGACTCCGGAATAGGTGACCTTCGAAAGGTCGCCGCCAGCCGCCTCGACGCGGAGAAGCTCGCCGCCCGAGACGATGTCGAATCCCGCGCCGAGATTCGCGAGGACCCGGATCACGGCGAGGTTCGAGCAGGCCTTCACCGAGTAGAGGATCTCGTGCGGATGCCCCGAGAAGGCGTCGTCGTACTCCCTGTAGGCTTTCTCGAGCGCCTTGCGGCTGTATACGTAGGTCGGGGTGCCGAAGCGTTCGGCAATGCCCTCGAGGGAAGCGTCTTCACAGAAGAGCTTTCCCTCGCGGTAGGAAAAGCCGGTGGTGTCCGGCAGCCAGAAAGGTTTCATGATTTTTTCTTTTCTAAGGTGGAGAACTGGCAGGGGCCGGCCTAGGGCTCGCGCCCGGACGAGGGATCCGGGCGGGGCTCCGAGCCCCTGTCTGCTGAGCCGCTCTGCATCGAGGGAATGGCTCCATCCATTCCGGACGCCTTCTCTTCAAGCGGCGTGTTCTGGACGGGAACAGCCTCGTTCCCGGAGCCCGTGGAATCCGTTCCGCGCTTCCTCGGCAGGTAGAGCGGCCCTTTCAGCCCGCAACCCGAGAGCGCCGCGGGAACCGCGGCCCCGAGGCTTAGAATCAGGGCAGTTCTTAGGAATGTTCTTCTTTTCACCATGAATCAGACTCTTTTCCTTGAGAGGGCAGAAAGGCTGCTGCGCGAAGTCGAGGACGCGAGGGAGCTCGAGATGGCCGATGCCGACCGTTCCGGAAATGTCCTCACCATCGAGTTCGACAGCGGCGAGCAGATTGTGATCAACATCCAGACGCCGACGGAGCAGGTCTGGCTCGCGTCACGGCCGACAGGCGGCTTTCACTTCTCCTGGGACGGAAAGTCGTGGCGGGACTCGGACGGGGAGGACTTCTGGGCAGTCCTTTCGGACGCCGCGACGAAGCTCTCGGGCGAGCCCGTGTCCCTCACGGGCCATTCCTAGAAAAATTTTAGCAGGGAGCCGATGGGATCCTCGTTCTTTCCCGCCCCGGAAGAACTGTCCTTCGGAGCGGCCTGCTGGGGCTCGGGCGCGGATTCCCGATAGCACCATTCACCTTCGCGCTGCACAACGCCCGACGGGGGCAGGCGGTTGAAGATCGGCTGCCCGCGGACCGCCGTCTGCATGAATTCGATCCATATCGGCTGGACGAGGCTTCCGCCGGTCGCCTTCGCGCCGAGGGACCGCATCTGGTCGTAGCCCATCCAGCCGACGGCCACGAGGTTCCCCGCGAAGCCCGCGAACCAGGCGTCGTTTGAATCGTTGGACGTGCCGGTCTTCGCGCCGACATCCGGGCGCCCGAGCGAGCTCCCGGCTCGCGCCGCCGTTCCGCGGCGGGCCACGTCGTTCAGCAGCGTCGACATCACGAAGGCGTTCCGCGCGGGAATCGCGCGGATCGACTCGTCGCCCGCATTGCGGTTCTCCTCGGCCATCAGGACGCGTCCGGCGTCATCCACGATCTTGTCGATCAGGAAGGGCTGCACCCGGTAGCCGCCGTTCGCGAAGATCGAATAGGCCTCGCACATCTGCCAGATGGTGACGGTGCCCGCGCCGAGCGCGGTCGAAAGCGTTGCCGGATGGCGGGACGCGGGGAACCCGAACCGGGTGATGAACTCGCGGGCGTACTTCGGGCCGATGCTCTGCATCACGCGGATCACCGGAATGTTCTGGGATTTTTCGAGGGCGCGGTGCAGCGGCATCGGCCCCTCGAACTTGCCGCTGTAGTTCTTCGGGGTCCAGGCCGTGCCGCCAGCTTCCTTCGCGCTCACCGTGAAGGGCTCGTCCTGCAGTGTCGTGAGCGGGGTGTATCCCTTCTCGAGGGACGCGGAGTAGACGAAGGGCTTGAAGCTCGAACCGGGCTGGCGCCACGCCTGCGTCACGTGGTTGAACATGTTGAGGTCGTAGTCGAAGCCGCCGACCAGGGCCCTGACCGCGCCCGTCCTGAAGTCCGCCGCCATGAAGCCGGTCTGCACGAGCGGGACCT
This sequence comes from uncultured Sutterellaceae bacterium, assembly GCA_902797695.1. Classification (GTDB taxonomy): domain Bacteria; phylum Pseudomonadota; class Gammaproteobacteria; order Burkholderiales; family Burkholderiaceae_F; genus Mesosutterella. Next base: position 19,319 of record CADBTW010000033.1, read on the forward strand.
GGGCGAGCGTCCAGCCGCCGTCCCCGTGGCTCACGCGGATGATCGAGCCCGGGCGGATCCGGGTGTCTCCCGGAGCCCCGGCCTTCAGGTAGTTCGCCCCGAACTGGTTCGATGCGCGGTTCAGCGTGACGGTTTCCCCGGACGCGAACGTTGCCCGGATGGAGGGCGATGTGCTGACGACAACGGCAGGGAGCAGGTTGGGACTCGTCGTGACCTTGCGGAGCGCGTCGCGGATCGCCTTCGGCTGGGCCGCAGGGTCAGCCGGGAGTTCCATCTGGGCCTCGGCGCCCCGGTAGCCCCTCGAGCGGTCATAGGAAATCAGGCGGGAGCGCACCGAGTTGTATGCGGCCTTCTGCGCGCCGGAGTTGATCGTGAGGTAGACGTTGAGGCCGCGGGTGTAGGCGTCCTCCTTGAAGATGTCGTAGACCATCTGGCGCGCGAGCTCGGTCGCGTACTCCGCGTGCGCCTTCGGGGAGCGCCGTCCGGCGAGCGCGTCGGAAACAGCGTCCTTCACGTACACGGGCTTCGCCTGTTCCTCCTGGCTCCGCTGCTCGGTGATGAAGCCGAGGGTTGCCATGCGCCCGAGCACGTAGTTGCGGCGCATCGTGGCGCGGCGGTTGTTCACGACCGGGTTGTAGGCGGAAGGCGCGACCGGAAGCCCGGCGAGCGTCGCAGCTTCGCCCACCGTGAGGTCCTTCAGCGGCTTGCCGAAGTAGGTCCTCGAGGCGGAACCGAAGCCGTACGCGCGCTGCCCGAGGTAGATCTGGTTCACGTAGATCTCAAGGATCTGATCCTTGCTCAGCTGGTGCTCCATCTTGGTCGCGATGGCGATCTCGTAGAGCTTCCGCATGTAGCTCTTTTCAGAGGAGAGGAAGCAGTTCCTCGCCACCTGCATCGTGATGGTGGAGCCGCCCTGGCTCTTGCGGCCGGTGAGGATGTTGGCGATGACCGCGCGGCCGATGCCGGAGAATTCCACGCCGGAATGCTGGTAGAAGTCCGAGTCCTCGGCGGCGAGGATCGCGAGCTTCACCTGCTTCGGCAGTTCCTTGATCAGAACATAGTCGCGCCGCTCCTCACCGTACTCGGCGAGGAGCTGGCCGTCCGCGGACCAGATCCGAAGGGGCATCTTCGGCACGTACGACCTGAGGGACGTCATGTCGGGAAGCTGCGAGTAGATGATCGCGAAGAGGAAGGTGAAGAGCAGGAAGCCGCACGCCGCGCCGGCTGACAGGATCCCGCCGATCCAGCAGGCCGCCTTCAGCAGCCTTCCCTTCTTGTGGTTGTTGTCCAGTTTGTTCACGGATGCAGGCGTACCGGTCCCGGGGATGCGGGCTGGGCCGCTCGGCGGGCTTCGGTTTGCAAATAAGCCATGGAAAGCCTCATTATAAATTTCCGCCGGGAGCCTTCATCGGAAGGAGCGCCGCGCCGCGGGGCGTTCGGCCGGAAGCGCGCGGCCTCGGGCGGGGCCGCATTCTCGCGGGGAGGCCCTGAGGTGAGTTTAAGATAGCAGTCCTGTCAGGCCATTCTCTTTTTGGCGGCGGTCCCTCCCGCGGCAGTTGCTTCGGGCGGGCCAGGCCGCGCTCTTCCTCCTATGAAACGAGTCGTCTACCTTATCGGCATGATGGGAGCCGGGAAAAGCACCGTCGGGAAGATGCTTTCCCAAAGGCTCGGCTGGGATTTCATCGACATGGACCGCGAGATCGAGAGGAGGGAAGGGCGCACGATCCCCGAGATCTTCGCCTCTGACGGCGAAGCGGGATTCCGGCAGCTTGAGTCGGGGCTCCTTGAAGAGCTTTCGCGCCGCTTGGGGCTCGTCGTCGCTACCGGGGGCGGCGCCGTCCTCGCGCCCCGCGCCCAGGGGCTGATGAGCGGAAGCGGCCTTGTCGTATACCTTCGCGTGGACGCGGAAACCTCCTACGCCCGCACGAAGTCGGACCGCTCCCGACCGAACCTAGAGTCGGATGACCGGATGCAGAGGATCCGGGAGCTCCTCGAGCGCCGGTCGCCCACTTACTGCGCGACTGCGGACGTGAGCTTCCAGAGCTCGGGGGGATCGCCCGCCCGGATTGTTGAGAAAATACTGAACCACCCGAAGATGAAGGCGCTTGAGGCGTCTGTCAGGGCTTCCGCCGAAGAGACGGTGAAGGGAGAGACGAAGCATGGAATTCCGCGTTGATCTTGGCGAACGCAGCTATCCGATCCTGATCGGTGAAGGGCTGCTCGGGGAACTCGGAAAGCGGGTGGAAGCGCTTTCGCCGACGCGCGTCGTGATCGTGACGAACGACACCGTGGGGCCGCTTTACCTTGAGAGGACCGTTTCGTCCTTCTCGGGCTCTGTCCCGGTTTCCTCCGTCGTGCTCCCCGACGGGGAGCGCTACAAGGATTTCCACTCGGTGGAACTCGTGCTTGACGGACTCGTCAGGGCGGGCGCGGACCGCCGTTCCGTGATCGTCGCGCTCGGCGGAGGGGTGGTCGGGGACATTTCGGGGTTCGCCGCCGCGATATGGATGCGCGGCATCCGGTTCGTCCAGGTCCCGACCACACTCCTCGCCCAGGTGGACAGCTCGGTGGGCGGGAAGACCGGCGTGAACCTTCCTGCCGGCAAGAACCTGATCGGATGCTTCCACCAGCCTTCCGTTGTGGTCGCCGACACGGCGACGCTTGAGACGCTGCCGCCGCGCGAGGTTTCCGCGGGGCTTGGCGAAATCCTGAAGTGCGGCATGCTCGGCGACGAGTCCTATCTTCGCGAAATCGAGGAAAACACGGGCAGGATCCGCGCGCTCGACCACCAGGCGCTCGCCTCGGCGATCGCGGGCGCCTGCCGCCTGAAGGCGAGGATCGTTTCCGAGGACGAGCGCGAGGCGGGGGTCCGGGCGACCCTTAACCTCGGCCACACGTTCGGCCACGCGATTGAGAAACTCGCGGGCTTCGGAACGTGGCTCCACGGCGAGGCGGTCGGTTGCGGGCTCGTGCTCGCGGCAGACCTCTCGCGGCGGCTTGGCTACATCGGTCCGGAAGACGTGGAGCGGGTTCGGCGCGCCGTGGAATCCGCGGGACTGCCCTCGAGGATCCCCGGCCTTTCCGCGTCGGAGGCCATCGCGGCGATGCGCTCGGACAAGAAGAGCCGGGGCGGCCACATCCGCTTCATCGTGATGAAGCCGGTCGGGCGCTCGGAAATCGAGGTGGTGCCCGAGGCCCTCATCCGCGAGACGCTCGCCTGGGGCGGCTACACGGACTAGCCGGGGAGCCCCATGGCCCGCCTCGCGAGACTTTCCGTTCCCGGCTGCCCGCACCACGTGGTGCAGGCGGGGTGCGGCGCATCCGTTTTCCGGAGCGACGACGACTGCCTCTTCTATATAGACTGCCTGAGAAAGGGGGCCCGGGAGTTCGGGGTGCTCGTTGCCGCCTATCTGCTTCTGCCCGGGGAAGTGCATCTTGTCGCGCTCCCCGGGGACCGCGATTCCCTCAGCCGCTTCATGCAGTCGGTCTCGCGCCGCTACGTCCGCTGGTTCAACCGCCGGCACGGGCTCGAGGGCACCCTGTGGGAGGGACGTTTTCGGTCCTCCCCCGTGGCGCCCGAGTGGCTCGCGCAGATCGCGCTATACATTGAAAGGCTCCCGGTCGAGAGGCGCTTTGTCTCGAGCCCCGAGCAGTACGTCTGGTCGAGCTTCGCCCATCACGCGGGGCTCAGGACAGATCCCTTTCTTCCGTCCCCTGCCGAGCTCTCCGCCGCCTGCTGCGGAGCCGCGGGATTCACCGCGGTCTATGGCGAGCTCCTCGGGGAGGAAACCCCGGAGGGTTTCGGGCGCATGGTGGAGCAAATGACCCGCAGGGGAAGGCCGATCGGGCCGCGAGACTTCATCGACCGGATCCCGGCGCCCGAGGAGCGGAAGCGGGCCCTGAGGCCAAGGGGAAGGCCGCGAAAATCAGCAACATTAGGCAGTGGACATGACACAAGCGATTTATGAGAAGCATGTCACCGTGGGGCCCGAATCGATCGACGCCCTCGGTCACGTGAACAACCGGGAGTACCTCCGGTGGATGGAGGAAGTGGCGACCGAGCACTCCGAGAGCCTCGGGTGGAGCCAGGAGCGCTACATCCGCGAGAAGCACGTCTGGGTCGTTCGGGAGCACTGGATCGAATACCTGAGGCCAGCCGTGCTCGGCGACGAGCTCACGGTCTACACGTGGCTCCAGGAAGCCCATGGCTCGGTCTGCCTCAGGCGCTATGCCGTGGTGAAGGACGGGAAGGCGGTTCTCCGGGCCGCGACCGAGTGGGCGCACATCGACTTCGAGACGAAACGCGCGTGCACGCCCCCGGAAAGCCTTTCCTCCGCCTTCCCGCTGGTTCCCCCCGACTCCCCGGAGCTGAAGCGTCTCGGGATCGCGAGGTGCGTCCGCTGGGCGCCGGTCACTGCTGGAAACTACGGGGAAACAGGCGCTCGGAAGGCGGTATGACGGCTCTTTCGTTGTGCGATAATTTCCAACTCGGACCTGAATGATCATTCAGGTTTTTGCTTTGGAACTTTTCGCCCGGCGCGGGACCGTTTGTCCTATGGCCCGGCCGGGAACGGCAGATGGAAGAATTTCTCAAAATCGATCACTTGACCTTCGGCTTCGGCCGCAGGGTCATCCTGAACGATGTTTCGCTCTCGTTCGGCAGAGGGCAGGTCGTTGCCGTCATGGGCGGCTCTGGCATGGGGAAGACCACGATCCTCAAGCTGGTCGGGGGCCTTCTCAGGCCCTGGAGCGGCCACGTGTACCTCGGCGGCGAGGACGTCCACGCGAGAAGCCGCTCGCAGCTCTTCGCCCTTCGCCGCAGGATGGGGATGCTTTTCCAGTTCGGCGCGATCTTCACTGACCTTTCGGTTTTCGACAACGTCGCCTTTCCGCTGAGGGAGCAGACGAAGCTCGACGAGGAGACGATACGGGACCTTGTTCTCATGAAGCTCGACGCGGTCGGACTCCGGGGGGCAGCCCACCTGATGCCGTCCGAAGTTTCCGGCGGCATGGCGCGCCGCGTCGCCCTCGCCCGCACGATCGCGCTCGACCCGGAGCTGCTCCTCTACGACGAGCCCTTCACGGGACTCGACCCGATCTCCATGGGCGTTACCGCACGGCTCATCCGGCGCCTGAACGACGCCCTCCACGCGACAAGCGTCGTCGTGACGCATGACGTGAAGACCACGTTCGATATCGCGGACTATGTCTACATGATTTCCAACAAGCGCGTGGCGGCGCAGGGGACTCCGGCCGAGCTCCAGAAGTCCGACGATCCCTTCGTGAGGCAGTTCCTCGGGGGGCTCCCCGACGGACCTGTCGCGTTCCACTACCCGGCGCCCCCGATCGAAGCAGACCTGGGGGTGGACCAATGAATTTCCTTTACAGACTCGTTGCCTCGGTCGGCAGCCTCGTGCTTCGCTGCATCACGGAATCCGGCCGCTTCGGACGATTCTCCTGGACCGTCATCCGCGAATTCCCGGCGAGCTTCAGGCGCTTTTCGATCGTGGTGCGGGAAGTGCTTTTCCTCGGGAATCGGTCGCTTGTCATCATCGCGGTTTCGGGCTTCTTCATCGGCGGCGTCCTCGGTCTTCAGGGCTATGACATCCTCGTCACCTACGGGAGCGAAGAGGCGCTTGGCGTGCTGGTAGCGCTCGCCCTCGTGCGCGAGCTGGGCCCGGTGGTGACGGCGCTTCTCTTCGCGGGCCGCGCGGGCACGTCCCTCACCGCCGAGATCGGCCTCATGCGTTCCGGCGAACAGCTTTCCGCCATGGAAATGATGGGCGTCGACCCCGTGCAGCGGGTCCTCGCGCCGCGCTTCACGGCGGCGATGATTTCGCTTCCCATCCTCACGATGATCTTCAACGCGGTCGGCGTCATCGGGGGCTGGGTGGTCGGCGTCGTGCTGATCGGTTCTGACAGCGGGGCCTTCTGGTCGCACATGCAGGCTTCGGTCGACGTGTTCGAGGATATCGGCAACAGCGTGGTGAAGAGTGTCGTCTTCAGCGCGGTCGCCGGGCTCATTGCGCTCTACGAGGGCTACACCGCCCGGGCGACGCCCGAGGGTGTCTCCCAGGCCACGACCCGGACCGTGGTGGTTTCCTCCCTCATGATCCTTGGCTTCGACTTCATCATGACGGCGCTGATGTTCGCCTCCTAGGGCTGGATTGGACAAAAGAAAATGGAACAGAATAAGAACTTGAAGACGGACTTCTGGGTCGGCGTGTTCGTGATCCTCGGGGTCGCGGCGGTTCTCTTCATGGCGCTGAAGGCGGGGAACATGCTTTCCCTCAACTTCGGGCAGAAGACCTATCGCGTGACCGCCGTGTTCGACAACGCGGGCGGGCTGAAGCCGCGCGCTTCCGTGAGCAGCGCGGGGGTGACAGTCGGCAAGGTGCGCTCGATCAAGCTCGACCCGAAGACCTACCAGGCCGTTGTCACCCTGGACCTCGACACGAACTTCCGGTTCCCCGCCGACACGTCGGCGAAGATCCTCACTGCCGGGCTTCTCGGTGAAAAGTACATCGGGCTCGAGGCGGGAAGCGACGACCAGAACCTGAAGGACGGTGGAAGGATCGAGCAGACCCAGTCCTCCATCGTGCTTGAGAACCTGATCAGCCAGTTCCTCTTCAATACTGCGGAGAAGAAGGGTTCCGAATCCTCCGCGGGTGCGGAGTAAGGCAATGACTTGGAATCTTAAGAAGACGGCGGTCCTCGCGGCGGCTGCCGCGGCGATGCTTGCCGCGGGCTGCGCCCAGGTGCCCCCGAACGCGGGCGAGAACAAGGCGGATCCGTGGGAATCCATGAACCGCCAGACCGACATGTTCAACCGCCAGGTGGACACCTATGTCGCGAAGCCGATCGCGAAGGGCTACAAGGCGGTGACCCCGAAGCCCGTGCGCACCTGCGTGAGCAACATGATGGATAACCTCACGGAGCCGCGGAACTTCGTGAACAACCTCCTCCAGGGGAAGGGCAACGCGGCGTTCGTTTCCTTCATGCGCTTCATCGTGAATTCGACCTTTGGCGTCGCCGGATGCTTCGACGTCGCCGGGATGGGAGACCTCGCGCCGCAGCCCGAGGATTTCGGGCAGACGCTCGGCTACTGGGGAATCGGAAACGGCCCATACCTCGTTCTCCCGTTCCTCGGGCCCTCCACGGTTCGCGACACGGTCGGCAAGGGCGGGAACTATCTCGCCTCGATCCAGACCTGGATCGACCCGGACTGGGTCGGTTGGACGATCTGGGGCGTCGACATGCTGGACACCCGCACGAGGCTTCTTGATCTGGACGAGGTCGCTGACACCGCGGTCGACCCGTACGCCCAGGTGCGCGACGCCTACCTGTCCTACCGCCGCAACCTGGTCTACGACGGAAATCCTCCCGCGGACGAGGAGGGGTTCCTAGAGGATCCCGGTGACGAGCCCGCGCCGAAGGCGTCTCCCGCCGCGGCTGGAAAATAACTGATTTATGGAAGGAAAAATGCTCAATCGTCGCAGCTTTATCGCGGCCGCCCTCGCGGCGCCCTTCGTGCTCTCCTCTCCCGCGGCCCTCGCGGCGTCGTCCTCCGACAAGGATCCGACCGAGTGGATTGTCGGGCTGATGAACCAGCTCCTCGACGACATCCGCAAGGATCCCGCCCTGAAGAAGGCGAACCCGGAGAAGGTGAGGACCTTCGTGACGAACCGGATCATGCCGGAAGTGGACTTCGCGAGAATGACCCGCACCGCGGTGGGCCCGCAGTGGCGCCAGGCGACTGCCGACCAGCGCGCGGCCCTGCAGGAAGGCTTCCAGGGCCTCCTCACCCGCGTCTATTCCGGAGCCTTCAGCTCGGTGCAGGACTACCACGCCGAGGCGGTTCCCGCGCGGCGTCCGGCTGACGCTTCCGCCACGGCGATCGTGAGGACGAAGCTTGTCTCGAAGACCGCGAAGCCTGTTCCGGTCGACTACCGCCTCGCGAACAAGGGGGGCGCCTGGAAGGTGATCGACGTCAACGTCTCCGGGATCTGGCTCGTGCAGAACTACCACTCCCAGTTCGGGAGCATCCTCGCGAACGGCGGCATTCCCGCTCTCGTCAAGGCCCTGAACGACAAGAATTCCGCGCTCAACAAGGACGCGGCAAAGCAGTCCGGAGCCAAGTAGGCACGAGGGAAAGATGAAGATTCCCGGCACCGAGATCACGATGCAGAATGCGCAGGAAATCATCCGGGCGGGCGACGCCGCGGTGAAGTCCGGAGACGGCGCCTTCGACTTTTCCGGGATTCGGCGGGCGGACTCGTCCGCCGTCGCCGCGCTCTTGCACTGGAAGCGGCTCTGCCGGTCGTCAGGTGCGGAGTTCAGGATCGAGGCGCTCCCCGAAGGGCTCTCCGTTCTCTGCAGGCTCTACGGGGTCGACCGGATTCTCGGGATTCCCGCCCGGAGCTAGGGGCGGGGGCCTGCTGCACGCTATCATACGGAAGCCGCAGGGACATTTTCCCCCGCGGCTTTCTTTGGCCTTATATCTCTATCCAGCCATTTTTTATGGAAAAGCTCAGGATTATCGGTGGACACCGCCTTTCGGGCAATGTCCGGATCTCCGGCGCCAAGAACGCGGTGCTCCCAATCTTGGCTTCTAGCCTTCTCACCTCGGGCGAACTCGTGCTGCACAACGTGCCGAACCTCGCCGACGTGAGGACGATGCTGAAGCTGCTCGAAGGCATGGGAGTGAAGATCGATCGCGAAGGCGAGACGGTGAAGCTTTGCGCCTCGAACGTGACGAGCACGGTCGCTCCCTACGAGCTCGTGAAGACGATGCGGGCGTCGATCCTCGTGCTCTGCCCCCTCGCAACGCGCTTCGGCGCGGCCCGGGTGTCTCTGCCGGGCGGCTGCACGATCGGGGCGCGCCCCGTCGACCAGCACATCCAGGCGCTTCGCCGCATGGGCGCTGACGTCCAGATCGACCACGGCTTCGTCGACCTGCGCTGCGGGAGGCTCTCCGGCAGGACGATCGTGACCGACATGGTGACGGTGACCGGTACGGAGAACATCATGATGGCGGCGGTCCTCGCCGAGGGCCGCACGGTGATTGAGAACGCAGCCCGCGAGCCCGAGGTCGTGGATCTCGCGAACTGCCTCCGCGCGATGGGGGCGAGGATCGCGGGCGACGGGACCTCGACCATCGTGATCGACGGATGCGAGGAACTCCACGGGGCCGAGCACACCGTGATCCCCGACCGGATCGAGGCCGGGACATTCGCCGCAGCCGCCGCCGCGACCCGCGGCGACGTGACGCTGCAGAACGTCGACCCGGAAGCGCTTTCCGTCGTTCTCGACAAGATCCGCGAGGCCGGAGCCGAAATTGAAACCGGTCCTGACTGGATCCGAGTGAAGATGGACCGCAGGCCGAAGGCGGTCTCGATCCGAACCGAGCCTCACCCGGGGTTCCCGACCGACATGCAGGCCCAGATCATGGCGCTCGACTGCGTTTCCGAAGGGCTGGGCCGGATTACGGAAACCATCTTTGAAAACCGCTTCATGCACGTGCCCGAGCTCCAGAGGCTTGGCGCGGACATCGAGGTCGAGGGCCATACGGCGATTGTGCGCGGCGTGCGGCAGCTGCAGGGCGCGAGGCTGATGGCGACTGACCTCCGCGCCTCCGCCTCCCTCGTGATCGCGGCGCTCGCCGCCGAGGGCGAGTCGATCGTCGACCGCATCTACCACCTTGACCGCGGCTACGACGGGATGGAAGTGAAGCTCCGCGCCCTTGGGGCAGACATCAGGAGATTCAGAGAATGATCACCATGGCGCTCGCCAAGGGGCGCATCTATCAGGACACGCTGCCGTTTCTCGCGGCGGCCGGCATCTACCCGGTCGAAGACCCGGAGAAGAGCCGCAAGCTGATGATCGCGACGAACCGCAGCGACCTGCGGATCGTCGTGATCCGCGCGACGGACGTTCCCACTTACGTGCAGTACGGAGCCGCGGACCTCGGGGTCTGCGGCTGGGACACGCTCTACGAGCATGGCGGCAACGGGCTTTTCATACCGGTCGACCTCCAGATCGCCCGCTGCCGCATGAGCGTCGCGGCGCCGAACGGCTTCGACTATGACGGGCTCGTCCGCCGCGGGGGCCGGATCAGGATCGCGACGAAGTTCATGAAGTGGGCCCGGGACTATTTCGCGGGACAGGGCGTGCACGTCGATCTGATTAAACTTTACGGGTCGATGGAGCTCGCTCCGATCGCGGGTCTTGCCGACGCGATCGTCGACATCGTGGCTACCGGGGCCACGCTTCGCGCGAACAACATGCGGGAAGTCCGGGTGATCGCCCCGATCAGTTCCCGGCTCATCGTGAACCAGATTTCGATGGGGCTCAAGCGCTCGGAGCTGAGCCCCATCATTGAAAGCATCAGGAAGGCAAAAAAATAAAATGATCAGACAGTTATCCACTCAGGACCAGGATTTTGAGCCGAAGTTCGCGAAGCTCGTCGCCCGCGACGCGTCGGTCGATCCCGAAATCACCCGCCGTGCCGAGGCGATCGTCCAGGACGTCGCCGCCCGCGGCGACGAGGCGGTGATCGAGTACACGAACCGCTTCGACCGCCTCAGCCTGAAGACGATGGAAGACGCCGTCGTGACGCGCGAGGAGATGCTCCACGCCCTCGAAACGCTCCCCGGGGACCAGCGGAACGCCCTCGAGACCGCCGCGAGGCGCATCCGGACCTTCCACGAGCACCAGCTCGAGAAGGGCTGGACCATGGAGGACGAGTTCGGCAACGTGCTCGGCCAGAGGATCACCCCCATCGATTCCGTCGGCCTTTACGTTCCCGGCGGGAAGGCCGCCTATCCGTCTTCCGTCCTCATGAACGCGATGCCCGCGCACGTCGCCGGCGTCCCGCGGATCGAAATGGTCTTCCCGACCCCGGGCGGGGAACGCAACCAGCTCGTGCTCGCCGCTGCGGCCCTCGCGGGCGTCTCGCGCGCCTTCACGATCGGCGGCGCCCAGGCGATCGCCGCCCTCGCCTACGGCACGAAGACCCTGCAGCCGGTCGACAAGATCGTCGGGCCGGGCAACGCCTACGTCGCCGCGGCGAAGCGCTGTGTCTTCGGCCGCGTCGGCATCGACATGATCGCCGGCCCCTCCGAGATCCTCGTGATCTGCGACGGGAAGACTCCTGCCGACTGGATCGCGATGGACCTCTTCAGCCAGGCCGAGCATGACGAGCTCGCGCAGGCGATCCTCCTCACCCCGTCCGCGGACTTCGCGGCCGAGGTCCAGAAGTCGATCGAAAAGCTCCTTCCCACGATGCCCCGCCAGGCGATCATCGAGAAGAGCCTCGCCAACCGCGGCGCGATCATCGTGACGCGCGACCTCGAGGAAGCCTGCCGCGTCGCCGACGCCATTTCCCCGGAGCACCTCGAGATCTCGACCGAGAACCCCGAGAAGTGGGTCGACCACCTCCGCCACGCCGGCGCGATCTTCATGGGCCGCTGGTCCGTCGAGGCGCTTGGCGACTACTGCGCGGGCCCGAACCACGTGCTTCCGACCTCCCGCACGGCGCGCTTCTCCTCGCCGCTCGGCGTCTACGACTTCCTGAAGCGCACGAGCATCATCCACATTTCCGAGGACGGCGCCCAGGCGCTGAGCCCCGTCGCGGCAGTCCTCGCCCGAGGCGAGCACCTGATCGCGCACGCGACGAGCGCCTGCTACCGGCTGAAGAAGTAGTCCTTTTCTCCCCATTGCGGGGAGGAACGAGGGGCGGACGCCGTCCGCCCGCTCCTTTCGCGGCATCTTCCAGCCTATTCCAACAGTCAGGAGACGCACCCTTATGCAGCCAGACCGGATCGCGGAAATCACCCGCAGGACGCAGGAAACGGAGGTTGAGATTCGTCTGAACCTCGACGGGACGGGAAAGTCTGAGATCGCCACAGGCATCGGCTTCTTCGACCACATGCTGGAGCAGATCGCCCGGCACGGCCTTGTCGACCTCGTTGTGAAGGCGAAGGGCGACCTCGATGTGGACGGCCACCATACGGTGGAGGACGTCGGCATCACGCTCGGGGACGCGCTCCTGCGGGCCCTGGGCGACAAGAAGGGAATCCGGCGCTACGGATTCGCCTATGTGCCGCTCGACGAAGCCCTTTCCCGCGTGGTGCTGGACCTCTCCGGGCGTCCCGGCCTCGTGTTCGAGGCTTCGTTCACGGCTCCGATGGTGGGCGGGCTCGACACGCAGCTCGTGAGGGAATTCTTCCAGGGCTTCGCGAACCATGGCGAAGTCACTCTCCACATTGACAATCTCCGCGGCGTCAACGCGCACCACCAGGCCGAGACGATCTTCAAGGCCTTCGGACGCGCGCTTCGCATGGCCGTGGAGCCGGATCCGAGGATGACTGGCGTCATTCCGTCGACGAAGGGGGTGCTGTGAAAAGAATCGTCGTTGTCGATTACGGAAGCGGAAACCTGAAGTCCGTCTCGAAGGCACTTGAGGCCGTTGCCGGGAAGGACGAATCGGTCGCCGTTTCCTCGGACCCCGCCGCCGTGCGCTCCGCTGACCGCATCGTGCTCCCCGGGCAGGGCGCCATGGGAGACTGCATGAAGCACCTGAACGAATCGGGGCTTCGCGAGGAAGTGCTGCGCGCCTTTTCCGAGAAGCCCGTGTTCGCGGTCTGCATCGGGCTGCAGATGCTCTTCGAGGAAAGCGAGGAGGGCAACAGCCTGGGGCTCGGCGTCTTCAGGGGGCGGGTTCTCAGGTTTCCGCCGACCGCCATGAGAACCGCGTCCGGCGCCCGGCTCAAGGTGCCCGAAATGGGCTGGAACCGCGTCTACCAGACCCGTTCCCATCCGCTTTGGGAAGGCATCGCGGACGGCTCGTGGTTCTACCTCGTGCACAGCTACTTCGCGGCGCCTGAGGACATGCGGATCGTGGCCGGAATGACGAGCTACGGTCTTCCCTACACGACTGCGGTCGCGAAGGGGAATATCTTCGCGACCCAGTTCCACCCGGAGAAGAGCGCGGCGGACGGCCTGCGGCTCTACTCGAACTTCCTTCGCTGGAATCCCTGATTCCCGTTCCTACAAAAGGGTTCAAAGATGCTTGACCTCATCCCTGCCATTGACATCAAGGACGGCGCCTGCGTGCGGCTTGTCCAGGGTGACCTCAACAAGAACATCACGGTCTACTCGCGGGATCCGCTTGAAATGGCGCGCCGCTGGGCAGACCTCGGCGCCTCGCGCCTCCATCTCGTGGACCTCGACGGCGCGAAGCACGGCCGGTCGGTGAACCACGACGTGATCACCGGAATTGTGAAGGAGTTCAGCGGCGTGATGGAGATCGACCTCGGGGGCGGCCTCCGGGATCTCGACACGATCGAGTCCTACATGGAGGAAGGGCTTTCCTTCGCCGTGATCGGAACCGCTGCCGTGAAGCAGCCCGGCTTCCTCGCGAACGCCTGCGGCGCCTTCCCCGGCTCCATCATCGTGTCACTGGACGCGAGGGACGGGAAGATCGCGACGGACGGCTGGGAGAAGACTTCCCGGATCGACGTGATCGAGATCGCGGAGAAATTCGCTCAGCTCGATCCGGCCGCGTTCCTCTATACCGACATTTCCCGCGACGGGATGCTCTGCGGCGTGAACGTGGAGGCGACGAGGCGCCTCGCCCGCGCGACCCCCGTCCCTGTGATCGCCTCGGGGGGCGTGAAGGACATGGGCGACATTGACGCGCTCGTCGCAGCAGAGGAGGACGGCATTTGCGGCGTCATCCTCGGCAAGGCCCTCTACGAGGGGACGCTCGACTTCAGCGAGGCGCTCGACCGGGTTTCCGGCGGTGCCCCGGACTGAAGGAACTGGAAAACGGAAGAGGTGCTGAAATGCTGGCGAAACGCATCATTCCCTGCCTTGACGTCACGGCCGGCCGCGTCGTCAAGGGCACGAACTTCGTCGGGCTCCGGGACGCCGGGGATCCGGTCGAGATCGCCCGGCGCTACGACCGCGAAGGCGCCGACGAGCTCACGTTCCTCGACATCACGGCGAGTTCCGACAACCGCGGGATCATCCTTTCCGTGATCGAGTCGGTCGCCTCCCAGGTGTTCATCCCGCTCACCGTCGGGGGCGGCGTCCGTCAGGTTTCCGACATCCGGCGGCTCCTCAACGCCGGAGCGGACAAGGTCTCGATCAACACGGCGGGCGTCCTGAACCCGGACCTGATCGGGGACTCCGCATCGCTTTACGGCAGCCAGGCAATCGTCTGCGCGATTGACGCGAAGAGGAAGCAGGGCCCCGAGGGCGGCTGGGAGGTGTACACGCACGGTGGCCGGAAGCCTTCCGGCCGCGACGCGGTGGCGTGGGCGAAGGAGGTGGAAAGGCTCGGCGCGGGCGAGATCCTCCTCACTAGCATGGACGCGGACGGCACGAAGGAAGGGTTCGACCTCGAGCTCACCCGGTCCGTGAGCGACGCCGTGCATGTCCCGGTGATCGCCTCGGGCGGCGCCGGGAATCTACAGCACCTTGCGGACGGCGTCCTCAAGGGGCACGCGGACGCGGTGCTTGCCGCGTCGATCTTCCACTTCGGCGAATATTCCATCCTCGAAGCGAAGCGTTTCATGGCGAAGGCCGGGATCTGCATGAGGCTGCCTGAGGGAGAAGAGCGGTGAGCGGCTGGATCGAGGAAGTGAGGTTCGACGCCCGGGGGCTTGTCCCGGTGATCGCGCAGGATTCCGCGACGGGCACCATCCTGATGCTCGCCTGGGCGAACCGCGAGGCCCTCGAGGAGGCGGTCCGGACGCGCCGCGGCGTCTATTTCTCGCGCTCCAGGGGAAAGCTCTGGAGGAAGGGCGAGGAGAGTGGGAACATCCAGGAGCTCGATCAGGTGATGCTCGACTGCGACGGCGACGCCGTGGTCTACCGGGTGCGCCAGAAGGGGGGAATCGCCTGCCACACCGGTCACGCGAGCTGCTTCTACCGGACGCTTTCCCCTGACTGCCGGTGGCGGGAGAACTCCCCCGTGCTGAGGAGCCCCGGGGAAATGTACGGGCATCATGGCGAAGGCGCCTCGAAGAACGAAACGGAAGGAAGAAAATGACAGAAAGCAGAAAGTGCGGGGAAATCCTCGAGGAAATCGCCGACACGATCGACTCCCGCCATGGGGCGGATCCCTCGAAGAGCTATGTCGCGCAGCTTTTCTCCAAGGCTCCGGACGGCATGCTGAAGAAGGTAGCGGAAGAGGCTTCCGAGGTCATCATGGCGGCGAAGGACGTGGCGAGCGGCTCGGGCGACAAGGCCCACCTTGTCTACGAGACCGCGGACCTCTGGTTCCACTCGATGGTGGTGCTCTCCTGCTACGGCCTCAGGCCCGAGGATGTCGTGCGTGAGCTCGCGCGCCGCGAAGGGGTTTCCGGGCTTGTCGAAAAGGCTTCACGGAAGAAGTCCTAGAGCGGAGCCGCATTAGAATCGAAGCAGAAAGGAGACTGCCTATGCAGAAAGATGACTGCCTGTTTTGCAAGATCGCCCGCGGAGACATCCCGAGCAAGAAGGTCTACGAGGACGACGAGGTCTTTGCCTTCAACGACATCAACCCGGCCGCGCCCGTGCATTTCCTCATCATTCCGAAGCGGCACATCACGTCGCTCGCCGAGGTCGGCCCCGAAGACGGCGAACTTTTGGGTAAAATGCTAGTCCTTGCGAAGAAGCTCGCGCTCGAACAGGGGTGCGTCAACGGTTTTCGCATTGTCATCAACACTGGCCGCGACGGCGGCCAGGAAGTACCTCATTTACATGTCCATGTGCTGGGCGGACCCCAGCCCTGGAAGCGTAGGAGCTGATCATCATGGGTTCACTTTCTATCTGGCACTGGCTGATTGTTCTCGCAATCGTTGTCCTCGTCTTCGGTACCGGCAAGCTGAAGAACATGGGCAAGGACCTCGGCGGCGCCATCAAGGGCTTCAAGGAAGGCATGTCCGACGCGGCTGACGACGGCAAGAAGACTGCCGACGCTGCGAAGAAGACCGCCAACGAGGCCGAAAAACCCGCCGTTGCCGAAAAGGCTCCCGAGGACAAGAAGCAGGCCTAGTAGGGTCCGCTTTTTCCCCTTCCTGACAACAGTCTTCCCCCCTAGCGCCCGACGGGCAGCGGGGGGAAGCGATCTTTTGCCCGCGGCGGGTTGATCGTTTATGTTTGATTTCGGTTTTAGCGAACTGCTGGTCTGCGCGGTCGTCGGACTGGTGGTTCTGGGCCCGGAAAGGCTCCCGACGGTCGCAAAGGCTGCCGGACAGTGGATAGGCAAGGCGCAGCGGTTTGTCCAGCAGATGAAGGACGACTTCAACCGCGAGTCGGAGCTGGCCGAGCTGAAGAAGATCAAGGACGACGCGGAGAACGTCGCCCGCGACCTGAACGAGACCGTCCAGAATGCCGCGAAGGGCATCGAGAACGACGTCAACGCCGTCGCGGGGGAAGCCGAGAAGAACCTGAGCGACTCGGAAAAGGCCTTCGAGCAGAAGCCTGACAGCGCGGATTCCTCCGAAAGCCCGCTCGCCGTGGATTCGAGCGCCGGGTCTGACTCTGACTCCGGCACCGGAGTCGAGGACTACAGCGCGACCGAATACGACAGCGAGGACTTTTCCTGGGACGATTCCGAGAGCTCCGGAACGAAGATTTTCGACAAGCGCTACATTTCCGGGCCTTCCATCGACGAGCTCGCGGAGGAAATGGAGAAGGTCCAGGAAAAGCTCCAGATGCAGCGCCACCAGTTTGTCGGCAACAACCGGAAGTACGCCCCGCGCGCCCGTTCGAACCGTCCAAGAATTTACCGCTAGCCAGGCACTTCAATGAGTGAAAAGTCAGATCAGAACCTTCCTATCGAGGCGCCGGACGACCCGAGGAACGAGAAGCCCCTCGTCGAGCACCTGGTGGAGCTGCGGAACCGGATCGTCAAGTCGGTAATCGCGATCCTCGTCGTGTTCCTCGTGCTCTCCCCCTTCATGAAGCAGCTTTTCGATGGCGTTTCCATGCCGCTCATGATCGCGCTGCCCGAGGGGACGAAGATGCTTTCGACCGGCGTCGTTGCGCCGTTCCTCGTCCCGCTGAAGGTGACGCTGTTCCTTGCCTTCGTGATCGCGCTCCCTGTCGTGCTCTACCAGATCTGGGCCTACATCGCCCCGGCCCTCTACCGGCAGGAAAAGCGCCTGGTGCTGCCGGTGCTCGTCTCGTCGACCGCGATGTTCTATGTCGGCGTGCTCTACTGCTACTTCGTCGTCTTCCGGTTCGTGTTCCGGTTCATCGCGCAGTTCTCGCCTGAGTCGGTGAACTTCGCGCCGGACATTGATTCGTACTTCAGCTTCGTGCTTTCCATGTTCGTCGCGTTCGGCGTGACGTTCGAGGTGCCGATCATCGTGATGGTGCTGAACCACGTCGGCATCGCGTCGCTCGCCGCCCTGAAGAAGGCGAGGCCCTACGTGATCGTGGGAGCCTTTGTTCTCGCCGCGATCTTCACGCCTCCGGACGTGCTTTCCCAGACCCTGCTCGCCCTGCCGCTCGTGCTGCTCTACCAGGCCGGCATCTGGCTAGTCCAGTGCTTCGGGAAGAAGAATCCCCGCTCCTTCATGGATCAGGAGCGCGAGGAGATCGCGGAGCTTGAGAAGCAGGAGCAGGAACGCGAGGCGAAGGAAGGGAAGTCTTCCTGAGAGAAGCCGCGACGGCTTCGTTCCGAAAAGGGCGCGGGGAAATTCCTCCCAGCGCCTTTTTTCTGACCAGTGACCGTCCCGGCGCAGGCCGTTACACCGGGTTGTCGATGTCGACGAAGGTCACTTCCAGCCCGCAATTCTCAGCGACCCACCTGCCGAGCGCCTCGATCCCGAACCGTTCCGTCGCGTGGTGGCCGCAGGCGAGGTAGGGAACGCCGTATTCCTCGGCGAGGTGTACGGTGGGCTCTGAGATTTCCCCGGAGAGGTAGAGGTCTGCGCCCTGCCCGACCGCTTCCTCCATCATGCCCTGTGCCGCGCCGCTGCACCAGCAGATCCGCTTCACCTTCTTTTCCGACGGTCCGACGAGGAACGGCTTTCGCCTGAACGCGGCGCCGCATCGCTCGGCGAAGGCTTCCGCCGTGATCGGGTCGCCCGGGATTTCGCCTGTCCACCCGAGCATCATCTCGCCCCAGCGTCCGAGGACGTCCAGTCCGAGGCACCGCGCGATCCCTGCGTTGTTTCCGAGCTCCGGATGCGCGTCGAGCGGCAGGTGGTATGCGATGAGGTTCATGTCGAGTTCAAGCATGCGCTTTGCCCGGAGCCGCCGGTAGCCGGTGATGCAGCGGCTTTCGCTCTTCCAGAACCATCCGTGGTGGACGAGGATCGCGTCCGCCTTCAGGCGGGCCGCGGCTTCGATCAGCGCGAGGCTTGCCGTGACGCCGGTCACTACCCGGGTGATTTCAGGCCTGCCCTCGACCTGCAGTCCATTGGGGGCATAATCGTGGAAGCGCTCAGGTTCGAGCAGCGCGTCGAGCTTGTCGACGAGGGTGCGGGTTTGCATGGATTTTCCTTATGCTGAAGAAGCTTTGGCTTATTTTCTCCCAGACGGTGGCAGTGTGCGCGGGCATCGCCCTCTCTGTCCTGCTTTGGGAGCAGTACCGCGCTGCGGACTCTCCGGCACCCTCCCGGGGCGTCCGCAGCGAGGGAGCGGTCTTCTCCTACTCGGACGCCGTTGAACGCGCCGCGCCTTCCGTCGTCAACATCTACACGACCCAGCCCCCGGACGAGGAGGACAGGGAGCTCTCCCAGATCTTTTCCAGTCCTTCGGACGCGTCCCCGCTCGGTTCCGGCGTCATTGTGAGCCGGAACGGATACATCCTCACGAACCATCACGTCGTCGAAGGGCTTTCGGACCTCGCCGCGGCCCTCTCCGATGGCCGCCAGCGCCCTGCGAGGCTTGTCGGGGCTGACCCGGAGACGGACCTCGCGCTCCTGAAGATCGAGGAGAAGGACCTGCCGGCCGTCGAATTCGGGACGAGCTCCACCCTTCATGTCGGCGACGTCGTGCTCGCGATCGGGAACCCCTTCAATGTCGGGCAGACGGTGACGATGGGGATCGTGTCCGCGCTCGGGCGCCGGGGCCTCGGCCTGAACAGCTTCGAGGACTTCATCCAGACCGATGCGGCGATCAACCGCGGAAATTCCGGCGGGGCGCTCATCAACACCGCCGGGCAGCTGGTCGGGATCAACACCGCGATCTTCTCCCCTGACACCAGCTCGGGCACTTCGGTCGGCATCGGATTCGCGATCCCCTCGTCTCTTGTGGAGGACGTGCTTCCTTCCCTGATGAAGAACGGCAAGGTCCGGCGCGGGTACCTGGGGCTCGTGCCCCAGGCTGTGACGCCGGAGGTTGCGAAGCGGCATGGCCTGAAGCCTGGCGAAGGGGTCCTGGTCGCCGTCGTGAAGAAGGGGGCCGCCGCATGGGCGGGAGGGCTGCGCGAGGGAGACGTCATGACGAGCCTGGACGGCGTCCCGCTCTCGGACGTGAACGCGATGATGCGCCAGGTCGCCTCCATCGCTCCCGGAAAGACCGTTCCCGTTACCTTCACGCGGGACGGAAAGCGCTGGCGCACCAAGGTGACACTCCAGGTGAGGCCGCCGCTGCAGAAGCAGCTTTAGTCTGCCGGAGAACCGGGGAGGGCCAGGCGCTCCGAGAAAAGAAAAAAACATCCCCGCCGGGCCCATGGACCCGGCGGGGATGTGGAGCGCTTCGGGATTTCCGCCTTCGCTGCAGGAAAGAGGATCGCGGCGGAGGGGCGGAGAGACCGGGAGATTACTTCTTTGTTTCCTTCATGAGGTCGCGGATCTCGCGCAGGAGCTGGATGTCCTCCGGGGTCGGAGCGGGGGCGGCTGCGGCTTCGGCCTCCTTCTCCTTCGCGGCGCGTTTCTCGGCGGCTTCGCGGAGCGTGTTCATGCACTTCACGATCCAGAACACTACGAGGGCGAGGATGAGGAACTGCACGAGGGCGGTGAGGAAGGCGCCGTAGCCGAAGACCGTCGCGCCGGCCTTCGTGAGCGCTTCATACGTGTACGGGCCGGCGTAGTCCGGAGGCGTCTGAAGCACGAGGAAGAGGTCCGTGAAGTTCGGCTTTCCGACGATCGCGCCGATCAGCGGGTTGAAGATATCCTTGACGAGGCTGCCGACAACCTGGTTGAAAGCGCCGCCGACAATGACGCCGACTGCCATGTCGACGACGTTTCCCTTGGAAATGAACGTCTGGAATTCTTTGACGAAGGACATGCTGTTTGCCTTTAGAACAGATGCTGGAAATGATAGGCGGGCCTCATCCGGGCATCAATACTGGACTTCCCGGTTCTCACCCGGTGTAACCGATGTTCTAAAATAATACCTTCAGACCGCACGAAATTCTTTTTCGTGTGCCGGGTTGCCGCCAATGAAGGCGGATCGCCCTGACTTACTGCTAGGGAACAGCGTCTTATGATGGTTTTGTATTCAGGCACGACGGATCCTTTTTCCCATCGCTGCCGCTTCGTGCTCTTCGAAAAGGGCATGGATTTTGAGATTCGCGATGTTGACATGTTCAACATTCCGGCTGAAGTGAAGGCAATGTCGCCCTACGGGACCGTTCCGATCCTGAACGAGCGTGACCTGGTTCTTTACGAAGCCAATGTGATCGACGAGTACATCGACGAGCGCTTTCCGCATCCCCAGCTGATGCCGCCGGATCCGATCACCCGCGCTCGCACGCGCATGTTCCTCTACGGCTTCGAGCGCGAGCTCTACGCGCCGGTCCGCGTCCTCGAGGACCACGCGGCTGACGAAAAGGCAAAGGCCGCGGCGAGGAAGGCAATCTCGAACCAGCTCCAGCAGTTCTCGAGCCACCTCTCGAAGAACAAGTACTTCCTCGGCGAGGAGTTCTCGATGCTCGACATCTGCATCGCCCCGCTCCTCTGGCGCCTCGACTACTACAAGATCGAGCTCCCGAAGACCGCGAAGGCGATCCAGATCTATGCGGAGCGCGTCTTTTCCCGCCCGGCGTTCATGGAAAGCATGACGCCCTCCGAAAAGGTAATGCGCCGCTGAAATGACCGCTCCTGAAGCCGAACAGATCCCCTTCAAGCCCTACATGGTCCGGGCAGTCATCGACTGGTGCGAGGACAGCGGCTACAGGCCGTATGTCGTCGTGCAGGTCGATGACGAGACAGTCGTGCCCCGGGAATTCGTGAGGGACGGGAAGATCACCCTCAGCCTGTTCTCGGAGGCGATCCACAATCCGGATTTCCGGAACGACGCCTTCGACTTCGCGGCGCGGTTTGGCGAAGTTTCCCGTAACCTGCACATTCCGGTTCGTTCGATCGTCGCCGTTTTCCCGGCGGAGCACCCCGAGCTCGGGATGGGATTCCCGTATGAGGGCCCCGGTGCCTCTTCAGAGGAGCTTCCCGAAGAGAAGCCGAAGGTCCAGCCGAAGCGGGCTTCCTTCATACAGAAGGTCAAATAATCAGGTATAGTTTCGTACCCGCGCCCGTTTAGCACAGTTGGTAGTGCACTCGCCTTGTAAGCGAAAGGTCGTCTGTTCGAGTCAGACAACGGGCACCACATTCGTTGGCGCGGCAGGGTTCGCCCCGGAAGAATTCCTCCGGAACGCGCCCGCCCCCGATAGAGTCGACCGGCCGTCCAGCCGGCCGGCTTTTTTCTTTCCATGGCCCGGTAAGATTCCTGAAAGGCAGAAGGCGTAAAACGGATGTTCCGGAAGGCTTCCGGCCGCGGGGAATGCGGGGAAAGCCTTTATAATGTGCGAACTTGCCTTTTGGAGATTCGCTTACGCGACCGGGCGCCCCGCGCAAGGCGCCCGCAGGGTGCGTCGCACCGCAGGGAATGGAGAAGAGTTCCGTCGCCTGAAGGCACCAAATACAAGAATTTAGCAATGCCGTGCTTCCGATCCGATGTTGGGAGGAATGCCGGCAGGATCCCAAATGCAGCTGCTTGCTCTAGGCCTGAACCACACCACGGCGCCGCTTTCCATCCGGGAGGCGGTGTCCTTTGCCCCGGAGGAGATCCCCGGGGCGCTCGGCGCGCTCCTTGATGCCGCCTCCCCCGCGAGCGAGGGCGGAGTCCGCGAGGCGCTGATCCTTGCCACCTGCAACCGGACCGAGTTCTTCCTTGCCGCGGAGAACGCGGATGCCGCGGTCCGCACGCTCTGCAGTTTCATCGCCGAGCGGAAGCACATCAGCCTCCAGCAGTTCATGCCCCATACCTACTGCTACCAGCAGTCGGACGTCGCCCGGCACACTTTCCGCGTGGCGAGCGGGCTCGACTCGATGGTCCTCGGGGAAACGCAGATCGTTGGCCAGATGAAGAAGGCCTGGAGGATCGCCAAGGACTCGAAGGCGCTCGGGCTCATGCTCGGCCACCTTTTCGACAGCACGTTTGCCGCCGCGAAGGAAGTGCGGACCGCGACCTCGATCGGAGCACATTCCGTGTCGCTCGCTGCGGCAGGGGTGAGGATGGCCGAGCAGCTCTTCGGTGACCTCTCGCGGGAACGGGTCCTGTTCGTCGGCGCGGGGGAAATGATCGAGCTTTGCGCGGCGCACTTCTGCGCCCGGCATCCCGCCGGGGTCACGGTTGCGAACCGGACGCTTGAGCGCGGAGCGGCGCTTGCGAGGCGGTTCCACGCGCAGGCCGTTGAGCTGCGGACGTTGCCCGACATCGTGTCCGGGTATGACATCATCGTGAGCTGCACCGCTTCCTCCCTTCCGATCATCGGGCTCGGCATGATCCAGAAGGCGGTGGCCGAAAGGCGCCATCGCCCGATGATGATCATCGACCTCGCGGTGCCGCGGGACGTGGAGGCCGAGGTGTCCTCGCTTGACGACATCTACTACTACACCGTGGACGACCTGGGGAAGGTGGTCGCCTCCGGGAAGGAAAGCCGCCGTGTCGCGGTGACCCAGGCCGAGGCCATCATCGAAATGAAGGTCGGGGACTTTGAGGCCTGGCTCGCGGCGCGTGACGCCGTTCCCGAGATCCGGGCCCTTCGGGCAAGGGCCGAGGCGATCCGCGAATCCGAGCTCCAGAAGGCGGTTCGCCGGATTGCCTCCGGCGCGGACGCAGCCGAAGTCCTCAAGGCGTTTTCCCATTCGCTCACCAACAAGCTCATTCACGATCCGACCAGCCTCCTGCGGAACGGCACGGGGCTGAGCGAGGAGGAGCGGGCGAAGGAATCTGATATCCTGAAGGGCTTTTACCGCAGCCGCGAGTCGAGGGCGTAGCGCCCCCGAGTCCCGAAGGCAAGGAAAGCCATATGTCGGCGCGCCTGCCGTTGCGGCAGGCCGCCGGAAAGAGACGGAAACAAAGAGAAGAATATGAACGATTCGATGCGGGCGAAGCTCGCCTCCCTCGGCAGAAGGCTTGAGGAAATCGACGCCATGCTCGCCGCGCCTGACGTGTGCAGCGACATCAACCGCTTCCGCGACCTGTCCCGGGAAAGGGCGGAAATCGAGCCCGTTGTCCAGAAGGTCCGCGAGTTCGATCGGCTTGAGAAGCAGAAGGCGGAGTCCGAGGAGCTGCTCTCGGACCCCGACATGAAGGAGCTCGCCCAGGAGGAGTTCTCGGAGTGCAAGGAGAGGCTCGCTGAGCTCGACAAGGAGCTGAAGATCATGCTCCTCCCGACCGACCCCAACGACAAGAGGAACATCTTCCTCGAAATCCGCGCGGGAACGGGCGGTGACGAATCCGCGCTTTTCGCCGGGGACCTTCTCCGCATGTACATGCGCTACGCCGAGCGTCAGAACTGGCAGACGGAAATCGTTTCGAAGAACGAGAGCGACCTCGGGGGCTACAAGGAAGTGATCGTCAGGATCGTCGGAGAGGGTGCCTATTCGAAGCTCAAGTTCGAGTCGGGCGGCCACCGGGTCCAGCGCGTCCCGGTCACCGAGTCCCAGGGACGGATCCACACCTCTGCCTGCACGGTTGCCGTGCTGCCCGAGCTGGACAAGATCGAGGAGGTCCACATCGATCCCTCCGACCTCCGCATTGACGTCTATCGCGCCTCGGGCGCCGGCGGCCAGCATGTCCAGAAGACAGACTCCGCTGTCCGCATCACGCACCTTCCCACCGGCCTCGTGGTCGAGTGCCAGGACGAACGGAGCCAGCGCCAGAACAAGGAGCGCGCGATGCAGGTGCTCGCGTCCCGGCTATACGCGAGGAAGGTCGCCGAGCAGCAGGAAGCCGAGGCTTCCGAGCGCAAGAGCCTGATCGGCTCCGGGGACCGTTCCGAGCGGATCCGTACCTACAACTTCCCGCAGGGACGCGTGACGGATCACCGGATCAACCTCACGCTCTACAAGCTTGACCAGATCCTCGACGGCGACCTGGGCGAAATCATCACGGCCCTGATCACCGAACACCAGACAGAGCAGCTCGCTGCGCTTGCCGAGCGCCATTCCTGACGAGGCGGACCGGATTCGCCATGGCTACCGTCGGCGATCTCCTGCGCGAAAAGCGCGGCGAACTGGGAATCTTCGAGGCGAGGCTTCTTCTCGCCCTCGCGCTCCGGTGCCGCACGGAGCATCTCGTCGCGCACCCTGAGGAAGAAGTGCCCCCTGAGGCCGAAGACGTGTTCCGTGAATCGGTAGCGAGGCGCCTGAAAGGCGAACCTTATCCTTATATCAGCGGCGTGCAGGAGTTCTTCGGCCGCCCCTTCCGCGTGACGCCGGACGTGCTGATCCCGAGGCCTGACACGGAGCTTCTCGTCGAGACCGCCATCGGCCTTCTCAAGGGAAAGGCGGCTCCCCGGGTTCTCGACCTCGGAACCGGGAGCGGCTGCATCGCGGTCACCGTGGCGCTCGAGTGCCCGGGCGCCGAAGTATGGGCCTGCGACGTTTCCGAAGGGGCCCTGCGGGTCGCCCGGGAGAACGCCGGGGATTCCGGGGTCCGCTTCTTCCAGAGCAGCTGGTTCGAGAGCGTTCCCGCGGGAGCCGGCCCGTTTGATCTCATCCTTTCGAATCCTCCCTACGTTGCCGCCTCGAGCCCCTACCTTCGGGATCTCGGATACGAACCCCGCTCGGCGCTGGTCTCAGGCGTGGACGGCCTCGATGACCTCCGGGTAATCGCCGCCGGGGCTCCGCTTCGCCTAAGGAGCGGAGGGTGGATCGCCGTGGAGCACGGCTTCGACCAGGGAGAGGCCTGCCGAACCCTCTTCTCGAGTGCCGGCTTTTCCTCTGTCCGCACCCTCAGGGATCTGGGCGGAAACGACAGGGTGACTCTCGGGCAGCTTTCCTGAGCCCCGCCGCATTTACCATTTACCTCTTCCTTCAGGCAAAGAAAAAGCCGCAGGACCGAAGGTCTGCGGCTTTTTGAATCTGTGGTGGTCAGGGGCGGAATCGAACCGTCGACACAAGGATTTTCAGTCCTCTGCTCTACCGACTGAGCTACCTGACCACGCGTAGGCAAAGAATGTTAGCACCCTTGGTGGAATAATGCAAATATTTTTCTCATCGCCCATCAAATGGCTACTGAAAGCGCCGATGTGCCGGATGGCATTTGGCTGGACGAGTCTCGATCGAGCGTGAAAAGTCGGCTAATGTTCTTTCAAAATTCTTTTATGAAGGTGTGCGAAGTGGCTTTGGGAAGAAAGCTTGCGGGCCTTGCTGCCGCAGCGTTGATCGCCTTGTCTTCCGGCGCTGGAGCGGTGCCTGCGGGCGAGGAACAGGTGAAGGCACTTGTCGCTTCGAGGCTCGGCGTCCGGCCGGCCTCTGTTTCCAGGACGCCTTTCGGCCTGTGGGAAGTCTCCGTTCTTCCCGACCGGGTCTTCTACGTGGATCCCTCTGTCCGGTACCTGATCCTCGGGGAGGCGGTCGACATTGAAACCCGCGAGAACCTCACGAAGGCAAGGGCAGAGCGGATTTCCCGGGTTGACTGGAAGAGCCTTCCGAAGGAGGACGCGATACGCGTGAAGCACGGAAGCGGGCGCTATCGTGTCGCTGTGTTCGCCGACGCGACGTGCGTCTACTGCAGGCTGCTCGAATCCCATTTCGCGAAGATGCAGGACGTAGACGTCTACACATACGTCTTCCCGATGAAACACTCCAGGCCTGTCGCGAAGAACGTGGTCTGTGCGAAGGATCCCGGAGCGGCGTGGACGGGGCTCATGGTGAAAGGCGAGAAGCCGGCGGAGACGTCCTGCGATGATTCAGTGCTGGACCGGAATTCAGCTCTTGCTGTAAGGATCGGCGTGGCAGGCACGCCGACCCTTGTCTTTCCGGACGGGAGTCGCCTTGGCGGGGTTCCCTCGTACGATGATCTCGTGAAGGAGCTTCGAAAGCGAAACCCTGGGAGCTAGCGGTTCTTCAGGAGCTCGTAGGGAGAATGCCCCTTCGGAACCATCACCCAGGCCGACGCGGCGCTCTTCTGCCGTCCGGCGCTTTCCCCCGCGCCCGCGCCAGATCCCCAAAAGTAGTCGAAGCGGATCAGTCCCCGGATGGCGCCGCCGGTGTCCTGTGCGATTACGGGACGGTTGAACGCGAGTTGCGGGCTTTGCTGGCTGACGGACACGAAGAACGGCACGCCGAGTTTCCAGCGGTTCCTGTCGACCGCTACCGAGGCGCCGGGAGTGAGCGGCACGCCCTGGGCGCCCTGAGGCCCTGCCGATAGGTCGGTGACCGGCGAGACACGGAAGAAGACGTAGCTCGGATTGTAGGCGAGGAGGGACGGAACCTCTGAAGGATGAGCCCTCGCCCAGGAGCGGATGCTCTGCATCGAGGCTTCGCTGCGGGTCATTTCGCCGCGGTCGATCAGCCACTTTGCAACGGCCCTGTAGGGGTGTCCGTTCTGATTGGCGTAAAAGACCCTGACAAGCCCCTTGCCCTTGACGAGAAGCTGTCCCGAGCCCTGGATCTGGAGGAACAGCTGGTCGATCGGGTCAGAAAGCCACGCGATCGCGTAAGGATAGAGGTCAGAGCGCTTGTCGATTGCCTCGCGGGAATCGTACGGGACAAGCTTTCGGCCCGAGAGCTTTCCCCGGACGCGCTTTCCCTTGAGCGCGGGGTAGAGGGAGGAAAGCTCGACATCGATCAGGTCGGGAGGCGTTCCGAGGACTGGCCATGCGTGAGACGAGTCCCGCGCGGACGCGGCTTCAAGGATGGGTTCGTAATACCCGGTCATCAGCCCGCTGGTCTTCGGCTGGAAATCGCCCGAACCCGCGGCCGGCCGCTCGGACACGGACCAGAGGTCGAAGTTCTGCACGAAGAAGCTCGTGGCGGGACCCGAAGCCGTGGCGTTGATGCATGCGTTTTTCCAGAGCGGGGCGGATGCGAACGACTTGGAGGAGCAGGACCTCCTGAAAGCTGTTCTCGCGTTTTCCCAGTCGGCGGCGGCGGATGGCGGGAGGCCCGAGAAACTGGCCTGTGAGAATCCGGCTTCAGCATTGCCGGAGGGTTCCGAAGGGACGGCGCTGCCGGGGGACTTGGGCGGAGCCGATGTCTGGCAGCCGGCCAGCACGGCGGCGGCGAGCAGTGCGATAACGGGGAGCTTGAGTGACGCTAGCCTCATTTTTCTTTTTCTCCTCGGAGGAATCAGGAAGCCCGGATTTTGGAAAGGCGCCCAGCCGGGCCTTTAGAATTAGTTCTGCTGAAAACCAAAAGCATTTCAGGAGACCAGAGAATGCGCGAATTCCGTATCGCCCCGTCCATCCTGTCCGCAGACTTCGCCCGGCTGGGGGAGGAGGTCCGCGATGTCATCGCGGCCGGGGCGGACTGGATCCACTTCGACGTGATGGACAACCATTATGTCCCGAATCTTACGATTGGTCCGTGCGTGCTGAAGTCAATCCGCCCCTGCACGAAGGCAGACATTGACGTGCACCTGATGATTGAACCGGTGGACGATCTTGTCCCGGCCTTTGCCCGGGCAGGGGCCGATTGGATCACATTCCACGCCGAAGCGACCCGCCACATCGACCGGACCCTGCAGCTGATACGGGACAGCGGAGCAAAGCCGGGAATCGTGCTTAATCCCGCCACGCCGCTCTGCTGCCTCGATTATGTCCTCGACAAGACCGACATGATTCTCCTGATGAGCGTGAATCCCGGTTTCGGCGGCCAGAAGTTCATTCCGCCGACACTTGGAAAGCTCCGGGCCGTGCGGGCGCTGGTGGATCGGCACTTCGACGAGACCGGCCACCGGATCCGGGTCGAGGTGGACGGAGGCGTGAAGGCGGAGAACATCGGCGACATCGCCCGGGCCGGGGCTGACACTTTCGTCGCGGGTTCGGCAATCTTCGGAAAGAAATCCCCTGAAGGGTACCGGGAAGTGATCGGGCTCATGCGCTCTGAGCTTGAGGCGGCCGGGCATGCGGAGGAAAGGTGAGATGGTTCTTCATTTTGATGCGGCCCGCGTGAAAGGGCTTCTCTTCGACCTTGACGGCACTCTTGTGGACTCGCTCCCGGATCTTCACTATGCGGTCTGCGGCGTTCTCAGTGATTGGGGACTTCCCGCGATGAGCATGGAGGAAGTCGGCAGGTATGTGGGGAAAGGCGTTATTCATCTCGCGGAAATGGTGCTCAAAGCCCGGAAGCCCGAAGCCGACGAGGCAACGCGTGACAGGTTTGTGAAGGGTTACGTGGATGCGCTTGCGGCCTCCGGCTCAAAGAGAACGCGTGCCATCCCGGGAGTCGCCGAGGCCCTCTCGCTCTTCTCGGGAGCGGGGCTACCACTTGCCGTTGTTACGAACAAGGCCGGGGTTCTTGTGGACGCGGTGCTCCAGGATACCGGGCTAAGCGGCTATTTCTCGCGGGAACTTTGCTTCTCGGCCGATGACGTCGAGCACCCGAAGCCTGCTCCTGACATGCTTTTCCTTGCCGCTCGCCGGATGGGAATCGATCCAGCGGACTGCCTCATGTTCGGGGACTCGAGGAACGACGCGGAAGCGGCATCCCGGGCAGGCATGCCCGTGATGCTGCTGGAAACCGGCTACAACGAAGGTGATCCGATAGCCGATTGGGGGAGAAAAAATAATTTCCGTGATATATTCCCTTCCATGGATCTAGCTGCGAGAGCGCTTCTTTCCGAACGTAACCAGCTGATTCCCTGAACAAGCACTTCAATCACCCAGCCATGCTGACGATTACGACATTGATGATTTCCTCAGTGCGCGTAGTCCGGGTAGGCGCCTTCACCGTCGGGCGCCCCCGGGGAGCGTGGCCCTGGCGTCTCTGAATTCAGAAGCAAGCCTCAGCCTTGTTCCGTTGAAGGATGGCGGCAGTTCCTGCCATTCTTCTGGAACAGCCTCTTTCCCAACGACAATTACATCCTGCCGCCTTCGTTCGCAGCCGAGTCCCGAGAAACTGCACGAAAGCGCTGCCTTGCCTGAAAAGCAAGGAAGACCGGTCAGTACATCCCTCTCCGGTTTCGCTTCAGGCCTTGGAGTGGCAGGCCAAATACGGAGCTTTACACATGCTGGAATCTGAATTTCGCGCGCTTGCGGCAGAAGGCTACAACCGCATTCCCCTCGTTGCCGAGTGCCTCGCCGACCTTGACACGCCGCTCTCGATATACAGGAAACTCGCGGACAAGCCTGACAGCTTTCTCCTCGAATCCGTGGTGGGCGGCGACCGCTTTGGCCGCTACTCCTTCATCGGGCTTCCCGCCAAGCGCAGGATCGAGGTGAGGATCGGGGAAAAAGGCTCCGAGGCCTGCGTGAAGGAAGGCGGCAGAATCGTCGAGAAGTTCGAAGGCAACCCGCTCGACGCAATTGAGGCTTACTACAAGCGTTTCCGCGTGGCTCCCCGCCCGGGGCTTCCGCGGTTCGCGGGAGGACTCGTCGGCTATCTCGGCTATGACACCGTGAGGCTGATCGAGAAGAAGCTTGCCAAGCCGAAGCCGGATGATCTCGGCCTCCCGGACATCCTCCTCCTGCAGACCGAGGAAATCGCCGTGGTCGACAATCTGATCGGACGGATTTTCCTCATTGTCCACGCGGATCCCTCGAAGCCCGAGGCTTACCAGAAGGGCATGGCCCGGCTGCGTGAACTGCGTGATCTTCTGCACCGCCCGGTGGAGAATCCGTATTCCGGGCCTAGCGTTCGTCAGCCGGAGTTCCGGGAAACATCGAAGGAAACCTACTGCGAGGCGGTGAGAAAGGCGAAGGACAACATCAATAAGGGCGAATTGATGCAAGTCGAGGTCGGGCAGAGGATTGCAAAGCGCTTCCCGGATGCCCCGATTTCCCTTTACCGGGCCCTCCGGTCCCTGAACCCTTCCCCTTACATGTACTACTACGACTTCGGGGATTTCCATGTTGTCGGCGCGTCGCCTGAAATCCTCGTCAGGTGCGAACGCGAAACCTGCGGGGACTCCACGGTTTGCATCCGGCCGATTGCAGGTTCGCGCCGCCGGGGAGTCACGCCACAGGAGGACGAGCGTCTCATGAAGGATCTGGAAACGGATCCGAAGGAGCACGCCGAGCATCTGATGCTGATAGATCTTGCGCGCAATGACGTTGGCAGGATTGCCGAAGTGGGTTCTGTCCGGGTGCCAGACCAGTTCGTTGTCGAGAAGTACAGCCACATCCAGCACTTGGTGAGCGAAGTGGACGGGAAGCTGAAGAAGGGGCTGAGCAATTTTGATGTCTTCAAGGCGGCGTTTCCCGCGGGCACCCTCACCGGAGCTCCCAAGATCAGGGCGATGGAGCTGATTGACGAGCTCGAGCCCGGCAAGCGCGGCATATATGGCGGAGCGGTCGGTTATTTTTCCTTCGCCGGCGACATGGACATGGCAATCACGATCCGCACGGCGATTATCCGCAACAAGATCCTCTACGCCCAGGCGGCGGCCGGGATTGTGGCGGACTCGATTCCTGAAAACGAATATCAGGAAACGGAAACCAAGGCGAGGGCAGTCCTGAGAGCTGCGGAAATGGTGGAAGACGGCCTCGAAACGGCTTTCTAAGGGGGAAAAGCGATGCTTGTGATGATCGACAACTACGACAGTTTCACTTACAACATCGTCCAGTATTTCGGGCAATTGGGCGAAAAGGTTTCCGTGGTGAGGAATGACGAGGCAACGGTCGCTGACATTGAGGCACTGAAGCCGGATTTCCTTTGCGTTTCACCGGGCCCAAGCATTCCTTCGAGGGCGGGGATTTCCGAGGAGGCTATCCAGTGTTTTGCCGGAAAAATCCCGATTCTTGGAATTTGCCTCGGGCATCAGGCTATTGGCGAAGTGTTCGGGGGAAGGATCGTGCTTGCCCGACGTGTCATGCATGGAAAAACTGACACGATTTCCCATACGAACGAAGGGATTTTTTCCGGAATACCTCAGGGAGTAAAGGTCGCCCGCTATCATTCACTTGCAATTGACCGTGCGACTCTTCCCGATTGCCTCAAGGTGACCGCCACATCGTCTGACGGTGAAATTATGGGGGTTCGGCACGTTTCCTACGATATTCAGGGACTTCAATATCACCCCGAGTCCATCGCGACGGATTTTGGGATGGAAATGCTGAAGAATTTTCTCGAGATAAGGATTTGACAGGATGAGTTTCCTCTCGAAGGCCGTTCCCGCGTTCCTGCTCCTCGGTTTGGCAGGAGCATCCTTCGCGGATTCGCTGGCCGAGTGCTACAAGGCCGCTGACAACCGTGTTCAAGTCAGGCAGTGCCTGCAGAAGGAACTTGACCAGACCCGGCGTGACTACGAGGAAAAGCTTGCTTTCGCGCAGGATCAGGCGAAAAGCCTGGATGATGCGCAGGACCAAGGGCGCAGGAAAAAGCGAGGGCAGGGACCGGCTTCGCAGGCACTGTCTGCGGCGAACCGGGCGTTTGACGGCTATCTGCGGCGCCAGTGCGATTTCGAGTCCGCAATGTTTGGTTCGGGAACGGGGTCCGGCAACCAGCTGATTGCCTGTCGCATCAACCTGATGAAGCTTCGCATGGGAGCCTTGGACAATCTGGTCGGAGCAGACACCCGCGAGACAGCCGTGCCAAAGTGATGCCTTTCAGTTCGGCCGACGGGCGATCCTGCCTAAAGAAAAATGCGAGGCAGGGAGAAGGATCTTTCATGGAATTGGATTTTTCAAGAGTAAAAGCCGACTGGAGGCCGTTGCTTCAGGCTTTTTTTCATTCAGCCAAGGGAGTCTGCCTTGCGGGTTTCTTGGAAGAGCGCCGGAAGGCTGGGGCCGTTATTTTTCCTTCCACCCCTTTCCTTGCCCTTGAGCTCACTTCCCTCGAGTCCGTGCGGGTCGTGATAGTCGGGCAGGATCCTTATCACGAGATGGGACAGGCACAGGGGCTCGCCTTTTCGGTTTCGGACGGGCAGAAGATTCCTCCTTCGCTTCGCAACATATTCAAGGAAATTTCAAGGGAATTCGGAACCGCACCCCGTCGTTCCGGAAACCTGACAGATTGGGCGAGGCAGGGAGTGCTGCTCATCAACTCAGTCCTTACCGTCGAGGAAGGAAAGGCCGGCAGCCACGCCGGGAAGGGTTGGGAGTGCCTGACGGACCAGATCATTCATGCCGTGGCTGCCCGAGGCAAGCCTGCGGCATTCCTGCTTTGGGGCGGATACGCCCAGAAGAAAATTGACAGCATCCGGTCCGCAGGGAATGGACACCTGATCCTCTGCTCGAACCATCCTTCTCCGCTTTCTGCCTCTCGCGGACCGTTGCCCTTTATTGGGAACGAGCATTTTTCCGAAGTGAACGAATGGCTTTTGAGCGTGGGTGAGGAGCCGATCAACTGGACTGGAAAAACAGATACTTGCGATCAGCTCGAGCTTTATGGTTTTTAGCCTGAGACAGGCTCTTCAAGGTTTAGCGGGAAAAATATCCCGTAATAGGTAAAGAACAGAGGTAGAAATGCCGTTTTGTCCTTCTTTCAGGTTTG
>CADBTW010000034.1 GCA_902797695.1 uncultured Sutterellaceae bacterium
CTTTCTTCATGTTTCGTATCGGCAAAATTTTCGGCCACGCTCCTGCGGTCTGATCAGCAGTGACACGGACTTTTTCCACAGACCCAAACAAAGTCACCGTCACCGGGACCTCGGTCGGCGGAACCTGGGGCGGGTATTCGACGCTCGGCGCCGCTGAAGGGAACACCGTCACGCTCACGGGCGCCACGGTCACGGGCGACGCGGCAGGCGGCACGGGGCTGCTCTCCGCGAACTCGAACACCGTA
Organism: uncultured Sutterellaceae bacterium; assembly: GCA_902797695.1. Taxonomy (GTDB): domain Bacteria; phylum Pseudomonadota; class Gammaproteobacteria; order Burkholderiales; family Burkholderiaceae_F; genus Mesosutterella. The sequence continues at coordinate 246 of CADBTW010000034.1, forward strand.
GTGATCGACGGCTCGAACATTTCCGGGAACGTCTACGGCGGGGCCGCAACGGGCGAAGGCGGAAAGGCCGAGAAGAACACGGTCACCCTCTCGAATTCGCCCACCATCGGCGGCACCGTCTGGGGCGGCTACAACGACGCGCTGAAGGACGCCGCGGGGCAGAAGGCCCTGACGAACGCCTCCGGGAACTCTCTTACGGTCGTCGGCAGCAACGCGACCGCGGGGAACATCGCCGGGTTCGACTCGATCACGTTCGAAATGCCTGAAGGGACGAAGTCAGGCGACACGATGCTGCACCTCACGGCGGCCGAGGACACCTACATCACGGGCTCCTCGGTTTCCGCGAAGGCAAACGGCGGGCTTGAGCTGAAGCCGGGCGACAAGGTCTACCTGATCAAGAAGGACTCCGGGAACCTCGACTCGACGGGCTTCGCGGGATCGACCTCAGGCGTCACCGTCGCGAAGGGCTCTACCGCGACCCTCTCCGGCGTCATGCACCAGGACGACAACGACCTCGTCCTTGAAGTGGTCGAGGAGAACCTGAAGCCCGGCACGAAGACGATCGCCGAGAGCCGGCTCGCGATGGCGAGCCTCGTCAACATCGCGACCGACCTCTTCGTCGACGAGACGTACCACCAGATCGCGCGGGATTCCCGGAAGGACGGAGGGCTCGTCCCGTTCGTCACGGTCCGCGGCAGCAACATGCGCTATTCGACCGGGTCCCACATCGATGTCGACGGGTTCGAAATGAACGCGGGCCTCGGCCTCAACAAGCCGAACCGCTGGGGCAGGGCGACCGCGGGCGCGTACTTCGAGTACGGCCGCGGCCACTATACGACGGTCGCCGAGGGCGTCCGTGCGAAGGGCGACAGCCACTACACCGGCGTCGCGCTCTTCGCCCGCGAGGACTTCGAGAAGGGCGCGTACCTCGAGGGGACCTTCCGGGGTGGCCAGGTGAAGGGGGACTACAACTCGCATGTCCTCGGCGCGCACTTCGACTCGAAGTCCCGGTACTTCGCCGGGGAGCTCGGCGCGGGCTTCATCTTCAATTTCAGCGAGAAGTCGAAGCTCGACACCTATGCGAAGTTCCTCTGGAGCCGGATCGCGAAGGACGAGGTGCGGCTCTCCACCGGCGAACTCTACGAGCTTGACCGCGTGAAGAGCGACCGCGGCCGCCTCGGGTTCAGGTACGACCGGGTGCTGAACGAGAAGTCGACGCTCTACTTCGGCGCCGCCTACCAGTACGAGTTCGCGGGCGAAGCCCGGGCGTACTACGACGGGATGTCGACCGCGGTTCCCTCGCTCGGGGGCTCGAGCGGCTTCTTCGAGCTCGGCGCGACGCTGAAGCCGGACGCCGCCTCGCCCTGGGAGTTCCGCATCGGCGCCACCGCCTGGGTCGGCGTGAACAAGGGCTTCACCGGGCACGCGGTCGTCGACTACCGCTTCTAAGAGTTTTCCCCGCGTAGGAAAAGGTTCCGCTTCCGTCCCCACCAAGGGGCGGAAGCGTTTTTTTTCACTCCTCCAGACGAGGGCTACCTCGCGGGGCAATCCCGTTCGTCCGTGTCCTTCGCGACGGAACCGGGCTCAGGCTCCGGAGCCCTTTCTCCCGGGCCCGAGGGGGAAGTGCCCCTTTCGGCAGCCCTAGCCGCCGACTTCGACGCGACCCGGGCGACCTCCCGCATCGACCGGTCGCCCGCTTCCCGCATGATCTCCTCCTTCTGCGCTTCCGGCGCCCGGGCGAAGAGCGCCTTCGGGTCCGGGTTCTTCTCCCGATAGTCGGTCGCGAACCGGCGGATCCAGGGCCCGAGGTTCTCCGAGATCTCGTTTTTCCAGAATCCGGCGTCGCTTGAAAGCTCGCGCTCGAACGACGCGAGCTTCTCCCGCCCGAAGACGCGCCGGACGAGGCTTGTCGCGTTCCCGTGGAAGATCTCGGGCGCCGCTTTTTCGTACGCGAGCAGCTCCACCGGGTCCTTCGTCACGTGGCACCCCATGAAGCCGTTCGCGAGGAGCACGTCCCGGTTCGTTTCGGGGTCCGTGATCCTTTTCGCGAGCTTCTCCTCCGCGTCCGGGATCATGTTCTTCCGGGCGTTCTCGAGAAGGTTTTCGAACGTGTCGGACGCGAGGTGCTTCTCCGCGATCGCGCTCCGGGCGAGCGCGATCCACTCAGGCGCCCCGATCGCGGTCGCGGTCCCCTTCTCGTAGTCGAGCACGTAGCGCCGGTCGCGGTCGAACTGCAGCACGTAGTCCGAGATCCGCTCCGCGTCCTCGCACGCCCGGACGAGCTCCTTCGGGTCGCGACCGAGGACGTTGATCCAGGCGCCGATGTAGGTCGCGTGCTGGGGCATCCTGTGCGGGAGCCCGATCGAGGACGCGACGAGGAGGGACGCCGTCTCTGCCCGCAGCTCCTCCTTCGCGTACGCTTCGCTCCCGAAGACGGGCTCCGTCCCTTCCTGGAACCGCCCGAGCCGCTTCGGGCTCCCGGTCCAGTGCCCGAGCTCGTGGAGGAGCGTGTCGTAGTAGTCGAAGTTCGACCGGAACTGCTCCTTAAGCGGCATCACGATCCGGTCTTCGGACGGGACATAGCAGCAGCGGTCCCCCTGGACGTTCTCGACCACGGCTCCGGAATTCCGGATGAGCGCGTCCGCGCGGTCGATCGGCGAAAAGAGGTTCCGGGGCGGCGGGAGCTTCGAGAGGTCAAGCCCTTCCGTCTGCTCCACCGAAAACACCGTGAAGGGGCAGGGGATGAAGACCTGCACGAGGTCGTCCCGGCCGCGCGCCTTGAGGGCCCCCTTCGCGGACCCTTCTCCGTGCGCCGCCTCGTACTCCGACACCGTTTCGATCCGGCGCGCGTAGAAGAAGCACCGGACGCCGTGCTCGTGCTCCTTTATGTGCCCGCCCAGCATCTTCGCCTGCCGGAACGTGAGCCACGCGGACGAGTTCCGGCCTTCGAGCATGAGCCTTAAGCTGTTCGCCCCGCGGTAGCGGGTGCCGGTCACGGGGTTATATGGGAGCTCGGCCTTCCCCCAGGGCTTCTGGTAGGGGGAGGTTCCCTTCTTGATCTCGCGAATCAGGCGCCACGCGAGGTCCTCCGCGAACCGGTCGGCGCTCTTTTCCCCGACGTCCTTCCTGGGGACGCCCGTGTTCCGCCCTTCTTCCTTCCCGTAATCTTTCCTCATTTCACTTTCCCTCCATGCGCTTGTAGATGAAGAGCGACTCGGCGAGGAGCTCTTCGGCTTCCCCGTCCGACATCCCCTCGTCCTTCCCTTCCCCGGGGTCGCGGGCGCTGCCGGTCAGCCGCCGCACCACGTTCACCTCGATCTGGTCCTCGAACCACCGGACGACCGCGGGGCGTTCGGACGCGTGGATCAGCCGTCCCCCGGGAACCTCCGCGGCCCCCGGGACTGCGGGCGAACGCTCGTCTCCCGGGCTTCCCGCGGGCGGTTCCGCTTCGGGGCGAGGTGCCGGCGATTCCGCATTTTCCTCGGCTGCCGATCCGGCCTTCCCAGTTCCTTCCCCAGGGAGCGCCTCGTTCTCCGGTTCTTCGGGCGTTTCCTCATTCCTTTCTTCCAGTTCCCCTTCCGTCATTCGTCCTCCTCCATGAGGCCTTCGCCCCAGTCGTCCGGGTCCTCGTCGTCCCTGGCTTCGTCCTCGTTCTCTTCCGTCTCCCCGTCCGGGGGTTCGACGAGCGATTCCCGCGTGTCCTGGGCGGTCGGCCCGAGGAGGCGGATGAGCTCCGCTTCCGCTTCGTCCCGAGGAAAGTCGAGCGGGAGCCCGGCGTCCTCCGGGAAGAGGACCGATTCCCCGTATCGCGTCACCCGGAGCGCGAACGGGAGCGCGAGCCCCGTCTCACGGACCCGGGCGCGTCCCCGGATCCACGCGCTTTCGTCAGACCGCAGCCTCGTCGGGGGCCCGAGCACGATCCGGCTGAAAATGTGTTTTCTTTTCATGCAAAAACTCCCTTCCGCCCTTGAGGGAAACGCCCCCGAGGGTGGGTTCATCTGGTTCAATTTCCTGGAATTCCCTTTCCCTGATACGGGGAAGGGCGTCGGGGCAAGGCGGCCCCTATCGGTCGCGGCCGCGGTCGGGAGACCGGTCAGGCGTCGGCATTTCGGCTTCGTCCCGGTCCCGCTTCGGGGCCTTCGGGTCGACCACCTCGAGGTAGACGTAGCGCCCTTCGCGGGACGCCGCCTCCACCGCCTCGCGGATCTTGGTGAGGAGAATCCGGGCCGCTTCCTTTCTCGTCTCCGGATCCTCGAACTGCTTCAGGGCCGGGGACGCCGCCTTGAAGAGCGCGAACACCGTCTCTTCTGGCGTGAGCGGCCTTACGCGCGGCTCCCCGGGGTCGGCATCCTTCCCCGGGTTTCCGTTTCCAACCTTTGGTTCCTTCTCGTCTGCCACTTCTTCCTCCTTCTTTTCCTGCAAATTAATCCATGACTGCTTTCAATTGCGTTCATTTGCTTCGTTTCTCCTGTTTTCTTCCGTTATCACGCGGCTTTCGCCCTGAAGGTTGCCCTAGAGTCCGGCCGCCCGGATGATGAGGTCGGCGTAGGAGCTCGCGTCCGAGGGCTGCGGGGCGGGGCGAGGGGGCTTCGGGATCCCCGCCGCCTTCTGGGCGAGGGTCGAGCGCCGCACGGTTTCTTCAAGCCGCTCCGGCGCGAGCTCGGCTTCGGTCGCCCGCCTCACGCGCCCCTCGACCCCGGCGCGGTAGATGGAAGCATCGACAGTCGGTACCGACTTGGATTCGGGGAGGAGGCGGGATTCGAAGAAGGGGTCCTCGAAGTACCGGATCTTCTTCGCGCGGATCGGGAGGCTTCCGTCAAGCGTCACGATCTCGTCCGTCACAGGCATCGCCTGGAGCTCCTGCGGGAGCATCAGGGCGCGCCGCTCCGAGCTCCGCTGCACCGACTTCCCGGACCTTCCGCGTCCCTCCGTCACGCTTTTCTTCTCGACCGAGTAATACCCGAGCGCGTCGCTCTCGGCCTTCGCGTCCCCGGGAACCGCCGCTGACGGCGCGAAGAGGATTTGGAGCGCGTGGTTCGCGAGGATCGTGGTCGCGCCTTCCCGTCCGTATGCGTCCTCGAGCTGGCTTCTGCTCTGCACGATCGTGAGGAGCCGCACGCCGTATCCGGCGATGTACGAAACCCCTCGCTCCACCATCGGGATCCGGCCGACCGACGTGAATTCGTCTAGCACCAGGAGGCACGGGGTCGAGAGCGTCGGGTCCTCTTCCGGGAGCACCCGGGTGTTGAGGTTGATGAGCTCGTTGAAGAAGAGGTTGACGAGCGTCTTCGCTTCCGCGAGCTTGTCCGGCGTCACCCCAAGGTACGCGGTGAAGGGGCGGCGGCGGATCTCCCCGAGGTCGAACCCCTCGCTTGTTTCGGATGTCGCCGCGTCGACCCGCGGGTTCTGGAAGGCAAGGAGCGGCACGTTGAAGGTCGAGACGATCGACGCCATCGTGTTCTCGCTTGTGCGAAGCACGCGCCCGAGCGAATTCCGGCAGGCTTCGGAATACTCGCACCCCGCCTTCTTCGCTTCGTCGAACCGCTCCGCGACGTGCTTCCGCAGCGTCTTCCCCATCCCGGACGCCTCCCTCAGGATCTGCCCCATCGTGTGCGGGATCCCAGGGGTCTCGAGGACGAGGAGCGCGAGCCCCCGGAAGAGGTCCTTCGCGTTCTCGCTCCAGAATTCGTCCATTCCTTTCCCCCGCGGGTAGAGGGAGGACGCGATCATGTCGAGGTCCCCGACCCGGTCCAGGGGGTCGGTCGAGACGAGGTCGAGGGGATTCCAGCAGTGTGTCCGTCCCTTCCGGTCGAAGGGGGCGAAGAGGAAGACCTTCTGCCCCAGCACCTTCTCACGCCACCCGGACGAGATCCTGAAGTTCTCCTCCTTGATGTCGAGGACGACGAGGCCCCCGGTCCAGTTGAGGCAGTTCGGGATCACGGCCCCGACCCCTTTCCCGGAACGGGTCGGCGCCGAGAGCAGCGCGAAGCGGTTCCCGGGGAAGGCGAGGAGCTCGCGCCCGTACTTCCCGACCAGGATCGACCGTCCGGTGTCCGGGTTTCCAAGGAGCCCGGCCTTCCGGATCTCGGACGGGTTCGCGAACCTCGCCGCACCGTGGAGCGGCCGCTCGCGGCGTCGGAGGAGAGCAACTGCGGCAACCAGGGCAGCCGCAGGCGGGGCGAGGAGGGCACCGGTGACGAGCGCCCTTCCAGCCTTCCCGCAGTTCCCGGAGGCGCAGTACGCCATGTACCTGAGAACAGTCGTGGGAACGGCACCCTCTGGCGTTCCATGGAGCGCCGTGAGGACGAGGGCGGAGGAGGCTTCAAGCGACAGCGCCGCAACCGTGGCTGCTGCGACTGCTATGCCGACCGCCTTCAGCGCGAACGGAACCTTCGGGGTCATTGACGCCTCCAGGGGCCTTTCGGGCTCCTGGCCCTCCGCTCTTCCCCGCGCAGGTCCTTCTCCTCCGGCTCGTACCAGAGCTCCGTCATCCGCCGGACTCCGTTCTCGGCGTGCACGTGGACCACGACGTCGACCGTGAGCCGCAACAGCCTCCGGATCTCGGGGTAGGGGAGGCCGCGGCCCGCGCTGCTCTGAAGGATCCGGAGCGCGAGGTATTCGAACGCCTCGGCGCAGCTTCCCGCGTGGCAGCTCGTGATCGAGCCCCCGTGCCCCGAAAGGGCGGCGGTGAGGTAGTCGTAGGTTTCGGCCCCCCGGAGCTCGGCGAGCAGTATCCGGTCTGGCTTCATCCGGAGACTCGAGCGGATCAAGGACGCGGCGGTGACGGTCCCGCCCCCTTCTGAAGGGTAGAAGAGGTTCACCTGGTTCCCGTGGTTCGGGAGCCCGTAGAGGAGCTCCGGGACGTCCTCGATCGTGACGATCCGGTCCGAGGTCGGAATCTCCTGCATGAGGGCCTTCATGAAGGTGGTCTTCCCGGACCCCGTCTCGCCGGCGATCACGATGTTCTTCTTCCTCCGGACTGCCTCCCGGAGGAACGCCGCGGTCGCGGCGTCCCGCTCGGGGCCGGTCTCAAGCGCCGCCTCATTTCTCAACTCGACAAGCGGATCCAGTTCCCGCTCGTTCGGGTTCGGGGCCGCGGTTCCGATCCGGGACCCTTCAAAGAACCCGGAGTCGACATAATCGTCGAGCCTCGGAATGGCGGTGGAGGGCCTGCGGATCGTGACGGAGACTCTGTCCGGGAGCGTCGCCGGAGGCCGCACGAACTGCGCGCGTTCCCCGTCCGGAAGCGTCGCCGAAAGGATGGGATCCGCTTCGCTCCAGGGGCGGTCGGAGAGGACCGCCGCGGCGGCGCCGAGCGTGAGGAGGGCGTCGAACGTGAGCTCAGGCACTTCCTTCCTTTCCCACGTTCCCCCTTCCCGCTCGACAAACGCCTCTCCCGGCCTGTTCACGCAGACTTCCGTCACCCCGGACTCGTGAAGGAAGGGTTCGAGCGGGCGAAGAGCGAACCGCGCCGCCGTGGTCCTTTCGAACTCAGCCATGGTTCGCCTCCTTCTCATCGATCGCGGTGCCCGGAAGCGGCTTCACGCGGTAGACCGTCCTGAAGTCGAGGTCGCGGGAAGTGAGGATCCCGATGCGGGACCCCTGGTTCAGGGTGATCGTCGGCGGAATGTCGCCCGCTGCCCGGAGCGCCTCCTTCACGATCGCCTCGGTCGAGTTCGAGGTGTTCTGGTAGACGTTGACGCCGTCGCCAGAGCCATTCGCCGCCTTCGCGGTCCCGAACTCGACCCCGTCCTCGATCACGGAGAAGAGGAGCGCGTTCCCGAACCGCTCGAACCAGTGCCGGTCGACGTCGCCGGGGGTGCCCGCCGCGCCGAGGGAATCAGTCCCGGGGGAGCGCACGCTGATCCTGACGCCCTCAGGCGTAACGATCTCGTTCCAGAGGACGAAGATCCGGGCGGATCCGTGGGAGGCCGATCCCCGGTATTCGCCGGTCGCGCGCGAGCCCTTTTCGACGAGCTTCACGCGGCCGTCCGCGGACCAGACGTCACGCGGGATCACGCAGGTGGTGGCGCCCGGGACCGAGGTGTCGAGGCGGGTTTCTAGGAGGCAGCCGATCGGTGTGCCTTTCAAGAGCGTGAAGCTCCGGTCCGGGATTCGAGTGGCCTTTGCCGCGGCGTCCTCGGGTTCCTTCACCGGCTTCTCGTCCTTCCTTTCCTCTCCTTCCTTCGCGGCCCGGAGGAGCTCGAGCCCGACCGGGGTCGCGGATGCGCCCCGATCGTCGGAGGTTCCCTTCCGGACCGGAATCACCCGTCCGGCTTTCCCGCTCTCCTCATCGGAAAAAAGCGGGGACGTGAGCCTCGGGTCCTCTTCCGGCCGGGGACCCGCAGCAGCGGGTGCCGGCCTTTCGTCCCTGAGGATCGAGATCGAAGGGACGGGGTCCGGGTTGGTCTTCACTTCCGGTACCGCAGGTTTTTCTGTTTCCTCAGTTGCCTTGGCGGGAACGCTGGGGAGCTTGAGGACCCGGCTGCTCGTGAGCAGCGCCGCGTCCTCCTTCGGGATCGGATCTGGCGAAAGGCTCGCGCCGCCCGTCATCTTGAGGAGCAGCCCCGCCCCGACCGCGGCCGAGACCGCGAGCACCGCGACCCCGGCCGCCCGCATCGCGCGGGCCCTGCCGTCCGCTCCCCCGCGGCTGAAGCCCGGGATTCCGTGGGGGATCCGCTCCCGAGAGGCTTTTTCTTTCCCTTCTTCACCCGTGCTCCCGGCCGCGTTCCGGAATACCGGGCCGGCTGGATTCTTCATTCCTTCCATTTCGTTCTCCGTCATTCCGATGCCTCCGGCTGGGTTGTGGCGTTCTGTTCCTCAAGGCTCCGCTCGAGCCCTGGGACCGAGACCCCGGTGTCCGGGGCTGCGGGTTCCGTGAACCCCTCGTTGTAGAGACCCACCACGGCGTCACCGGCCCGGAGCCTGAGCTCCCGGTAGAGGCCGTGGAGGACGAGGCGCCCCGCTTCGTCAACGTGCGAGGGGACGAGGGACTCGCCGTCAGGTGTCACCTCGAACACGGCGGGGAACTCAGCGCCCCGCCTGAAGGTGAGCGACGTGAAGAGGCCGTTGTCCGCGACCGCGGCCGGGGCGATGAGGGGCGAGCCCGGGTTAGCTCCGAAATTCATCGACCACGCCCGGTTGAGCGGCGCGAGGCGCGACGCTTCAGGGGTCGGGGACGCGCGGAAGAGCCTTGCGGTCCGGCGCGCTTCCGCTTCCTTCAGTTCCTTCGCGCGGGAGGCTTCCGCTTCCGCGATCCGGACCGCGACCGGGTCAGGGCCCGCTGAAGTTCTGGCGTTCCCGTCCGAGAGCACCGCGCGGTACGTCGCCTCGTTCCGATTCCCGGTGTAGATGAGGTCGAGGAGCCAGGAGCGGGACGGGGTACGGACGACGAGGTTCGTGCTGCCGCGTTCCTTTTTGGGCTTCAGGTAGAGGAGAGGGCCCTTCGGCGCGATTTCCCACGCGGCCGAGAACCCCGAGGCGAAGTGCTGCACCGGCTCTCCCGCCGGGAACTCCACCTCGGTCACGATCCCGGGAGCCGAGTGAATCCTGACGACTTCGTCCGGGCCGACCTCGCGGGAGAACGTCCGCTCGCCGGCAGATGCAACGGGAACCGTACCCATGAGAATCGCGGCCGCGAGGAGCGAAAGGGCGATGTGTTCACGGCTAGCCATGGCGCGCCTCCCCGACCTCTTCGTCGACGCGATAGGTCGTCACCTTGAACCCGAAGGGGTTCACAAGGCGCGACCCTTCCGTCGCCCGGAATTCCGGGTGGTATTCGTAGCCGATCGTCGCGGTGTAGCGGCCGCTTGAGATCTTCTGGCCGCCAGAGGTCTCCACCACCCGCTTCGTGAAGCGGACGGTCGCGATCCCGTCCCCGTTCGGAACGACGGACGTGAGCGTCACAATCGCGCGCCGCGAGTCGCCCCATCGCTTCTCAAGCGTCTCCTTCCCGTCCCCGAACTGCGAGGCGTAGGGCTCGAACACTGAGGGGAGAGACAACTCGCGCGTCTTCACGTAGTCGAGTTCAAGCGTCCGGTAGTCGTAGGACTCGCGGGAGAGCACGTACTGGCCGAGCCAGTACTTGTCCTGCGCCTCCGACGCGGGTATTTCACGGGTGTTCGCGATCGGGAGGATCGTGGAGATCCCGGTCGAGCGGTCCACCTCCACCACGTAGGGGACTGTGGTCTTAAGTGGGCAGAGCATCGCGATCGCGCTGGCTTCAAGGAGCGCCACGAGGGCGGCCCCGGCAGCGAACCGCCACGCCTTCCTTTCAGACGCCCGCACGAGGTCGATCCGGAACGCTTCGAACGTGATCGCGTTCGAAGGGGGCAGATCCCCTCGCTCCTTCCCGGGCTCAGCCTTTTTCTGGAACAGCCTCATCATTCGGTCCTCCTTTCCTCATTCCTGGTCCTTTGGGAGCTGTTCTCCCGGCGATCCCCCGGGAACCGGGCGTTCACCGGAACGCGGTCCCCTTCGGGGAGCGGAAGGGGCTTCCCCGAGGTCCCGCAGCCCGGAAGCGCCACGGCTGCGGCAGCTGCGGTGGCCGCCGCGAGCATCCTTCTTCTAGTCAAATCATGCGTAAACATTTGTCCAGATCCTGTATATCGATAAGTTGCTGAAAGCCTTTCCCTGCGGGCTTTTTCATTGGAAACAAGTGGTTCCGGCGTCTATCCGCCTGTCATCCGCCTGATGCGGGAGGCGGCGCCCCCGATCCCGCGGGTCGCGGCCGAAAAAGCGGCCCCCGCCGCGGCGGACGGCATCGCGGCGCCGCTCCGGTAAACGCGGGAACCGAGGAGCGCGGCCCCGAGCTGGGACCTGCCGCCCCCGGCCCACGCGGACCCGGCAAGCGCCCCGCCCGCGGCGTTCAAGGCAGGACGCGCGGTGGATTCGAGCATTTCGCCCAAGCCCGCCGATCCGAGGGTGAGGCCCCCGGTGAGCCCCGACGCGATCCCGGGGATCATCCGGACGATCGTGGTCGCGGTGAGGACGATCGCGACCGTGACCCCGAGCTGGAGCCACATCCCGAAGGTCTCGGCGCCGGCGCCTCCTTCCGCGAGCTTCACCACTTCCTCAACTCGCCCCGCGAAGACGCCTGAGAAGAAGAGGAGCACGGTCGCAGCCATCACGAGCGTCATCACTGCGGCGAGCGCGGTCCTGAGCCAGGCCGAAAAGAACTGCGCCGTCTGCCGGAACATCAGCGTGCAGATGAAGAGCGGCCCGAACCCGAGCGTCACCGCGAGCGTGACCTTCGCGAGCAGGATCACGCCGAGTGCTGAGGCGGTAAGGAGCACGCCGAGAAGCGACATGAGGACGACGGAGACCGCGAGGAGGAGCTCTTCCCCGAACTTCGTGACGCCAAACGACCCCATGAGGCTCCAGAGCGCCGCGGTTCCTTCGGACGCCGCTTCCCAGAGCCTGTCGATCGCGGACCAGGAGTTCGCGGGGGCGCCGGGGACGGACTCGAGGAGCCACGCTTCGAGCCCCGTGATCCCCCCGATCGCGTACGCCGTGAAGTGGCCAGCGTTCAAGCCAAACCACGCGACGAACGCGACCCGGAGGACCGTGAGGAGCCCGTCCGCAACGGCGCCGCGTCGCCCCGAGATCATCGCGTCCCAGGCCTTCGCGATGAAGAGGATCGTTAGGGCTGTCGCGATGACGGGGGCAAGCCGTGGGATCAGGGCAGCGGACGCGCTTTCCGCGAACCCCGAGATCGCGGTCTCTATCCCGCGCCCGAACGTTTCAAAGGCGGCCATGATCAGTTCCTCCTCCTCACTCGAGGTACTTCCGCCAGTCGGAGGGGACCGTGAACCGCTTCCGGGTCGCCTCTTCCTCCTGGAGCCGCGAGAGACGCTCGTTTTCGGACGCGACCCGCTCAAGCGCCGCGACACGGATCCGTTCCGCCTCGAGCCCCGCGGTCTCCGCGTTGATCCGCGCCGTGAGGTCCGCGATCGACTTCTGGTCGGTGGCCCGGTCGATCTGGTCGAGAAGCCCCTCGATCCGGGAAGAGCGCTCCGCCGCGGCCTTCCCGGCCCGCTCGAAGTACGCCCGGGTTTCGGCCGCGGCGGCAGCTTTCTTTTCGCAGGACGATTTCGAACCCGCGGCGAGTCCCCTGCAGCCGTCCGCGAGCCCGTACGCCTTCAGCACCTCCCGCCCCTCAGGCGAAAGCGCCGGGATCCCGAGCCGCGCGATCGCATCCATCGCGCGTGAGAAGTCCGCGGGAAGGATCTCGCGGAGCCTCGGGTCCCAGAGGATCCGGCCGAGGCTGCGGGAGCCGTTCGCGGCCTTATAGGCTCGCACCTGCTCCTCGTACTGGCGGGTGAGCTCCTCGTACTGCTTCGAGAGCTCCTCGAAGTTCTGCACCGACTGCGCGATCGCCGCGGCGTCGATCACGGGCTTCGCCGCGTGGGAAGGCGCGGCGGCAGCGAGTGTTGCGCACATAATGGCGAGAAAATTATGCTTTTCATGCATAGTCATTTTTTTCTTTCCTCCTTTGTTTCCAGTCCTTTCCCGCTGAAGCCCAGCTTCCCGATGAATACCTGAAGGAACCCGGGCGGGAGCGGCGCCGCCCTTTCGATCCCGTTTTCCCGTCTGAACTCCCGCTCCGCCGCTTCGAAGATCGCCGTGGACCGGGCGTCGCCGGAAAGCACCGCGAGCGCTTCCGGGAACCGGGAGAGGTCCAGGCCCGCGACCGCGCTCCGGTCGTCCTGCTTCACGAGCATCTGTCGCGAGCTTTCGCCGAGATGCCGGATCGCCTCGAACTCCTCCTCCGTCACGTGGAACCCGGAGACGTAGTCCTCACGCGTTGCGCGGGGGTTCGGAAGGAACACCTGGGTCGCGGACTGCTCGACCACGTCCCGCGCGACGGGACTCCGGAGGACGTCAGCCGGGGACTGGGTCGCGAGGACCGCGACCCCGTTCAGCTTCCGGATCGTCTTCAGCTTGTCGACAGCGAACGCGGCGAAGTCCGGGTTCCGGAGCCACATCCAGAATTCGTCGATGATGAGGAGGAACCGGCGCCCATCCATCGCGCCGCTGATCCGATGCAGGAGGTACGCCGTGACCGGCCCCGCGACTGCGGGGTCGGATAGGAACGCCGTCCCGTCGATTCCGACGTTTTCGTAGTCGGTGAGCGAGAGCGTGTCGTCCTCGTTGTCGAACACCCAGGCGAGGTCCCCGTTCCCGACCCAGCGGGAGAGCCGGACCGCGAGCGAGTTCTCGACCTCTTCCTTCGTCGCCCCGCGCGCGATGCACTGCGGGACCGCGGCGAGGCGCCTCGTTGCCAGGGGGAGCCCGAGGACCGAGCGGACGGCGGAGGCGAGTTCCCTCTCCTCAAAGCTCGTGAGCCCCCGGCCGTCCGAACGCACCAGGCCCTCGGTGAAATCGATGAGGAACCGGGTGTTTTCCGGCGTCGGCTCCATCGCGAACGGGTTGAACCCGGTCGGCCGCCCCTTCTCGACCCGGAAGTACCGGGCGCGGGGGAGGAGCGAGACCGCAGCCTCCGTCCCCCGGTCCTTGTCGAGGAAGACGAGGGTGAGCGGTTCCTTCCCGGTCCTCCACTTCTGGGCCGCCGCGGCGCAGGTATTGAGGAAGACGGTCTTCCCGGAGCCGGACGCCCCGACGACGACCGTGTTCCCGAGAGCCTTCCGTCCGAACGCATTTTCAGCGTCCGGGGTCGAGTGGAAGCTGAACCAGAACGGCGACCCGGACGGGGCCCGGAGGAGCAGTAGCGCCTCGCCCCAGGGGTTACCGTCCCTTTTCCCCACCCTCGGCGCGTGGAAGGGCGAGAAGTGCGCGAAGTTCATGCTCGTCACCCGGGCGACCCGCGGCGCGTACCGGCGGTTCCCGGGGAGCGCCGAGAGCCAGAGCCCTGGGAGCGCGAGGGACGACCTCACGGGGAGAAGCCCCGCGTCCCGGAGCTTTTCCGCCGCGTCCTCCGCCGCCCGGTCGGCTTCGTCTGGTGTCTCCCCGTACACGGCAAGGCCGTACGAGTACTCGCCGATCGCGAAGTCGCCGTTCGCGAGACGGTCCCGGGCGTCCGAGATCGCGTCGATCTGCGAGGCACCGGCGTCCGACGCCGCGACGAGCCGCCCCTGCTGGGTCTTCAGGAACCGGTCGCCGTCAGCCCTCGACATCGGGGCGAACCGCTGCGTTTCGACGATCGGGTACGGGGGGACGGTCCCGGTGCGCTCGGGGTAGAGGAGGGGGTCGAGGATCCCGGGCTCGGTCCTGTCGCAGAAGTCCTTGATCTCGAGCCCCGCGACGTACCGGCGGCCGAAGGGCCCGGCGAGTTCCCCGAGGTCCGGTCCGAAGAACGCCTCCGCGTTCCCGAGGACCGCGGCGACCGGCGCCTCCGGCACCCGGACCGGGTCCATGCGGCCCGTGAGGAGGAAGTTGAGGAAACTGAGGAGGCGCGAGAACCTCGCCCCGTTCACTTCGGTTTCACCCAGCCTTTCAGGCCCCCAGCTCCTGAGCCCGCGCTCGAACGCGCCGCAGAGCCGGCTGAACGACTCGAGCCCCGCCGCGACGAGCTCGGCCGCGTCCGTTCCGCCAGCCTTCCCCTTCTTCCCCCGTTCGGGCCCCTTCGCCGAGAGCGTCACGTAGAACTCGGTCGCCATGAGGGGCCGGGAATCCCGGAAGAACGCGCGCGAGAACTCCCGCGCGAACCCGGGTTCGGCCGGGTCCGTGAGCCGGTCCGTGAAGGGCCGCCGGACGCGGTGCGCCGTCACCTCGGCCCCCTCCGGCAAACTCCGGAGGAGGAGGTTGAGCGCTGCGGACCGGCGCGCGAGGACGTCGTCCGACTCGGTTTCGAACGGGACCCCTCTGAGCTTCCACGCGGCGCAGAGGCCGCCGTCCTCGCCATAGAGGACGTCAGGGGCGACGAGGGTCGACCAGGGGACGAAGCGGGAGACGGGAACCGCCTCGCGCGCTTCCCGAAGCCTCGCGTCGATCAGGTTCTCACGTTTCATGCCGCCTCCCTGCCCGAAGCAGCGGCCGCGTAGTGCCGGAGGAGCGAGCGGCCGGCTCGGACCCGCGCGGTCCGCGTTTCGAAGCTCACCGCGAGCTGCCTGAACCGCTGGTCGTCGTTCTTCGTCATGCTCCGCATCGCGAGGATCACTGGGATCGCGAGAAGAGCGGCCGGGGGCTCGGTCCAGAGCCCGAGGAGGGCGAAACCGAGCGCGACTCCGAGGAAGGGCTTCAAGGGGACGCCAAAGAAGCAGGCGGGCCGGGTGGCCCCCTTGAAGAGGGGGGACGTGTATTCAAGCGTCATGTCGTTTCTCCCCTAGCCCACGAGGAGGTTCGCGATCCAGGCCGCGGCCCCGATCACGACGCCCCCGATCAAGGGCCCCGCCACCTGCTCGATCGACGCCCTCTGGAAAAGCATCCGGAAGCCCGCGTAGACGAACGCGATCGTCGCGAGGACCACCGCGACTCCCTGCATCGTGGAAAGGATCGTTTCGAAGAGCGTGTTGATGTTGCTCGTGCCCCCCGCGGCAAGCGCCGCGGCGGGAAGAAGAAAGGCGGCGGAGGCCGCAGTCTTTGCGGGCCGAAAGCCATTGGTTTTCCTTTTCATGGTCAAAGTTTCCCTATCGGGGGCCGGAATCCTTCCGGTCTCCTTGTTCTCAAAAAAACGGTTGATGGTTCCCTTCCAGGAGGGCTGCTAGCCCGGGGATCCGGACGCGGCGAGGATTCGCCGGACGTACCCTGGCTGCGGGCCGCCCGAGGGTCCCGCGTAGTAGCAGGAGAGGGCGGTTCGGAGCCGGTCGGATGCCGAACTTCCCGGGGATGTCCTCGCCCAGCATTCGGAGAGGATCCGGGCTCCCCCCGAGACGTTCAGGCAGGGGTCGAACGCGGATTCGATCGTGAGCCCGAGCCGGGCGAAGTTCGCGCGGTTCACCTGGGCGAGCCCTGCGGACCAGTTCAACCCCGCGCGGTCGAGCGACTTCCCGAGCGAGACCGCTTCAGGGAGCGACTTCGGCTGCCGCGAAGCCCTCCCGCCCACGATCCCGACCGCGTACGGGTTCCCGGAGGACTCCGCCCTGACGATCGCCTCGATCGTGTCCCGCGCGACCCCGGGCGCGCACTTCCCGATCACGGGGCCCCAGGGGGTGGCAAGGGAGGCAGCGGAAACCGTACCGAGGACGGCGGCGAGGATTCCCGCCCGGAGGAGCGTTCCGTGTTTATCGTTCCTCATTTCCGGTTTCCCCCTCATTCGGCAGCCGGGGCAGGGACAAGTCCCGCCTTCGCTTCGAGCGCCTCGAGCCGCTCGACCAGGGCCGCGTTCCGGGTTTCGAGCGCCGCGATCTGGCTCGTGAGGTCGCGGATCTCGACGCTCTGCTCCCGGACCGTTCCCTCGAGCGCGACAGGGGTCGCCTTCAGCGCAGGACCCCCGAACCGGTACGAGAGCCCGAGGTTCGCCATGTGGCTGTCGGAGGCCGAGGCCGAATAGGCGGCAGAAAGCAAGAGGTTCGGGGTCGGGCGGTAGAACGCGCCCACCGCGACCGCTTCCCGGCTCTTGTAGTGCCCGAGCCCGACCGCGGCGGAGAAGGGATGCCCCTCGTCATAGTCCTGCGGATGGAGCGCCGCGATCGCGGAGGACGAGGCCCCGACCTTCGCGATTTCTTCGCCAAGCGAGTTCCTGAGGCCCCAGAGCTGGCTTCCGTTCACGGCGTCGGTGCTCCGGCGCGAGATTTCGCCAGGTGCCACTCCGGTGATCCGGCCCGTGGCGCCGTCGAAGCGAAGCGAGGAGCCGAGCGACATGGTCCCCTTCGTTCCGTCGATCACGGCCCGGGTCGCGGGGTCGCTTCCGACCGTGAGCGAGTCACCGAAGAACCCGCTTCCGAGCGTGACAGAATTCCCGCTGACGGTCGCGGAGCCGTTCACGGCGAGGCTCCCGTCATTCGCGTCAGGGTCCCCGAGCGTGAGGCTCTTCCCGATCCGGGCGCTGCCGGAAACGGAAAGGTCAGACGGGGCTTCGGGCGTTCCGATGGTGACATTCCCCTGAACATGAGCGTCAGAGGCAACGTCCGCCGTACCGTTCACGGAGAGTGTTCCGTCCTTCGCTTCCGGGTCGCCGATGACGACGTTCTTCCCGACACGGAAGTCCCCTTCGACCGAGCCCGACCCGGAAACCCGGAGGTCGCGGCCGATCTCGGCGTCGTTCCTCGCGCGGATCGAGTCGAACGTGCCGTCGCCCGAGGCTCTGACGCTTCCCGCGACCGCGAGGTCGCCTCCGACCGATGCGTCAGAGGCAACGTCCGCCGTACCGTTCACCGTGAGCGACCCGTCCTTCGCCTCCGCGTCCCCGATCACGACGGTTTTCCCGATCGTGAGGCCGTTTCCGAACGTGCCGGAGCCGGAAACCGCGAGATCGCCGCCGACGTTCGAATCGCCCGAAACCCCGAGGTTCCCGCGGACAGCCGCGTCAGAAGCAACGTCCGCCGTACCGTTCACGGTGAGCTTCCCGTCGTTCGATCCAGGGTCGCCGATCACGACCGTCTTCCCGACCGTGAGGTCCTTTCCGACTGTTTCGGAGCCTGTGACAGTGAGGTCTCCGCCCACGTTCCCGTCGCCCTTCACGGTGAGGTCGCCGCCGACGGTCGTGTCAGATGCAACGTCCGCCGTACCGTTTACGACGAGCGAGTCGGTCGTCGTGCCGCCGTGGACCACGAGTTCAGAAGGAGTGCCTTCAGTCCCGACCGTGGTGTTCCCCGCGACCGAGGCGTTCCCGCCGACATCAAGGTCGCCCCCGACCGAGCCGTCCCCCCCGGTCTTCGAGTCGCCCTTGACTTCGGAATTCCCGGCGACGGTCTCGTTCCCGCCGATCGTCGCGTCACCCTTCGTTTCGAGCGACCCTGCGGTTTCCTTTCCGCCGACAGTCGAGTTCCCGCCGGTCGAGGAGTCACCGCCGACCGTGAGGCTCCCGGTATTCGTGTTCCCGGTGGTTGTCGTGTCGCCGTTCACCTGGGAGTGGCCGTTGACGGTGGAGTTCCCAGCCGTGAGCGTCCCGGTCGAGACCGAGTCGTTCGCGATGTTCTTGAGTGTTTCGGAGATGTCCGCGCCACCCCCGAGGATCGCGCGCCCGTCGCCGAGCGTCTTGATGTCGGAGAGCGCCTCGTAGCTGTTGTCCTCGCAGTCGTGGGAATCGTCCCCGCCCGTGCACCCCGCGCCCGCTTCGGAAACCCAGGCCGTGAGGTAGAGCTTCCCCGCATCGAGGTGCACGTTCACGTAGTTGTTCTTCGCGCTGCCGGCCCTCACTGTGATGTCTTTCGAACTCGCGACGTACCAGAGGCGCTTGTCGCCGAGCTCGATATAGAAGTCGCGCGAGAAGTCGGGGGCGTCCCCCGGCTGCACCCGGTCGCTCGTCGCCGAGATGTCACGGGACCCCCAGACCATGGGGAGGCCGGAATAGCTGTCGTTATAGGTGACGGTCCCGGTCGGGCCCGCGAACTGGTAGTCGATCGCCCGGGTGTCTTCCGCGTAGGCCTGGGCGGACCCGATCGCGAGGATCGCCGAGGCGACCGCGGCGGCGGTCCTCGGGCCCTTCATCCAGGCGTTTTTCCTTTCCTTCATCTTTTTCCTTTCCTCTTTCCCTGGCTCCGGAATGGTTTTTCACCAGGTTCTGCGGGGGGTGGAGCCGTTCGTTTTCCCTTCTGGCCCCGGGCCTGGCGTGCTTCCCCTCGCGATTGGAGATTTCCCGGTCGCGGGGGAAGGGTGGTTTTTCCGAGAAGCGGTCCCCCTTCCGGACCCGGGGCGCCTCTCGCGTTTTTCCCGGATCCCGGAAGGTGCCGCGGCAGCTCTTCTTCAGCTGTCGGAGGAAAGGTTATTTATTTAGGGATCCGAAATCTAGGGTCAGCTCCTGATCCATCAGGAGCTGATCCATCAGGAGCTGATCTAACAGGAGCTGATCCATCAGATCCTGATATAACAGGAGCTGACACAACAATATGTTGTGGTGCCAAAGATTGCATTTTCAAGGTATTGGTGCGATCTTGAAAGGGAGTGTCGGGAAGGGCATTTTCCCATCCGGTTTCATGATTTTTCCGGTTACCACTTGTTACACTTGAATCGGAATTCGAATGAAAGAGGAAGCGGAAAAGCGCGGTCCGTACATCGTCGGAAAGTGGCCGGACACGGTTACTTGGAAGGAAACTGAAGGGGGGATGCGGAAGGCCGGAAGGGAAGAGGGAGGCCTGAGGCGAAATAAAAATTCCCGCCGCGGGGCAGGGCCGGAATGCGGCGGGAAGGGGAAAGTCAGGCGAGCGACTTCATCGTGGCGACGAACTTCACGCGCCCGATGAAGGAGAAGGAGGGGCTGCCTTCGAGCTCCGGGGGCACCCGCTCGGTCGAGTACATGTGGGCGTTCTCGTACCGGATGAGGAGTGAGCCGTCGAGGATCCGGTCGAGGCGGCAGATCCTGAATTCGCCCTTGTAGCGGATCGCGCAGACCTCGTTCCGGAGGTCAGACGACCCGGTGCGCTTCAGGTCGAGGAGGACCACCGCGCGGCGGGGGATGAGCGGCGCCATCCAGTCCCCTTCCACGAAGACCGCGCGGAGGTACGCGGTGTCGAACCCGTTCTCCTCGATCCAGGCGACCGGGATCGTGATGTTCGGGATGAGGAGGTCCTTCACTTCCTTCACGGCAAGCGCCCCGCCTTCTCCCGGCCCGACCCCGGCGATCGGGAGATCGATATAGTCCGCAGCGGGCTTCGCGCTCGGATCCTTCCCCTCGGTCCGGAGCTCGTCATGCTCGTGGTCCATCCATCCGACCTCGAGCCCGAGCTTTTCCTCGATCTCGCGCGCGACCCCGTCGCCCATCTCGCGGAAGTAACCGTTCGTGAGCTTCACCCGGCCCCGGATCTGCCGGAGAGTCGAGTCGCTCCGGGTCCGGCCGAGCTTCTCATTGATGTTCCCGAGTCCCCCGTACTCCTCCGCGAGCCGCGCGAGGTTCGCGCGCCTGATCTGCGACGCTGTCTTCATTTACTTTTTCAGTAGCCTCGGAAATTTTTCCTGAAAGTAATGAAATTTAACCCTCTTAAGGCAATGGTACTCTTTTGTCACGCTTTGGATTTGGAAAGGGGAGAAATTCTAACCACCCAGGCCTGCGGCGCCGTTTGGCTTCGCCGAAGGCGAAAAAGGGGAACGCGCGGCACCGGGCCTCCCGGGGGGAGGGCGGGAGGCAGAGAGAAGGGAGAAACTGCGAAGTAGCGGGCTACGCCGCGTCCGGCGCGAAGAACTCGATGATCGAGTGGATCGCGAGGTCCATCAGCTTCGGGTCGCGGAACGGGTGGTCGGCGCCCTCCACCGGGAGGAACTCGATCACGTTGTCCTCCGCGAACTTCCGCACCATGTCGACCGGGATCCAGGCGTCCTCGGTCCCGTGGATGAGGAGCATCTGGTCCGCGAACTCGAAGTACTCGTGGTGCGCGTCGTCGAACGCCTTCAGTTCGTCCAGGAGCTTCCGGTCGATCTTCATCTTGCGGTCGAACCCGACGAGGACTTCCTTCCCCTTTCGGAGCTTTTCGAGCCGCTCTTCGTCAAGGTTTATCAGCATCGCGTCGTACATCTTGATCGACGCGGACCTGAGCGCGATCCGCTTGAACGGGTTCCCGTGCTTCACGATGTAGCGCATCGTGACACCGGCCCCGAAGCTCACCGAGTAGTTGAAGACGTCCTTCGCCCCGAGGACGCGCTTCGCGTATTCCGTCACGATCCCGAGGTACTCGTCGCAGTCCGCGAGCTCGAGCTTCTTCCGGCCGTCTTCCCCGTGGCAGGGCCAGTCGATGCAGAGGACGGCGTCGTTCTTATACTTCGCCGTGAATTTTTCCGCGAACTTCGTCGTGCTCGGCTTATCCTTGCTCCCGCCGAAGCCGTGCGTGCAGATCACGACCCGCGGGAACTCGCGCGCCGCCTTGTTCCCGGTGATGAGGCGGCAGCGGATGCTGCAGCCCTTCTCGTTGATGTCGAGCTTCTTTTCCATTCCCGTGCGCTTTTTCCGTGCCGCGGCCCTGTCCCGTCCGGAGGCCGCTCCTGAAGATTGAAGGGCGGAGGAGGGATGGGCGCGGCGACAATTTGCCCCGTGATCCCTGAACTCTAGACCAATTCGAGGGGGACGTGAGGAAGCTCCCCGCGGTTTCCCCGGTATTCCGGGAAAACGCACCGCTAGACTAGAATTTCCCGAACAGGCTGGATACTTTTGAAGGCCTCCCGGAGGCCTTCGGGACGGGGAAAAATGAAGCGGTTCACGATTTCGCTTGACGACGACATTGCGGAGAAGCTCGAGGAGCTGATGCGGGAGCGCGGCTACCAGAACCGGTCGGAAGCCTTCCGCGACATGCTGCGGGACATCTTCGCCTCGAAGCAGCTCGCGCGCGGTGACGCCCAGGCGCTCGCGATCGTCTCCTACAGCTACAACCACCACAAGCGCCAGCTCTCCGAGCGGATAAACGAGCTCCAGCATGAAAGGATGGACCTCGTCATCAGCACGCTCCACATCCACGTGACGCACGAGACCTGCGCCGAGACGATCTTCATTCGCGGGCCGATGTCCGAGATCGAGTCCTTCGCGCTTTCCATCATCGCGGTCCCTGGGGTCCACTACGGGAAGATCAACCTGATCCCCGAGGGAATGGAGTCGGAGGAGGAGCCCGCAGACCACGATCACGGCGAAGAGCACGGGCACGCGCACGAACATCCTCACGCGCATCCGCATCCCCATTCGCACGAACACGGGAACGAAGAGTCCTGACTTTCACTTCAGAACGGAGGCTGGTGAGAGATGAAGCACGAATGCCGCATCACGGTCCTCGAGACGAAATGCTTTCCGGACCTGCAGGAGAAGTACCTCGCGAACCCGAAGTCCGGGCCCTGCCCCTTTTTCCATAAGGGCGACACGTTCCTCCTGAAGCGCACCCCTGAGCAGGACGATTTCTACCACCTGATGAACGGGAAGTTCTGCGGGGAGGCGTGGGATGCCGTGAGCCGCTACGTCTACACGGCGCTCCAGGGCGGTTCCATCATGCACGGGTGGACCAACGATGAGCGCATGATGATCGCCTGCTGCAACGACGGGACGCGCCCCGTCGTCTTCCAGATCGAGCGGATCGACATTCCGGAGAACGAGGAGGAAAGGGCTTCGCTCGCGCGGCAGGACTTCCTGAACTCCCCTGACAAGGCCTACACGGGCTGAGAGCGGCGGGTCCTCTCTAAGGCGTCTCCCCTCCGATTCAGTCCCCGGGGACTTTCTTATGACGAAAAAATGTTGTTTTCTGCATTTTTTCGTCATAGCGGCCGATGCCACATTAGCCCATTTTCCATTGGAAACCGCGCAATGACCAAGGGCGAGGAGGTTGCAGATCGCTTATAATTATGACGAAAAATTGAAGCATTTAACATTTTTTCGTCATAAGAGCAAATGACACGGGAAATTGAAAGGCCGTCCTACCTCGAGCAGCTTGAACGGCGCCGGATGAACGGAATGGTGAAGGTTGTCACCGGGCTGAGGCGGTGCGGCAAGTCCTATCTCCTTTTCAACATGTTCTTCCGCCGCCTGGTGAGCAGCGGCGTTCCGGCGGACCACATCATCACGGTTCCGCTCGATGACGACGAGTACGAGGAACTGCGGGACAGGAAGGCGCTCCGGCAGTACATCAGGAACCGGGTGAAGGACGAGAACCCGTACTACGTCCTCCTTGACGAGATCCAGTTCGTCGAGGGGTTTTCAGGGCTCCTGAACGGGCTCCTCCGGACGCCGAACCTCGACCTCTATGTGACGGGGAGCAATTCAAGGCTCCTTTCGTCCGACGTCCTCACCGAATTCCGCGGGAGGGGAGACGAAGTCCGGGTCCGGCCGCTTACGTTCGGGGAGTTCCTCCCCGCGTGCGGCCTCGGGCCGGAGGCTGCCTGGAGGGCGTACCTTGCCTATGGCGGAATGCCCCTCGTGCTCTCCCGGGAGACCCCGCGGGACAAGGAGCAGTACCTGAAGGACCTTTTCCGGCTCACCTACCTCCGGGACGTGCAGGAGCGCTACGGGCTCCGCGGGGACGGAACCCTTGACTCCGTCGTGAATGTCCTCGCTTCCTCGGCGGGATCTCTCACGAACCCGCACAAGCTTGCGGGCACTTTCACTAGCAACGGTTACAAGGGAGTCACCGACAAGACGATCGCGAGGTACATCGGGCACCTGGAGGACGCGTTTCTCATCGAGCGGGCAGAGCAGTTCGACGTGAAGGGGAAGAAGTACATCACAACCCAGTCGAAGTACTACTTCGCCGATGTCGGCCTCAGGAACGCGCGCCTCAACTTCAGGCAACAGGAGCCTTCGCACCTCATGGAGAACGTCATCTACAACGAGCTCTGCTTTCGCGGCTACAGCGTGGATGTCGGCGTGGTGCCGCGACTTGAGGCAGGGAAGGACGGGAAGGCCGCGTGGAAGCGCTACGAAATCGATTTCGTCTGCAACCGGGGGAGCCGCAGGCTCTATGTCCAGTCCGCGTGGGAGCTGCCAGACAGGGAGAAGACGAAGCAGGAATCCCGGTCCCTTATTCTCTCCGGGGACTCCTTCCAGAAGATCATCGTGGTCGGAAGCCCGGTGCTGCCCTGGCAGACCGAAGAGGGCATCGCGGTTGTCGGCGTTCAGGATTTCCTCACGAAGCCCGAGCTGCTGGATTTCTGAAGGGACTCCCTAGACGACCGGCAGTGGCTTGCATCATCGCCGGGGCTTATGACGAAAAACTGAAGTCTTTAACAATTTTTCGTCATAAGGAAAAAGCGAAGGGCCCGGGATCGGGGAAACATGTTCCGGCTCGAAGGAAAAAAGGAAAAAAAGGCGGAACCTAGTCCCGGGGCTTCACCGCGCGGATCGCGAAGAGGGGCGTTTCGCCGTAGAGAAGCCGTTCCTTCTCGTCCCAGACGAGGTCCGTGATGTCGTCCGAAGCGGCAACGTCTTCGAACCCGAGCGAGTCGAGGTAGGCCGCGTCCCACTCGGGGCGGACGCGGGAACTCATCGGGAGCGACCGGAGGTCGAGCGGCTCCGAGATCGGGTCGCCGTCGTAGTCGCAGCCAAACTTCTCGATGCAGGCCGCGTGCCGGGCATTGCACCGGCGGGAGAGCGCCTCGTCGAAGAGCGGGAGGTTCCAGTTCGCGTCGAAGACGAGAAGGACGCCTGAAGGACTGAGCACCCGCTTCGCTTCCCGATAGAACCCTTCCGGGTCGGGGAGGGTCCAGGTGACGTTCCGGGTGACGATCGCGGAAAATGTGTTGTCAGGGAACCCGGAGAGTCCCGCGTCCGAGTGGACGAAGCGGGCGGACGTGGCGCTTTCCCGGATCTCCCGGTTCCGCGCGGCTTCCCGCACCATGCCTTCCGAAATGTCGATCCCGAGCGCGTCGTAGCCGAGTTCGGAGAGAAGGAGCGTGAAGAACCCGGGGCCGCAGCCGAAGTCGAGGACGGGTGCGGGCGCCTGCGGGAGCAGAAGGCTGAAGATCCCCTTCCACGCGTCCTCGCGGAAGCTTCCGAACTCACTCGCGATCACGCGCCCGTAGTTCGCAGAGTCCTCGGTCCAGTAGCGGCCCATCGAAGTGCGGTCCATGTGAGGAGATCTCCTTTCCTGTGTTTCTGCCTTTCAGAGCGGCTTCCTCGCCTCGATCCTGAACATCGGGACCGGGTTCCAGGTCGCGTCGCGGACGGGGTAGACGCGGTCCGAGAGCCCGAGGTCGGTTTCGACCGAGACGAACCCGGACTCGGCAAGAAGCACCTCGTCCCACTCGGGCCGCCGCATCGCGCTGACAGGCAGGCTGTCCTTGATCTCGTCGCAGGCCCGGAGCTCCTCGGCCTCGAGCCCCTCGTGCGCGTTCTCGACCCCTTCCTCTTCGAGCTCTCCCGTGAGCCGCGCGAAGTTCACGAGCCCGTAGTCCGCGTCGAAGTTGAGGAGCGTGCCGCCGGAGGCGAGCACCCGGAACCACTCGCGGTAGGCGCGCGGGAGGGAGGGGAGGGTCCACGTGAGGTTACGCGTGAGGATGACGTCGAAAGTGCCGGCCTCGAACTCCGTCTCCTCCGCGTTCATCACGCGGAAGTCGTGGTTCGCGAACCCGTGGCGGAGGGCGAGCTTCCTCGCTTCCGCAACCATCTCAGGCGCGAGGTCGATCCCGGTCGCTCGGAGGCCGAGCTTCGAGAGGAGGATCGGAAAGAACCCGGTGCCGGTGCCGATATCGAGGATCCGCGGGGCCTCGTACCGGCGGAGAACGGGGAGGATTTCGCGGAGCCAGAGCTTCGCTTCGGCGCTTCCAAGCTCCGCCTCGCGGGTCTCCGCGAACCCTTCCGCCCGCGCGTTCCAGTACCGGACGACGCGATCCTCGACCGCGTCCTCGTCAAGAACCGCGGCGAACGCCGTGCCGGCAAGCGGAGACTGGGCTTCCATTTTTCTTCAGTCCTCTTTGGGGATGAGCGAAGGAAGCGGCGGGGAGTGTGTTTCGCGGCCGGCCGTGTTCCTATCACACGCAAACAGATTTCGTGTGAATATTCTACAGGCGCCGCGACCGTACCGGAACCCCCGCAGCTGTCGGCTGGCGAACACTATTCGCCCTTCCGGGACCGGGGTCAGCCGAAAAGCGGCGGGAGGGACGCGTCAAATGCGCCCGGGAGACTGGCTCCCGGGGAGAGGCGAATGGAAGCGGGAGGAGAGGTCCTCAGTCTTCCCAGGACCCGAAGAGCGAGCCCCGGAGTCCGCGGAAGCGCCCGACCGAGGAGCGCTTCTCCATCTCGACCATCCACTGCTGGATCGGAAGGAGGAGGAGGAAGTCGGCCGTTACCCGATCCCCTTCCTGGACGAGGTAGCCCGCGTCGCCCCATTCCTTGAGGAGCCGGTCGATTTGTGTCTCCGGGGTCGCGGTGAGCTCCGAGATGATCCGGCGGGGGAGGGGAGCGGGCATCGCGATCCTCCCCGCTTCCTCCTCGCCATAGCACGCGGCCCAGGTGTAGAAGAACGCGGCGAGGCGCCCTTCAGGCGGGAGCGACGTCCGGACCGCGGCGGAGACGCGGTCGGAGGCTGCGGCGAGTTCGACCTGGCGCGCGGCGAGGAGCGAGAGCCAGCGGTCGTCCGCGATCGCGTGCTGGATCGCTTCCTTCGGGACGATCACTTCTTCGGAGGGAACGAGGGCGTAGGCGTGCGCGTAGGAGGGGAGCCCCGTGAAGAGCCCGATGTCGCCGGACGCGAGCCTGCCGGGGAGGACGAGGGAGGCAACGGTGCCGCTCCTTCCCGCGCCGCGGGCGATGATGCCCTTCGTCACGTAGGAGAAGAGCGCGGGGCTGTCCCCTTCCGTGAAGACCTCGTCCCCCTTCGCGAGTTTCCGGACCGTTCCGAGCCCGGAGACCATGTGGACGAGGTCCGGGTGCACTTCGTGCGCGACGAAGGGGAGCACGGGGGAGAGGGGCGCGCCGCCCTTCCCGTCCCGCCACGCCGTGCCGCGGGGCTTCGCGACCGACTCAAGCCACTTCTTCGTCATCCTTGCCATGGCCCTTTTCCTCCTTGGTTCCTTTGTTTCCGGGGCTGTGCATCCAATTATTGAGGTTCCGGGCGTGTCATGCACTAGGTGTTTGTAGGTAGAAACTCGTATTACATGAAGGAGCGGTTTCAGTAACAGCGGAGAAGGGCTTCGAAGGACGAATGAGCCGGCCGGGGAACTCAGTCCGCCCCTCCTTTTCCTAGCTTCTTCGGCATATTCTTAAGGTAGCGAAGGAAACTTCCTTCAGGCTTCATGGGGGATTGGGGAAATGGCTGAATTCGATTTCGACAAGGCGCCGGACCACAGGGCTGACGGCTCGTACCGGTGGGAGGAGCCAGAAGGGTACGGGGACGTGGTCGGGATGGGGACCGCGGACCTCGACTTTCCCTGCGCTCCGGCGATAAGGGACGCGCTGCGGCCGATTGTGGAAACGAACACGTACAACTACCGCGCGAACCGCCGGGAGCTTGAGGACGCGCTGATTGCGTGGTACGAGCGTAACTACGGGCTCACGCTCACGCGCGACTCCCTCTTCGCGGTCCCGGGTACGCTCGCCGCGGTACGGCTCGCGCTCGGGGTGCTGCTCCGGCGCCCGCACGCCCAGGTCCTCGTCCAGTACCCGTGCTTCGGGCCGATCAGGGAGATGGTGAAGCTCTCCGGCGCCCGGCTCCTCCGGAACCGGATGAAGCTCGAGGACGGCCGCTACGAGGTCGACTTCGAGGACTTCGAGGAAAAGGTGCGGGAGGAGCGGCCTGCGGCCTTCGTCCTCGTCTCGCCCCAGAACCCGACGGGGAGGCTCTTTTCGAAGGACGAGCTCGCCCGGATGGCGAAGGTGTGCGCGAAGTACCACGTCCCGGTGATTTCGGACGAGGTCCATTCGCTGATGCCGCACGGGGGGCGGAAGTTCACGCCGATCCTCGCGGTGTCCCCGGAGGCCCGCGCGGTCGGGATCCAGATTGTCAGCATGAGCAAGGGCTACAACCTGATGGGGCTCCCGAAGGCCTTCGTCGCGATCGAGAACCCGGACTTCAGGAAGCGCTTCGCGGAGACGATCGAAGCGCATTCCTTCGGCTACGCCTTCAACCCGTTCGCGGACGCGGCGGCGAAGGTGGCGCTCGAGGGGAAGGCGGACGCGTGGCTCGGCGAAGCGAACGCCTACATCGAAGCGAACATCGCGCACGCCGTGAAGTTCCTCCGCGAGGAGGTTCCGGCTCTCGTTCCGATCGAGCCCGAGGCCGGGTTCCTCCTCTGGGTCGACTGCAGGGCGCTTGGCGAAGACCCGGAGAAGCTCGGGGACCTCTTCCGCGAAAGGGCCCGGGTCTCCGTCATGAACGGCCTCGACTTCGGGAAGGCGGGCGCGGGGTTCGTCCGGCTCAACCTCGCGGTGACCCGCGCGAACCTCGACCGGGCGCTTGACGGGATCCGGCGCGCCTTCGGCCCGAAGGCCTGAGAGAATAAGGAACGCCCCCGGGGACATCTTCCAATCGGGGGCGGAGAAGGTTTCAAAGTGCATTCCTCCGCGAAAGCGGGGGAATGTTCGTCTTTAGAGGTTGTTCGTCTTTCCTTCGCGTGAGGTGTCGGGGTTTCCGAGCTTCGCCTTCAGCCACTCGACCACCTGCGTCCTGAATTCCGGCTGGTACCAGACGCGGTCGCCGTGCTTCGCGCCCTTCACGAGCCTGAGCTCCGCGTCTTCCTTCCTATCCTTAAGCGCCTTGAACATCTTCGAGCTTTGGAGCGGCGAGACGAGCGGATCATCGACCCCGTGGAAGAGGAGGTACGGGGGCTCGTTCCCATCCACGTGCCCGATCGGGCTCGCCTCCACCGCGGCCTTCCCCGCTTCGTCGATTGTCTTCCCGGGGTGGGGGCCGAACGCAAACCCGGAGACGAGCACCGCTTCGGTGACGGAGGGCGAATGGTGGTTCCGCTCGACCGCTTCCGGGTGGCCTTCGCCGATCGACCGGAGATCCGAGATCCCGTAGAAGGATACGACCGCCTGGACGTCAGAGGATTCGGAGAGGAAGTCGCCCTTGTCGTACTTCCGCTCGCCATTCGTGGCGCCTGCCATCTGCGCGAGGTAGCCGCCGGCCGAGTCCCCGAGCACCGCGATGCGGGTCTTGTCGATTCCGAATTCGTTCGCGTGCGCGCGGAGGAACCGGACCGCGGCCTTGGCGTCTTCGAGCAGCGCCGGGAACTCGGCGGGGAGGGGCCGGTACTCGGCCGCGGCGACCACGAACCCGGCCTCCGCGAGCGCCATCCGCATCTGGACATACTTGTCGTAGTCAGACTGCATGAAGCCGCCGCCCGGGAAATAGACGACCGCGGGTTTCTTCCCGGCCGTTGCCGGCGTGAGGAGTGTCATCCGGAGGCCCCCCTCGCGCCCGGCGTGGCGGCCTTTCGGCTGGCTGTAGATGAGGTTCGTGCGGCTGTCGATCCGGATCTTCGTCACGGGGACCGAGAGGATTTTCGCGCCCGGGGTCTTCACGACCTCGGTCGCGGCGTCAGCGGCACAGGCGGGGAGAGAAATGGAGAGGGCGGCAGCGAGCGCCGCGGCGAGGGCGATTTTCTTCATGCGGGTTCTTCTTTTTTGATGATTAAGGAGGACGTTCTCGCCCTTGGAAGGATCTAGGAATTCCTTTTCTAAGGGCATGAAAAAAGGCCACAGTTCCGAAGAACTGTGGCCTTTCATTCTAGGCTAAGCCTGAATGGCGAACTTCAGGCTTTGTCCCGTCAAGTCCGATTAGAACTTGTGGACGAGGCCAACACCAGCCTGGACAACGCTCGGCGTGCCCTTGTTGGCTTCGGACTTGTCCTTTTCCTGGGCGTAACCAACGAAGGAGTAGACGTTGGTGCGCTTGGAGAAAGCGTAGGTGTAGCCGAGGGCGGCGTTCCAGCGCTTGTACTTCTGGTCGCTGTTCTCGGTGTTCTTGGCGTCACGATAGCCGACAGCGGCGAGGAACTTGCCGCCGAAGGCAGGAACAGCCGTGCCGATCTCGAGGCCCCAGCCTTCAAGAGCGACCGTATCCGGGATCAGCTTGAAGGAGTCGAGGTAGTTCAGCTGGTTGTCGAAGTAGGTGCCCTTCGCGAAGACCTTGGCGACGCCGAAGTCGTAGTTGCCGCCGAGGATGATGCTGTATCCGTCATCCTGTTCGCCCTTGTACTCGGTGTTGCCGTACAGCGTGTAGTCGCCAGCGAGGACGACAGCAGCCTTGGCGCCCTTCCACTTCAGGCCGAGAGCGGCGTAGCGGTTGGCGTCGCCGGAGTTCTCAGCACCCGTGTCCTTCGCGTCCTTCGTGTCGCCCTTGAAGGAGTACATGGCTTCAGCCTGGAAGCCAGCAAACTTCGGGGTGACGTAGGCGAGGGAGTTGTCGTAGCGGTTGTAGGCGGAACCGGTGGAGCCCTTCTGGGTGCCGACGATGCCGTAGGAGTTCGGGAAGGCGGAGACGTCGCCGAGGAGGCCGAGGTCGCCAGCATCACTCACCGGGGAAGCAAAGCGGCCGGCGTAAACCGTGCCGTAAGCGCCAGTGACGAAAAGCTGAGCAGCACGGCCGAAGAGGCGACCGCCCTGGCTGGAAGTGCCGTCGTCAGAGGAGAAGCCGGATTCGAGAGTGAAGCCGACCTTGGCGTTGCCGATGTCTTCCTTGCCGGTCAGACCCCAGCGGGAGCCGGTGGAAACGCCGGAATCCATGGAGAACGTGTCAGCGTTGAAACCATTGGCTTCGGCGTCGTCGTTGTAATGGGAGTAAACGAGGCCCGTGTCGAGGCGGCCGTACAGGGTGACGGACGGAGCGGCAAAAGCGGACGCGGCAAAGGCGCCGAGCAGGGCCACAGCAAGCAGAGACTTCTTCATTTTTGAGAAAACTCCTGAAAAATTCTGAAAAGAAGAAATGAATCCGAAAACATTTCTTCCAAGCGAATAATTGCTGAAAAGACCGTCCCGGTTTCTTAGTGAAAACCCTTATTCTCTTCTCACAAAAATATATTTATTTGCGTAAATACAGCAAGTTACGTTGCTTTGTAGTTTTTTCAGGGTAACCCCCATGTATGTTGTCAAAAAACCACAAACAGGTCTTCTCCCTTGCAATTCCCTTTTCCCGTACCGGGTGGTTCCCGGAGGACCTCCTTCGCCGAAGTTCCGGAGAATTTCAAAAAGGGGAGGACGTTGTCCCTATAAGAAGCCCTCTTCCGGTTTCTTTTTCCGACCTTTCCCCGCGTCCCCGCCGCAGCCTTTTTCTTACCTCCATTCCGCGCCTCGCGGGCTGACCGCAGACGGCACGCGGTTCCCCCGTCGTCCCTCCCAGAAGAAGGGAACGCTTCTCGCCATTTCGCAGAGCCTCGAAAAGCACCGGTCGCCAGTCGCCTGCCTCAGGGCCTCCATGTTCGCGTTCGTCACAAGGACAATCGACCTGAGGCTCTGGTAGCGCTCGTTCACGACCGAGAAGAGAATCCGCTTCGTCCCGGCGTCATCAACCCCGCCCGCCTCGTCGATGATGAGGAGGTCGACCGACGTGAGCTTCGCGAGTTCCTCCCGCTCGCTTCCCTTCCCGCCCCAGGTCGAGCGGATGTTCCGGACGATCTCGTCGAACGTCGCGTAGAGAACAGATTTTCCGAGCCTCATCGCTTCCCGCCCGATCGCGCAGGCGAGGTGCGTCTTCCCTGTTCCCGGGGCTCCGTAGAGGATGAGGGAGTCGCCCTTCGGAAGGCGCTCCTCGAGCGTCCGGGCGTACGCTTCCGCCGCGGCCTTCGCCGCGCGCTCTTCAGGGGTCGAGGCGACGTAAGAGTGGAATGTCTTCCCCTGGAACCGGGCCGGGATCCCGGAGCGTCCCCACGCCTCCTTCTCCCTCCTGACCCGCTCGCACTCGGGGCAGCGGTGCGCGAAGTGGCGGCTCGTCCCGTTCCCGACAACGTCCCTGAGGTAACGACCGTGCACTGGGCACTTCCCGTAGTAGTAGGTGAAGCCCTGCTTTGTTTCCTCTTCCTTTCCGTCGCCCCCGACCATAGGGGCCTTCATCCGGGCGAGCAACTCGGACGCCCGCAGCATGCGTTCCTTTTCCATCAGATTTCTCCCGAAAGGTAGTACTCCCGCGTGAAGGGAATCGAGTCGAGGTCAGTGCCCCGGTTTTCCTTTTCAGGCGGCGCTGTTTTCCTCTTCCGGAACCGCTTAACGAACGGGGTGTCGAGCTGCCGGAGCCACGCCATGAGCCATTCCGCGTCCGTCTTCCGCCCCTTTCCCCGGGGCACCCGGCTCCAGAACGAGCGGAATTCCTCGAACGCGAGCATGGGGTCGATATCGGGGTGGCGCATTTCCGCCGCCTGCAGCCAGTCGTCAGGAATCGTCTGAAGCGTGAAGGGATGCGGCCCCGCTGTCTTCGGTTTCCCTGCAGGCGCTTTTCCCTGGGGTGAAGGCGTGGTGCTGCGCATTTCGGCGCTGCATGCATTCCTTCTTTCTTCCCTTCCTTTTCCTTCCCTGTTCATTCCATGTTCTGTGCCAGCTTCTGACCGCTTTGTGTCAGTTTCCGACCCAGATGGATCAGGAACTGGCACAACGGCCGGACGGGAACACGGTCCCGGAGCCGGCTTCGCCTTGCCCCGTACATCGTTTTCAGGGGCGCTTTGTGCCGGATCAGGGGACGTCTTTCCTTTCCCCTTCTGGCCCGTTCCCTCCGTCGCGGGATGCGCGATGGTCCCGCACTCCCCGGATTGCGTCTCGACGGTCCGCCCGTCCGTGCTGCTTCCCCCCGCGCCGCCGTTTCCTGAATCCCGGCCGCCGTTCCGCTGGGCTTCGGTCATCAGGAGCTCGTAGTCCGTCCTCAGGGTCCGGCCTCTCTCTGACTTCTTCACTTGCCGGCGAATGAGCCGGTCCTTCTCGAGCGAATCGAGCGCCGCCCGGAGCGTTGTGTTCGAGCGGATCCCCGTCTCTTCCCGAAGGAGCCTGAGGCTCGGGTAGCAGGCGCCCGTCTGCTCGTTCAGGTGCCAGGCGAGGACGAGGAGGCAGGCTTTTCCGAGCGCGGTGCTTGTTTCGGTCTTCATGGCCCAGTTGATCGCGGCGTAGCTCATTCGGGGATTCCTTCCTTAAAGTGTCGTTCTTTTCCTTTTCCGGTTCCCAGAGGGCAAAAAGGCCCCATTCGGGCACCGGGGAAGAGTCCCCCGGAGCCTCGCGAACCGGTCTTGTGTGCGTGTGTTTTTGTCCTGCAGCGCGGGGCGCGTCGGCGAAGCCGGCTGCAGGTTCTCTTTATGGCGGGGAACCGGGCGTTCGCCCGGGTTCCCGCGGCTTCGTGCCTTTCCGGAGTGAAGGAGGGGGAGGGACCTCCGGCCGGAAGCCCCGGCCTCCCTCGTCTGAACCCCTTTGCCTCATCCTCTTCCCCTCCGATGTCCGCGGCTTATCCCGGGGCCCCTGGGGCTCCTCGAAGCCGCTCTTCCCGAAAGAGTTTCCTGACAATTGATATTGAATCGTCTTGAAAATCGCTCTTTCCGTATGAGGGGATCTTACGCCACTCAGGTTAAAAGTGCAAAGGGCTGGATTAGGAAAATGCTTTACCTGAATTGGTGCTTATGGATGGAAGATCGGCGAATTCGGGCTTTTTCCCCGGCGGTTAATGGGGTATCATTAACCTTGCTTAAGCGAATTATAAACCCGGGAAAACTTTTTTGAAGGCACCCGGGGCCTTCCCGGAAAGAGGAGAACCCCAATGGCCCAGTGGCACGAAAGGCTTCGCTTCGCGATGGAGGCGAACGGCGTTACTTCGGCGGACCTCGTCCGGGCGACGGGGCTCTCGGCCCCCGCGATCAAGAAATGGGTGGACGGGCTAGTCTCCGCTCCGAAGTATGACGACGTGATCCGGGCGAGCACGGCCCTCAAGGTGAGCCCAGAGTGGCTGATGAGCGGGAAGGGCGAGATCGACATCGCGGGGAACATCCCCGCGATGGTGAGAATCCAGCCGGTGCGGCCCGCGGCCGGAAACGCCCCCGTGGTCCACCAGGTGACCGTGACCCCCGAGTGGTTCGCGAAGCGCTTCCCGGGGCTGCGGCCGGGCGAAGTGCGCCTTCTCACGATGGAGGGGGACTCGATGGCGCCCGTGATTGCTGACGGCGACCCCGTCTTCCTCGACGTCCGTAAGGGGGAAGGGATGGAGGACGCCGTGTACGCGTTCGAGTTCGGGAGCGAAACCTACGTGCGTGCTGTCACCCGGGCGCCGGGGAAGTTCATTTTCACGTGCGCGAACCCCGCGTTCGGGTCGTTCGAGCTCACGCGGGCGGAAGCTGAAGGGGTACAGGTCCTGGGGCGCGTCCTCGGGCTCCGCTGGGGCGGCCGCTAAGTTCCCTTAGAGCCCGTTCTTCCACGTGTTGAGGTGCACGCGAGCCGGGTCGTGCCGCTTCGCGCTCGCGCCGGAAACGGCGTCAGGCGCCTTTTCCCCTACCGCCACCATGATCTGCGGGACGATGTCGCGCGAGAGCCCGAGCGCCTTCTGCGACCCTTCGATCCGTCCCTTCACCGGGGCGAGGCTCATCGGAACCGAGTGGAGCCCGAGGTGCGCGGCTTCGGCGAGCACGGCTTCAGCAGCCGCTCCGGCGTCGAACGCGACGAGGTCCGCGATCCGGGTGTCCCGCATGTTCGCGCAGATCACGAGGACGGCCGGCGCCGTGTCAAGCGCGGTTGCGTAGGGAGACGCGGTCTTCAGCCGTCCGAGGACACCGCGGTCCGTCACCCAGAAGAACTCGAGCGAGCGCTGGTCCACCGCCGTGGGGGCTGAGAACGCGGCAGCGGTGAGCGTCCTTAGCGTCGCGAGGGGAAGCGCCTTCCCGGTGAAGCTCCGGGCGGTCACGCGGCTGAAGACGTCGCCCTGGGGAGCTGCGGTTGCGGCGAAGGCCGGTGTTCCGGCGAGGAGCAGCGCGAAGAGCGCCGCGAACGCTTTCGTTCCTTTCATTTTTTCGATCCTTTTCGACCGGAGGCGGGGACCCCCGGGATTCCGGGCTTCATTTTATGGGGGGCGGCAAAACCCCGCGCGGCCTCATCCTTCGAGCCTTGGGAAGTGGAATAAGCCGCTTTTGGCAGCCGATCCTGCTTCTTCCGGAGCCTCGCGGACATTGGCATCTTCGATTACATTCAATGAGTTGCCATTTTTCCTGAGAAACGCCTGTTGCCATGAACGAGAAATACGCTTCGCTTTTCGACTCCCTCACGCTGAATAACGGCGTGGTGCTGAAGAACCGGCTCGCGGTCGCGCCGCTCACCGAATTCGGCTCGAACCCGGACGGGACGATTTCGGACGAGGACCGCGCGTACTACCGCGGCCGCGCCGAGGGCTACGGGCTCTTCATCGCGCCAGCGAACTGCGTCGCGCCTGCCGGGAAGGCCTTCTGGGGCCAGCCCTGCAGCTGGGGAGAGGAGTACCTCGAGTCGCTTCGCGAGACCGCGTCGATCATCAAGGCCCAGGGGGCGGTCGCCGTCCTCCAGATCCACCACGGCGGCGACCAGGCGATCAAGGAGCTGATTCCGAACGGAGACGCGGTTTCAGCCTCTGACGAGCCGGAGCGCGGCGTCCGAGCGATGACCGGGGACGAGGTCGAGGCGACTGTCAAGGCGTTCGCCGACGCCGCCGACCTCGCGCTCCGCGCGGGCTACGACGGGGTCGAGATCCACGGCGCGAACCAGTATCTCCTCCAGCAGTTCTATTCCGCGCACACGAACAAGCGCACCGACCGCTGGGGCGGGGCGCGAGAGAAACGGATGGCGTTCCCGCTCGCGGTCGCGGACGCCGTGCTCGAAGTGCGTGAGAAGCATAACCGCCCCGACTTCGTCATCGGCTACCGGTTCTCGCCCGAAGAGCCGTGGGATGACGGCCTCACGATGGAGGACACGTACGCGCTCGTTGACGAGCTCGCGAAGCGCCCGTTCCAGTACCTCCACATGTCGCAGAAGAACTTCTGGATGCATGTCCGGCGCGGCGACAGCACTGAGAAGTCGCGGCTTCTCGAAGTGAGGAAGCGGATCGCGGGCCGGATGGCCCTCATCGGCGTCGGCGGCCTCTGGACCGCGGACGACCTCGTGAAGGCCCGCGAGAGCGGCTACGCGGACCTCGTCGCCCAGGGGTGCGCAGTGCTCGTGAACCCGGGGCTCCCGAAGCTGATCGAGGAAGGGCGGGAAGGGGAGATCGAGCTCGCGCCCGACCCCGCACGGGCTGACCGGCACGGGCTTCCGAAGCGGCTCTGGGACATGAGCGTAAGCGGCGTGCTCCCGTGGCTCCCGCCAGTAAAGAAGGTGGAGTAGCAGACTAGAGTTTCCTCCCGGCTGCTTCCCGGGAGGAAGGGTTTGAAAAGGCGGAAGGGCCTTCGGGGCCTTCCGCCTTTTTTGGAACTTGATGCGGGGATCAGGACTCGAGCGCAGCCTTCAGCTCTTCAACGCTCCCGTAGCTCTTCGCGCTGGGGTCTTTCGCGAGCCGCTCGGCTTCGGCCATCGCTTCGAGCGTCTTCTTGGAGAAATGCTGGTCTTCTGCGGTGAAAGGAAGCTCTCCGCGTAGGACGCACTGGCGGAGGAAAAGGTTGACCGCGGTGTCGAGGTCGAGCCCCAGCCGCGAGAAAAGCACCTCGGCTTCCTTCCTTAAGCCTTCGTCTACTTCAATCCGCAGGATTTCCTTTGCCATGGTTTTCCTCCTCAAGGCTGTCAGTCTTCTTATGGTAACAGCAGAACAGTGGAGGTAATATAAAAAATTCCTCTGGCAATTGAAGCATCGTCTAGGGGGAAATGGGAGATTTCCGGATAGATCCTGAAAAAACAGAGGCCGTGCCTTCAGGCCTACTCGGCACGGCCACTCCGATTCCCGCCACTCTGAAGGTCCGGGCTACTTCATCCCCGGGCGCCCGCAACAGGATCGTATCTGCTTAAATAACAATGTAAATCAGGACGGTTTTTCGGTCAAGTGGCAGGAGAGTGACGGCTTTCAGGTCGCCTGTGCCTGGCGCCTCGGCGAGAGGCCTGCTCTTTTTCGTTCCTCTTTTTCAGTTCGGAGCATGCACATGGCTCATGATTTCCGTTATCCCGCGCGCGTCGAACCGAATGGCACCGGAGGCTGGATCGCGTCGTTCATCGACGTACCGGAAGCTCGCACAGAAGCGTTCAACCTTGGTGAACTGAAGGAATACGCGCTCGACGCCCTGGTTACGGCGATCGATTTTTACGAGGGGGACGGCCGGGCGTTCCCGCTTCCCTCCACCCCAGTGGACGGGGACCTCGTCGTGAAACTTCCGGCGGCTGATGTTTCAAGGGGCCTTCGACTTCACAAATCGGCAGGTGCCTGAAACCGTTCCGGAAGATGTCCACGGTCATCGCAGGACGCGTTTTACCCTACATTGTTCAAAAAGTTATTTTTGAAATTTCCTTTTTATTTTCAGAAAAGTAGATTGCTTTTCCGTCTGTTCTGTTGTCAAAGAACAGGGTTCTTCCCTTTTCTTTGTGAAAGGGTAGTAGAAACCTTAGTTTATTAAAGGTAACTAAAGAAGTAACCGACCTTGTAAAGGTTC
>CADBTW010000035.1 GCA_902797695.1 uncultured Sutterellaceae bacterium
GAACCTCGCCTGCGAGACCGGCCTCAGAACAAATAAATTTCGAATCTGTGCGGGTGGTAGATTTAGCAGATTCAGATAAACGGTCGAGCTCTCCCTCCCGCAGGGCACCTACAACATCCTGATCGACTGCGCCGGCTGGTGCAAGAAGCACGGGAAGACGATCGGGGAACTCCAGGAAGCCGGGATCGCGGTCGGCGTCATCTGGCGCGAGGGGAGCATGTACCACGTTCCCTACGGGATCCGCGTGAACCTCGGACTGCCGCACGCGAAGGTGGTCGAGGCCTTCCGGCGCCTGAAGGAATACGTCTTCGTCGACTAAGGGAAACCTGACCGGGGACCGCATCCCCGGAAAGGACCGGAAACCGCCCGGGATTCTCCACCCGGGCGGTTTCTCGTTTCCAGACTCGAAGCCTTACTTTTAGCCCTTCAGTTTGGGTTCCGGGTTTTCCTGACTTCACGCCACGGGAACTGTGCCGAAGGTCCGAACACCTTATCTAATTTTTATTTTTTCATAAAATTTGCGCGACAGAACTAGACAAATTTAATTTTTCGCATTAAATTTGTCTGATATTTATCAGAGATAATATCAGAAAATTTATTCTTATCGGTTAACAAACTAAAATAGTTGCACTGTGCAGAGGCTAGGAGAAGCAACACATGTATATCCATCGACAGGCTGAGAAAACCGTACAGGAACTATCTCGAATGTTCTCTGCCGTGCTGGTCACCGGCCCAAGACAGGTTGGAAAGACGACTCTTCTTCAGCACATTTTCCCTTCGGCTAACCACGTCACCATGGACGAGCCGCTCCTCAGGGAAACGGCTGTAGAGTCCCCCAACGCATTCCTGAAGGCGAACCCGCCCCCTCTCTTCGTGGACGAGGTCCAGAAAGCTCCGGGGCTTTTCGAGCCGGTCAAAGCCGCAATTGACGCGAGCCGAAAAAAGGGACTGTTTTTCTTTAGCGGATCACAGCAGTTCAACATGATGGAGCAGGTGACCGAATCCCTGGCAGGCAGGGTCGGAGTCCTCACCCTTCTCGGCCTTTCCCTTCGTGAAAGAGCTGGTGCCAGCTACGTTCCCCCCTTCCTGCCTTCTCCTGACTACGTTACCCAACGGAGGAAAGCGGGACCTCTGTTCCCTGCGGAGGAGGCCTGGAACGCCATATGGCGGGGGAGCCTGCCGGAAATCGTTGTCGAGAAGAACTTCAGCTGGGAAAAGTTCTACGCGTCTTTCGTTAACACTTACCTTGAACGGGACATTCATCAGCTAGTCAATATCGGCGATACGATCAAGTTCACTAGGTTCCTGCGGCTCGTCGCCGCACGCACTGGGCAACTCCTCAATCTATCAACCATCGCGGCCGACTCCGAGATCAGCGTGCCTACCGCCCAAAGATGGCTTTCAGTTCTTACGGCCTCGCACCTCGTCTACCTGCTTCAACCCTACTCAGTAAATGTCACGAAACGGGTTGTCAGGACGCCAAAGCTTTATTTCCTCGACACCGGGTTGGCAGCATATTTGCTCGGATGGCTCACGCCCGACGTGCTGCGAAAAGGGGCCCTCTCCGGCGCTTTTTTTGAAACGTTCGTCATTTCGGAAATCGTGAAGTCCTTCTATAACGACGGTGTGCTGAATCCCCCGCTCTACTTCTACCGGGACAAGGAACAGCACGAGATCGACTTGCTGATCGACGTCAACGGAGCGCTCCACCCGGTTGAAATCAAGTCTCACTCAGATCCCTCACCGAAGGACATCAGAAGTTTTTCGCTAATCGACCAAATCGCTGGAACACAACGTGGCGAGGGCGGCGTCGTATGTCTTTATGAGAAACCCCAGCCGCTCTCCGAGAGCGATCTAGTGATTCCATTCGGATACCTTTAAAAAGACATCCTCAAAATCTGAAGAAAATTTCCATTCGACAAAGCATTACACGCGACCTGTTCCTTTCCCACCATGCCGAGAGACCTTCTTCCTTTCCTCGAACCCCCTCTTTTCCGAAGGGGCTTCCGCGTGTTGCTCTTCGGCCGCACGGGACAGGTGGGGAGCGCGCTTATTCAGGAGCTGAAAACAATCCCCGGGCTTGACCTTCTCGCACCAGGGAGGTCGGACGGCGCCGATTTCACGAACCCCCTCGATCCCGCGAAGTTCGTCCGGTCCTTCCGCCCGGACCTCGTCCTCAACGCCGCCGCCTTCACCGCTGTGGACGAGGCGGAAAAAGACGAGCAGGCGGCCCGGCTTGTTAATGCCGAAGCACCGGTTGAGATCGCGCGAGCTGTAGCTGAAACGGGCGCTCTCCTCGTCCATTTCGGGACGGACTATGTCTTCGACGGATCGGGGGACGCCCCCTGGTCCGAGGACGACACGCCGTCTCCCCTCAACGCCTACGGCAGGACCAAGCTCGAAGGTGAAGAGGGAATCCGCTCGACGGGAGCCAATGCGCTCATCCTCCGGACGAGCTGGGTCACGGGGCCCGGGAAGCCCGGGTTCCTTTCCGCGATCCTCAGGTCGGGGGTCGAGGGCCGGGAGATCCGCGTCGTCCGGAACGAAGCTGGCACGCCCGCAGCTCCCGGATTCCTCGCCCGAACCGCCCTCCTCGCTTCCCGCCGCTATATTGATGGGAGAATGGCCGGGGCCACGGTCCTGAACGCCGTTCCCGACAGTTTCACGACGCGGGTCGAGTTCGCGCAGTGGATCCTCGGGCGGGCGGCGGAGCTCGGGGCCAGAGTGAAAACCAGCCCTGAAGACGTGATCCCGGTCGATTCGCTCGTCCCCCCGCGCCCGGCGCGCCGCCCCGCGAATTCGCGGCTTGACAACTCGCGCCTGAAGGCGTTCCTCGGGGTGGGGTCGCTCGGGCGATGGGACGAGTGGCTTGAACCCGTGCTCGAAGCCTGGGTGGCACGTGCGAAGGAAAACCGGTAAGGAAGAGGAAAAGGAAATGACGGAACGGAAGCGGAAGGGCATCATCCTCGCGGGCGGCACAGGGTCGCGCCTTTTCCCCGCGACGCTCTCGGTTTCGAAGCAGCTCCTCCCGGTCTACGATAAGCCCATGGTCTGGTACCCCCTCTCCACCCTCATGCAGGCGGGGATCCGGGAGATCCTCGTGATCAGCTCGCCCCGCGACCTTCCGCGGTTCCGCGACCTCCTCGGGGACGGCTCCCAGTGGGGGCTCCGCCTCTCCTACTGCGTCCAGAAAACCCCGGCCGGGCTCGCCGAAGCGCTGGTGCTCGGCGAATCGTTCCTCGACGGAGCCCCTTCCGCACTCATCCTCGGCGACAACCTCTTCTACGGGGCCGGGCTCCGCGGAATCCTTGAAGAAGCCCTGGAGCAGGAAAGCGGGGCGACCGTTTTCGCCGCCCGCGTCCGGGATCCGAACCGCTACGGGATCGTGGAGTTCGACGAAAACGGCAGGGCACGTTCGATCGTCGAAAAGCCCGAGCACCCGGCCTCTTCCTGGGCCGTCACCGGGCTCTACTTCTATGACGAGCGGGCGCCGTCCTTCGCGAAGGAACTCCGCCCGAGCGCGCGAGGGGAGCTAGAAATCACCGATCTCAACTGCCGGTACCTCGAAGAAGGCGCGCTTTCCGTCATCCGATTCCCGCGCGGGATCGCGTGGCTCGACACGGGAACGGTGGAGAGTCTCCTTGAAGCGAGCGAATACATCGCGGCGGTCCAGAACCGCGAGGGACTTCTCGTCGGGAGCCCCGACGCAATCGCGTACGAGGAGGGGTGGATCTCGCGGGAAACGCTCATCCGGAACGCCGGACGATGCGGTAAGACCGAGTACGCGAGGCTTCTCAGGTCGCTCGCCTGAGGATTTCAGTCACCTGCACGCCCGTTCACCGCTCGTCGAGTTCTGCTGAAAAGAGGGCGGGAAGCGAATACAGCGCCAGATCTTTCCGGGGCCCGATTCCAGCCTTGAAGCCGGAACGCGAAATGAAGCCGAATCGGGACGCCTGAAGCGGGGAATCGCGGACCTGCAGGATCTCCTTCTCCACTTCGGACGACGTCATGGGGGATTCCCTAAACTTCGCTTCGTAGAAGCGGTACCCATTCCGATCCTCCGTTACCATGTCGAACTCTCCCTTCTTCCCTTTCTTTGGCAGGTCGTACCAGTACTTCCCGATCCGGAAGAAAGGCGGAGCCATCAGGCGACGGGCGTTCCGCCGCAAGAGGAACTGCCGGCAGACCTCTTCGAAGGCATGCGGCACGTATTCCGTTTCGAAGTCCTTGCAGACAAATTCGTCCCAGAACGCGTCAGGCGCCATCACCGCGAATTCGGAAAGGTGGCACTGCAGGTACCGGTAATAGAAGAACGCCAGCGGATCCGCGATCCGGTAGCCCGCACGGCGCGGGTTCCCCTCGCTGTTGATCGGTTCGACCTTCGATACAAGCTCCATCTCGGAAAGCTTCTTCAGGACGTCGGCGAGGGTAGGGCTGCTCGGGATCCTCGACTTCCCGAGAATGTCGGAAAACTTCGCCGTCCCGCCCGCAAGTTCGCAGAGAGCAAGGTTCGCGTTGTTGGGTTTCGAGAACCCGGACATGAGAAAGAACGCAATCTCATCCCTCAAGGGTGCGTTCCGCGAGGCCACCAGCCCGATGATGTTTTCCTTCACGCTTTTCCCTGGGTCGATGAGCTGGTTGTACCAGGGAATCCCGCCGAAAACGCTGTAAAGACGGACGTTGTCCTCGTGTGAGAACCCCGGATGGAACTTCGCCGCGTCGAAGTAGTCCATCGGCTTCAGGTGGATGATCGGCCGGGCCCGGCTGAAGAGCGGACTTTCGTGCTCCGCGAGCCCCCTCATGACGCCGACCTCGGATCCGCAGAGGACGATCTTCAGGGTTGATTTCCCGCGCCAGCGGTCGAGAAGGGAAGCGAGGATGCTGTCAGCGTGCTTTACGAGGTCGCGAAGGTATGGGTATTCGTCAAGGACGAGAACAGTGGGCTCGCCTGCTGCCCCCTTGAAGAGCGTTTCAAGCGCGGGCTCAATCTTCTCGACCGCATAAGGCGGCCTCCCCGTCCCCCGGGCGGCGACCTCCATGAGGCTTCGGACGTTATCCCGTTCGGAGGTCTCCCTGCAGACGAAGTAGACGTACCGGCACCCGGCCCTGTCAAGGGACTCCCTCAGAAGCTCGCTTTTCCCTACGCGGAGCCTGCCGTAGACGATCGCGAGGTTCTCTTCCTTCCTCGCTTCGTAAAAGGAAGCAAGTTCCCGAAGCTCCGCAAGCCTTCCAATAAAAGCCATTTTCAAGCCTCTTCCGTTAGCTCGGTTAAAACCGACTCGGAAATTTCCGAGTTAACTGACAAAAGAAACTTAACACCAGGCCCGCGGCTCAGCAAAAGCAAAACCCGCCGGCTTTCGCCAGCGGGCGCTCCCTTCGAATCCCTGAAATCCCTGGGGCAGGGCTTCACCCTTAGCCGCGCTTCGGCATCTTGCGGCCGAAGTACTTCTCGTAGGCTGCGGGCTTCGCCTTCCCGGTCATCCGGTCGATCGTGATCTCCCAGACGTTCACGAGGTCGAGCTTCTTCTCGCGGACGCCGATGTCGTGGCGGGAGTCCTCGCTCGGCGCGTGGTGGACGATGAGCTGCCGCATGAGCTCGCGCTTCTCGTTCCGGTCGGTGACGAGGCGCGTATGGCCGGCGACGATCACGGAGAGGTACATCGTGGTGAGCTTCGGCTCGTTCCGGTCGTGGAGCGCGACGTAGCAGAGCGACACCTCGGGATTCTGCTTCAGGTTCGCGTTCCGGCGCCCGATGTCCTGGCCGACCCCGTGGAAGTAGATCTTCCCGTCAAGCATGAAGGGGGTAATCGGAACCGCGTAGGGAACGCCCGACTTGTCGGCCGTGCCGAGGACCGCGGTCTCGGTGTGCTCGATCGTCCAAAGGCACTCTTCCTTCGTGAGCTCGAGGTCACGGCGGATGAGCGGCATGTTCTTCGTGGTGGCGGGGGCGTCAGCCGCGCGGGCGGGGGTGACGGCGGCTGCGGCGACGGCGGCGGCACCGGTGAGGATGGAACGGCGGGTGATCGTGTTCATTTTGAGCATCTCCAGAAATTTCTCTCGGACGAGGGCTTCAGGTCCCCCTCGTTTTGTTGAGAGGAAATATAGGATCCGGGGTGCTTAAATAGAACAAGATTGGAAAATCTTAAGTTTCCAGTTTGGAAAGCAATTCGTCCGACTTCCGGAGATAGGCCACGATCTGGGAGTCCGGCATTCCGAACTCCCGCCGCCAGTGGAGCCAGGAGTCGGATTCCGAAGCACGGAGCGTTTCCCGCATGATCCGCATCAGCGTCCGGATTGTTTCGTCCGAGGCGGACGCCGCGTGGCAGCAGACGTGCGTGAAGTTCGGCCTCCGGAACCAGTCAGGGAG
Source organism: uncultured Sutterellaceae bacterium (assembly GCA_902797695.1). GTDB lineage: Bacteria > Pseudomonadota > Gammaproteobacteria > Burkholderiales > Burkholderiaceae_F > Mesosutterella. Next base: position 6,368 of record CADBTW010000035.1, read on the forward strand.
AATGGGGAAGACGTCGCCCGAGCGGACTTCGGGGAGGACGGAGCCGATCCCGACGTCGACTGAAAGCGCTTCGCCCCGGAGGAGGAGCATCCGGCACGAGTCCGCGTCCGCGTAGACGAGGTTCGGACCGTCGGGGAGGAAGTAAACGTCCTTCCCGTTCTCGAACTTCCGCGAGAAGCTCGGGTTTCGGGGCGTCCGGATCGCGATCGGAACACGTTCGAGGTCAGAGATTTCCTTCGGGATTCCGTAGCGCCGCTCGAACTCTTTCGACGCGAAGAGGAAGAACCCGTTCAGCCGCGCGAATTCCTTGATAAGGTCCGGGCTCTTCTCGGGGACCGCGCCGCCCTGCGCGATCTCTACCTCGCGCCGCCTGAGGCGCGCGATTCCGGATTCGCCTGAGAACGAAAGCCTGAGATTGTTCCCGCGGGCGTACCCGAGGAGCCCGGAATAGACCTCCGGGTTCCGGGCGTTCACCGGGATGCTGATCCGGACGGTCCTGAAGGGCTTCCTGAGGATCGCGTTCTCCTCCCGGATCGACTCGATCGACTTCCCGGCCGCTCCCCAGGCGGCGACGATCCGCTTCGCCTCCGGGTAGAGGCGATCGAGGTTCTCCGTGAACCCCGCGGGCCGGGACCGCCGGTCGAGGATCCTGAGGCCCTCCTCGCGCTCGAACGCCGAAATCGCCTTCGACGCCGCCGGGAGCCCGATGTCCATCTCGATCGCGGCCCGCGTGAGGGACCGCGTCCGGCAGCAGGCGAGGATGAGCTTCCAGAATTCGACGCTTTCGATCTTCTTCATCTTCTCAACCGCCTGAAGAAATCCCTAGGCCTTTCGTTCTCCGAGCCGCGGGAACCCGAGCCGCTTCCGTTCTTCGCCTACAGTCGTCGGTTCCGAGTGGCCGGAGTAAAGCACCGTTTCGTCCGGGAGCCTGAAGATCCGCCCGAGGCTCGTCTCAAGCGCCCGGTCGTCCCCTCCCGGGAAGTGCGTCGCCCCGACCGCGCCCCGGAAGACCGTGTCGCCGCAGAAGGCGATGCCCTGCCGTTCGCACCAGAACGTCGTGCTGTCCTCGGTATGGCCTGGCGTGTGAAGCGCCGTGAGCGAATAGTCCGGGTTCGTCCCGAGCGTGAACACGGCCCCGTCCCGGAAGCTTTCCGCCCCTTCCACCGTGAAGGGGCAGCCGGACGGGCCCGAAAGGTTCCAGAAGGGACTCGCGAGGTACTTCAGCCCCTCTTCCTCGATCGCCGCGGGGACCCCGAGCGCCTTCATGAGCTCCGGCACCGCCCCGATGTGGTCGTAGTGGCCGTGCGTGAGGAGGATCCGCCCGACCGTCACCCCGGCCTTCCGGATGACGGAGAGGATTCTCTCCGCCTCCGCCCCGGGGTCGACGAGGAACCCGTGCCGGGTCGCGTCGTCATACCAGAGGTACGCGTTCTCCTCGAACTGCAGGACGACCGGGATCGTCTCGATCACTTCGAAGCTCCCTTCCGGTGCGCTTCAAGGTCGCAACCGTCGGGGCCGCAGGCAGAGGCGTCAGCGGCCCCGAACGGCCCCGCCTTCTCCTCGTCCTCCTCCTTGTAGACCGAGCGAAGGCCCTTCTCCCAGTCGTCCGCGCCGACCGCGCCCGGAACCGCGTACTTCCCGTTCACGACGAAGTACGGGACGGAGGAGACCCGGTGCATCGCCGCTTCCTCTTCGTCCGCCTCGACTTCGGAGGCGTAGTCGTTCGACGAGAGCACCTTCTCCGCCTCCGCTTCCGGAATCCCGGCCTCTTCCGCGAGATGCGCGAGCACCGCGGTGTCGCCGAGGACGAGATGCTTCGAGAAGTACGCGGTGAAGAGCACGGTGTCCAGCTTCTCGGCCGTTTCCACGCCGAATTTGTCGAGCGCGAACTTCCGGAGCCTGTGCGCGTCGAAGGTGTTCGAGCGGATGGCCTTCGCGTAGTCGAAGGGGAGGCCCGCCGCCTTCGCCGCGTAGTCAACCGAGGAAGCGCGGGCGATCGCCTCGTCCTCCGAGTACCCGCGCGCGATGAAGCTCTCCTCCACCGTCATCCCGCCCTCCTTCGGATCCTCGGGATGGAGCTGGTAGGCCTTCATCTCGAACTCGGCCGGGCGGCCGATCCGCCGGATCGCGGTCCGGAGGTTTTCTTCCCCGATCCAGCACCAGGGGCACGCGAAGTCTGACCAGTACGTGATTTTCATTTTCTGAAGTTCCCTTGAAGATAACGAAAGAGGAACGCGCGGGAGGCGCGGCCTTTCCCCGGGGCCGCGCGCCCTCTTCGCTTTTTCCTCCTGTCCTTCCGCCGATTCTAGCGGAGAGGAGGAACGGCCCCGGGCTCCCTTCGCCGCATTGGAAAACAGAGGAACCCGATCGTTATACTTCGTGGGAATCGGCTCCTTCCAGGTTTAGAAATGAACGCGCTCCTTCGGGCGGCTTTCCTCAGTGCAGCGGCATTCCTTTCCCTCGCGTGCGAGGCGGGGGAAGCCGTGCCGGCAGAAGGGATCCCTTCAAGCCACGGGACCGAGCCCCGCACGGTGACGGTCGCGGTGCTGGATACGCTGCTAGAGGACACCACGGTATCCCAAATGCAGGCGCGGCTCCAGAAGGCGCTTCCCGCCGGGTGGACCGCGCGGGTGGTCACGACGCTCTCCGCCGACGCTGTCACCGAGATCACCCGCTTCGCCCCGGACTTCGTCCTCGGACCCGCCGACCTCGGGCTCCAGTTCCGGGCGGCGGGTGAGGCAGAGCCCTTCCGGGTCGCGACGCGAAAGACCGCGCGGGCACGGAACGCGGCGGAGAGCACTGGATCCCTCATCGTGGTCCGGGCGGACCGCCCTGACCTCCGGAGCCTCGCGGACCTCCGGGGAAAGCGGGTCGCGGCGACCCTTCCGTCGTCGCTGCCCGGGTGGCTCGCAGCGGAAGGCGAGATCGCGCGTTCCGGCGCCGATCCCAGGGAGTTCTGGGGAGAAAAGCGGTTCCTCAGCTTTCCCTTCCCCGACGTCGTCTCCGCCGTCCTCTCGGGGGCGGTCGACGCCGCGGTCCTCCCCGCGTGCTTCCTCGAAACACTTGACCGGGACGCCGAAGCTGACACGTCGGGACTGCGGCCGATCGCCGAGAAGACGGACGACGCCCTCTCCTGCCGGCGCTCCACCGCGCTCTACCCCGACATCAGCCTCTGGGGGTTCCCCTGGACCGAGGAAAAGCTCGTACGCGCTGTGACGGTCGGGCTGCTGTCAGCCCCTCCCGGCAAGGACGGCTACGAGTGGCTGAGCGCGGTGCCGCACGGCTCGGTCGCCTCGCTCTACCGGGACCTCGAGATCGGCCCCTACTCCTACCTCAGGGACAATTCGCTCCCCGCCCTTTACGAGCGCTACAAGGCGTGGGTGCAGGCGGGAGCGCTCCTCATCCTCTTCCTCATCCTTTGGGAGATCAGGCTCCACAGGCTCGTTAAGAAGCGGACGCGGGAACTCAGCGTCGCGCTCGCGCGGGAGAAGGAAGCGGAAAGCGAGTCGCGGCGCGACCGCGAGCGGCTCGGAAGCCTCGAGCGGCGGAACATCGTGTCGCAGATGTCCGCGATGATCGCGCACGAGGTGAAGTCCCCCGTCGCCGCGATCTGCAACTTCACCGCGATCCTCGACTTCGTCCTCCCCGAGGAAGTCCGGGAGGGGAAGACCGGAAAGACCGTTGACACGGCGCTCCAGGGGATCGACACCGAGGCGAAGCGGATCGCGGGAATCGTGGACCGCGTGCGGAACTACGCAAAGAGCCGCCAGAGCGCCCATGCTCCCTGCGACCTCTCAGACATCGCGCGCCGCGCGGTGAAGAGCCTCAGGAATTCGCTCGGGCAGTCGGTACCGGTGGAAGAGCGGGAGCTCGTCCCCGCCCCGGTGCTCGGTGACTCGCTCGAGCTCGAGCTTCTCTGCTTCAACCTCATGAAGAACGGAGCAGAGGCAGTCTCGGGGAGAAAGGACGCGAAGGTAACGATCTCAGTCACGGCGGACGAGGACCCCGGCCGGTGGCTCCTCACCGTGCGGGACAATGGACCCCTGCTTGACGACGCGGCCTTCGCGAAACTCCAGAGCCTGATGGAAAGCGTGAAGCCAGAAGGCCTCGGCCTCGGGCTCTCGATCGTCCGCGGGATCGCGGACAGCCACGGGGCGCTCCTCGCCTTCAGGCGGAACCCGACTGGCGGCCTCACCGCGGAGCTCAGGATCGACCGGGCGGACACAGTGCCCGAAGAGGAAAAGACAAAATGACGCAAGACACGAACGATAACCCGCTCGTCCGCCTGATCGACGACGACGAGCTTTTCCTCACGTCGCAGAAGATGCTCCTCGAAACCCGGGGGTTCGAGGTCGCCGCGTACACGTCCGCGAAAGAGTTCCTTGAAGGGGACACGTTCACGCGGCCGGGCTGCATTGTGACTGACGTCCGGATGCCGGGGCTCACGGGGCTGGACCTCCAGAAGATCCTTGAAACCCGCCGCCTCGCCCTTCCCCTTATCTTCCTCACGGGGCACGGCGACGTCTCGATGGCGGTCCACACGATGCGGCACGGGGCGGCGGACTTCCTCGAGAAGCCCGTTCCGCCCCGGGTCCTCGTTGCCGCGGTTGAAAAGGCGGTGGCGGCGTCGCTTGCGGCGGCAAGGGAGGCGGGCGAAAGGAAACAGAAGCTCGGGCTCTACGACACCCTCACGCCCCGCGAGCGCGAGGTGGTCGCGCTCGCCGCTCTCGACACGCCGAACAAGGTGATCGCGGCGAGGCTCGGGATCAGCGAGCCCACTGTGAAGATGCACCGCGCGAACGCCTTCGCGAAGCTCGAGGTGAAAAGCGTCCTCGAAGCCTACCGGCTCCTCACCTCGATGGGGATCGAGCTCGAGGGAGACCACCAATGAGGCGGCGCAACCTTCTCCTCGGCGCCGCGGCAGCCTCCGTCATACCGGGATCCGCACTCGGCGAGGTACCGGCCGCCGGCCGAACCCCCTGGGACGTCCTCATAGCGGGGAGCGGCCTCGCCGGGCTCTGCGCCGCGGCGACAGCGCTCGAATCGGGCGCCCGCCGCGTCCTCGTCCTCGAAAAGGGGCCCGTGATCGGGGGCCACAGCGCCTACTCGAGCGGGTCGCTCGCCGTCGTGATCCGGAAACCACACGCGGGGCAGAAGTTCGACGACTCGACCGAAACCCTCCTCGAGGACTCGAAGCGGGTCGGGGGGCGCGTGAACGAGGCGATCATCCGGAAGGTCGGGGACGAGTCGGAGAGTGCCGCGGACTGGCTCCGCTCGATCGGCGTCCCCTTCTCCCCCGTCGTCTTCCAGGCGGCGGGCGGGATCAGGCCTCGCTGCATCAGCACGATGGGGGCGGGCGCCGGCCGCGCTTACGTGACCGCCGTGAACCGGCGGGCGAAGGCGCTCGGGATGAAGCTCAGGTTCGGGTGCGCGCTCACGGGGCTCGTTCGGAAAAACGGTCTCTGGATCGCCCGGGTGAATGAAAAAGGAGCCGAGCGTGAGATCGAGGCGCGAACCGTGGTCCTCGCGACGGGCGGCTTCACGGCGAACGAAGCGATGCGATCGAAATACGATCCCAGGCTCGGTCCCGGCATGCACACGACCGCGAACCCGCACGGTCTCTACTTCGACGGCGCCACGGGGGACGGGATCCGGATCGGTGAAGCGCTCGGCGCCGCGACTGCCGGCATGGGGAACTTCCAGCTCCTCGCCTATTCGGGCGGCCGGGTCCTCGAATACGCGGGGGCCGAGGTCTACCTCGACATGAAGGGGCACCGGTTCGTGAACGAGGCGGCGTCGACAGGGGAGCTCACCGCCGCGATCCTCGCGCTCCCCGAGCGGTCGATCTGGGTCGTGACGGACAGCCGTTCGGTGAAGGGGGCGTCGCTCGGCCTCAAGCTCGCGAACGGGTACGTGAGGAAGTCGGAAACGGTCGCCGAGATGGCGCACGGCATGGGACTCTCCCCCTCAGCCCTCAGGAAGGAGCTCGACGACTTCAACGCCGCCGCCCGGAGCCGGCACGACCCCCGGTTCGGGCGGACGCTTTTCCTCCAGACAGTCGAGCAGCCTCCCTTCTACTGGGGCCGCGAGACGCTCAACATCCACTGCTCGCTCGGCGGCCTTGTGACCGACACGGAAGCGCGGGTGCTTGACCGGAAGGGCGAACCGATTGAAGGGCTCTTCGCGGCCGGCGAAACCACGGGCGTCTTCGGCCGGGACCGCCCGGGCGGAATGGCGCTCGCGCTCTGCCTCGTGATGGGACGGGAGGCCGGCCGGCGCGCGGCGAAGGCCGCCGCGAAACGCGCTGCCTGACTGTTCCCGCCCGGGGAATGCCGCAGGGCTTCCCTTTCCCCTTCGCAGTTCCTAGGAAACAGAAAACCCGTGGTTCCGGTGGAAAGTCCGGAACCACGGGCCCTTTTCCTGGAGAGAAGAGAGGGGAAAAGCTTTTTACTTCATCGCGGCGAACTGCTCGCCCGCGATCATGCCGAACGTGAGCGCGTCAATCACGGCCACGGTGCCGAGGCGGGAAGCGCCGTGGACACCGCCGACCACCTCGCCACCCGCATAGAGGCCCTTGATCGGCTGGTGGGTGACGGCCGAGATCACCTGCGCGTGCGTGTTGATCTTCACGCCGCCCATCGTGTGGTGGATCTTCGGGCAGCACTCGATCCCGTAGAACGGGGGCTTCGAGACGTCGAGCCCCTTGTTGAACTTCAGGATGCGGTGGAAGTCCTTGTCGTCGCCCGCCTTCACGAACCCATTGAAGCGCTTCACCTCCTCGAGGAACGGCGCCTTGTTGATCTTGAAGTGGTCGGCGAGCTCCTCAAGCGTGTTGAACTTCTTCACCGTGCCGAGCTCGAGCGGGAGCTTCACGAAGGAGGGGTTGATCGCCTTCACGATCGCGTCGTCGCAGATCGCGATCGGGTAGTTCTCGTCGGTGCCGATCACCTTGAAGAGGGCGTCCGACTTGATCTTGCGGCCGGCGTGCTCGTCCATGAAGCGCTTGCCGGTCTTGCGGTCGACCACCATGCCGAGGTCCATGCAGGCGTGGTTCGTGAAGTTCACCGAAACGCCGAAGCCCTTCTCGCGCGGGTTGCAGTAGGGGAGGAACTGCAGCCAGCAGAGCTGGACCGGGGCGGCGCCGATGCCGAGCGCCTTGATGAGGACGCCGGCGGTCGCGCCGGGCTGGTTCGTGGAGTCGGTCGTCGGGACGACGCGCGGATCCTGCGTCTGGCGGAACCAGATGTCGCGGGAGAAGCCGCCCGCCGCGAGCATCACGCCCTTCGTCGCCCGGACCGTGACGGTCTTCCCGCTCTTGTTCTCGAGGTCGTCGCTCACGAGCTTCGCGTTGAAGCGGTAGTTCCTGCGATAGGTGACGCCCTGCACCGAGCCGTCCTCGCCCATGATGAAGTCGTCGAACTTCGCGCGGGTGCGGATCACGACGTTCGGGATCTTCTTAAGCTCGGCGTGCATCGGACGGATGTAGCCAGAGCCCGAGCCCGCCTTGATCTCGTAGGAGCGGGGAACGGAGTGGCCGCCTTCGAAGAGCATGTGGTTCGGGACGAATTCGCACCCGCAGTCGACCACCATCTTGATCGTGTCGTTGCAGCGGTCGGCGATGGTGCCGAGAAGATCCGGGTAGTTGATCCCGAGGCCGTCCTTCATGCAGTCCGCGATGAAGAGCTCCTTGCTGTCCTTGATGCCCTGGGCCTTCTGAACCGGGTTCACCGGGCAGGCGACGTTCCCGCCGCAGATCGCGGAGTTGCCGCCGACAACCGGCATCTTCTCAAGCATCAGGACCTTGAGCCCAGCGCGTCCGGCCTTGAGGGCGCAGGCCATGCCGGCGAAGCCGGAGCCGATGATCACGACGTCGAACGTCTCGTCGTAGCTCTTCACGGAAGAAGCCGGAATCCCGGCGTTCGCGGCGGCGCTCGCCATCATGGAGGCGGTTGCGACGGCGGCACCCTTCAGGAAGCCGCGGCGGCTCATGTCGATCGAATTCATGTTCTTTCTCTCTCTGACTATCAATCCATCACCTGGGGATCCGCCCCGGGCTTCTCAAGCTGAGAGGATTCTTGTCCCGTGAATCCGGGATCACTACATCCCGCGGGATAGGGTCCACCTCCCGCGGGAGGGGGTCCGCATCCTGCGGGATGTATGAAAGGGAAAACGGGCCGAATAGGATTCACAAAGGTTCCCGGACCCCGGAGACCAGGGAGGCGCTCTTCAGGAAGCGCCCTCCGGAAAAAGAAAAGAAAAAAGAAGAAGAGGAAAGAGATGAAAGCAACGATGATCGCGACGCTCTCAGCAGTGCTCCTCGCCTTCGCGGCGACAGGAGCCGGGGCTGCCGAAAAGAACCTCGCCGACCGACATGTCGCGGCCGGCATGAAGTGCGAGTCCTGCCACGGGCCCGGGAAGAAGATCGAGACCCCGGAGAAGGAGCAGTGCGCCGCCAGCCACGACCCTGTGAAGCTCGCCGAGAAGACGAAAGGCGTGAAGCCTGCGAACCCGCACGACTCCCCGCACTATCACACGGGGCTCGAGTGCACGCTCTGCCACGTGGCTCACGACAAGCCCGAGAACTACTGCAACCAGTGCCACAAGTTCGACTTCAAGGTGAAGTAGCGGCCTTTTCTCCCCGTTCCTGACGATTCCAGCCTTCTAAGGCGCTCTCCCCTCCGGAGACCGGATCCAGGGCCATGGGTTACGCGAGGTTCCGGGCAATGTTCCGGGACCTCGCTTTTCTTTCCGGTTTACCACCGGATTCCAAAAGGGCCAGTCAGGGCGTCGTCGCTCCCGCCGCGGCCTTCAGTTCCTCGCGGGACTTTTCCATCGCTTCCCTGAAGTCCTCGTTCGAAAGCGCCCGGGCGAAGGCGGCAGCGGAGAGCTCACGCCCCGCCTCGACGTCAGACTGCCAGTGCGCGCCGCAGATCCAGCGGCTTTCACCCGCTTCCCACCCGGTCCGGAGCACCGGGGTCGGGTCGCCGGGCAGCACTGCGGCAAGGGTAAGCGCGAGCCCCCAGGCCATCGAGGTGTGCCCCGACGGGTAGCTCTGCATCGGCTTCGTCTTTTCGAGAAGGTCCGGGCGGCAGGTCTTGTCAGCCTTGTTGAAGACGAAGGGCCTCGCCCGCTTATAGAACTTCTTCGAGCTCACGGACGGATACACGTAGCTCATCGCGAGCGACAGCAGGCGGTCGGTTTCCGGGGTCGCGTCCTTAGAGATCGTGATCCCGGCAACGCGGGAGAATCGCGCTTCGAACGCTTCGAGGGGCGAAAGGTCCGCGTCCTCCGCAGCCTGCTTCCCGCGCTCTGTTTCCCGAAGCGCGAGGCCTTCCGCGTACGCCTCGAGGTCCGCCTTCTGGCGCCAGGAACCGAATGCCGGGGGGCCGGCAAGTAGCTCGGTCGTCGCGAACTGCTCGGGACGCGGCTCGTGCTTCGCGGCGAAAGCCTGCTGGAAAGCCGCGGAGAACGCGGCGCAGGCGAAAATCGTGAACAACACGCGGCAAGGCTTCATGACAGGCTCCTTTTCCTTCGACACTGCGAAGGGCTTTCCGCTTCATCGAATTCCGGGAGTGTACGCCGAGGACCGTGTCGAACTCCGGTTTCCCCGCGCGGAACCGCATCTGCATCCCGGCCTGAAGGTCAGGGCGGGAATCCTTCGGCGGAAAAGACCGCAGCTGCTATCCGGCTAGTACCTCGGGCGCTTCACTTCCTTCACGGGGACGAGCGCCATGAGGCGCGCGGGATCGCAGGGACCAGTCGAAGCGAAGACGTCGGGCCGTGTCATCAGCTCCCCGAGCACCGCGTACTTGTAAGCGACGTAGGCTGCATGGGCCTCCACGGTCTCGGCGCCGTTCGTGTAAAGCGCGACCTGCCGCCGCCACTTGTTGTCGAAGATGTCAGGTGAAAACGTATACGAAAAGGCGCGACCCCTGTAGGCCACCTCGTAGTACATGGCGCCTCCGACCGGGGTCGTCGGTGCGCCATCAGGAGCGGCACTGGTATCGAGGACGAACCGGCGGCGGGTCACGCAACGCGTTACGAGCTCGAGGCAGTCGTGGACCCCCTTCCCGGGAAACGCCGTGAGGATCCGGATTTCGTCCCGCTCGGGGTACTCATCGGGAGAAAGGTCCGCGAAGGCCTGCGAGAGAAGCCTGAGGGCGACCCCGCTCGCGATCAGCTGCTCAAGGCCCGCGTAAGCGAGCATGTCGTCCCGAGTGAAGGAAAGAACGCCTTCGTCCTCGCGGACGCAGACATTGAACGGCGTCTGGCTGAACATTTTTTCTTCCTCTTTCGCAAACAAGAATCGTTCCATGAAATTATAGGGACACAAAAATCAGGAAAACCGTGAGCATCGGGTAATTGGTCAATGTCTGGCCCCGAATGCGCCGGACGCGATCCCGACCGGCTGAATTTCCAGGTGACCTGAAGAAAGGAAGGATTGCAACTCCGAACTCATGTTTGCAACTTTCCGGGTCAGGTTTGCAACTCTGGGCTCATCTTTGCAACTATCCGGGCCAGGTTTGCAACTCTGGGCTCATCTTTGCAACTATCCGGGCCAGGTTAAAAACTTGCTGAGAACGGAACTGCAGCCGTCGCTGGGGGTTCCTGCATCCACCGGACGGGGTTTTCCTCAATTTCTTTTCAGATAGGCATCGCATTCATATATTTCATAAAATTGGAACATTTACCATTTTTATGAAGTATAATTGCACAAAGACTCCAAATTTACTTTATAAAAGTGGTACAAATACCATTTTTATGAAATAGACCTAACTATGCAGATTCCCCGTCCCCGATATCTTCAGGATCTGATTTCCCGTGAAGGAAACGGCCTCGTGAAAGTCATCACCGGTGTCCGCAGATGCGGCAAGTCATACCTGATGAGCACTCTCTTCAAGGACCATCTCCTTGCCGCCGGCGTTCCGCCGGAAAACATCATCGAGTTCTCCTTCGAGGGCTACGCGAACGCAAAGTACCGGAACCCTGAGGTCACATACCCGCTCATCAAGTCACGGCTTCTACCGGGCAGGAATTTTCTCCTCCTTGACGAAGTACAGCTGCTCAAGGACTTTGTCCCTGTCCTCACTGAATTCATGCGGATGCCGGGAGTTGATGTCTACGTGACAGGAAGCAATGCGAAGCAGCTCTCGAAGGACATTGCCACCGAATTCCGAGGCAGGGGAGACCAAATACATCTTCGGCCGCTCTCCTTCTCTGAATTCATGAACGCTTATGACGGGCCACGGGAAGCGGGAATACGGGAATACTCTCTTTTCGGCGGCTTGCCGACCGTCGTGCTCAAGGACACCCCGGAAGAGAAAATGGAGGAACTGGAGACACTGCTTTCCGAGGTATACCTGAACGATATCGAGCAACGAAACAAAATCCGCAAGAAGCAGGAGTTCTCAAGGCTGCTCGATGTTGTCGCTTCGTCCATCGGTTCCCTTGCAAGCCCGGCAAAGCTCGCCGACACCTTCAGTTCAGTCCTTCACGCAAAGATTTCACCGGCTACTGTCCAAAAGTACCTGGGCTATCTCGATGACGCTTTTCTCATCGAAACAGGATCGAGGTACGACATCAAGGGAAGGAAATACATCGGTGCACCTTTCAAGTGCTACTTCACGGACTTAGGCCTGCGCAACGCCCGCCTGCATTTCAGGCAGCACGAAGAACCGCATGTCATGGAGAACATCGTTTACAACGAGCTCCGGACACGCAGGTTCAATGTGGACGTTGGTGTGGTCCAGTACCGATACAGGAATCCGGAGAACCAGTTCCTGCGGGGGTCCCTGGAGGTCGACTTCGTCTGCAACAAGGGTTATGAAAGGTACTATGTCCAGTCCGCGCTAACAATCAAGGATGCGAAAAAGGCTTCGGAGGAAAAGCGCCCTCTTCTCGGCATTGATGACTCTTTCCGAAAAGTGATCGTCGTTGACGACCCGGTGCCGACATACCATGACGAAAAGGGAATCCTTATCGTCAACCTCCTTGAATTCCTGACAAACCCCAGGAGCCTGGACCTGTAGATTGAAAAGCCTCGTAAACGGATCCCGCGCGATCAGTCAATAATTGGCCTAACGAGTCGGACTATTTCAGAAAACTGGTAACAATACCTGTTTTAAGAAATGATTCAGAAGCAATCAAACCCAATCAATTCAGAAAAGCGGTTCAGTTACCATTTTTGCGAAATAACCACGGCTTACCGACGAAGCTCTTTCCCAAGGAACCGTATGAAGGTCTTCTCGGCCTCCGGGCTCCTGCTGAAGTCGATCCAGCCGACGAAGGCCATCGCACCTTCGGTGTCGAACTCGACCACCAGGTCGCGAGCCTCCCGGATCTTTTTCCTTGTCCGCTCGTCCCTCGCCTGCCCCATGACCCAGAGAGTGTCGCGGTCGAGAACGACCTCTGGCTTCCTCCCCTCGGTCTTCTCCTTCGTTCCGACCATCAGCTCGGCGTCCCCCGCCATGATGACAGCCCGCTGAGTCGCTTCATACCTGTTCCGGGCGATTTCAGGGTCCGAAACGATCCCCATGCTCACGAGCCACGCGCTCACCCCCGGCACCCGGCCAACGATGAGGACGGTGTTGTTCGTCATCCTGTTCCATGGAGCGACCGCCTGGCGGACGACGACATAGGGAACGCCGGACCTCGACTTCACCTCAGCCCGCACCCAAAGGACGCCGTTGTTCACAAGCCCGGATGCGGTTGCCGCCTTTCCCGGAAGACCGGGCGCCCTGGTGGACGCTCCTGCTTTCCCGAAGGCTCCCGGATCGACTCCCATCTTCCGAAGGTAGGACGCAACGCCCGGCGCCGAATCGTCGGGACGGTCGATCGAGGAGCCGCTCCCAAGATAACGGCCCACTCCGCCTGCGTAAGCGAGGGCACAGGCGCCGAAGCATTCCCCGGGCTCGCTGCCCGCCTTCCCGCGCTTCCCGACCGACGTGTCGGCTCCGATCGAGCGGAGGAATTCCCCGAGCCTCATCGCGCCCGCAACCGAGCCGCCAGGGGAGTCGAGCACGAGCTCGACGTGGTCCGCGGCCTTCCCTTTCAAGAACGCCCGGAGGTCGGAGGCCGCTCTCTCCTCGACCGGTCCCGTTCCGAACACCCGGAGCTCGCCCGGCGCCGTCATCTGCTGCCACGCGGCAGCTTCAGGCGTCAGGACCGGCACTGAAAACGTCATGCCGAAGGCTCCCGTGGAAAGAAAGCCCGCCACTGTTCCAGCAAAAGCTGCCGCGACCGTTTTCCAGCCTTTCATCCGAGATCCTCCCATCCAGTTTCCCTAGCCCGGGCTCACGATCCTCTTCTCGAACCGGAACATGCCGTCCCCGATGAAATCGTCGCCCCCATCCTCCTCAAGTTTTCCTCGAGGCAAGGGATGCTTCTCGCAGAAGAACTCGACCGCGCGGAACCCGCACTTGTTCACGTAGAAGTGGATGTTCCGGCGCTCGAAGTACGGCGTAAAAGTTTCCCAAAGGCGCACCTCGGGGTGCCGCCGCTCGACAAGCTTCCAGGCCGCCTGCCCAATCCCCCGGCTGTGGGCATTCGGAGTGACGAAGAGAAGCACAAGCTCGCCACGCCGTTCCCCGGGCCCGAGTTTCAGGACCACGCCCCCGACGGGCTTTCCGCCCTCGAGGATCCGGAGCGCTTCGGCGCCCGGGGCATCGATCGAGCGCTCGATCGCCCTCCGGGATATGACTTTCCCGTCCTCTTCCACGTGGCTGTCGCGGAGCCCGAATTCCTCCATCGCGCCGTACCGGAAGGCTTCCTGGTTCTCGCGGATGAACCGCTCCCGATCCGCGGGCTCAAGCAGCCCCAAGGTGATCGTTCCCGTCAGCTTTTCCGCCAATTTCCCTTCTCCTTCCCGATCAGTGCCATCACCTCCGGGTCCCGACCGAATCTCCTGTAGAGGCTGCTCCACCGGAAGAAAGTCAGCTTCCTCTCCCGCTCCGCGTACCACTCGGCGAACCGCACGAGCTTCGGGCGGCCGAGCTTCGCGCGGCTGAAGGAGAGGGTGAGCTGCCAGGGCGGCCTGTGCCACTCGGGGAGCACGGGGACAAGCTTCCCCGACTCGAGCTCCCTCGCGCAGATCCCGAGCGAAAGGTCGACCGCGATCCCCCGCCCGAGAAGCGCGAGCGTTTTCCCGGTTGCGGTGTCGCAGGGGACAGCGGAACCATCCCGCGGCAGCGGCACGGCCCGGTTTCCGGACTCAAGCCTCGATGTCACCGGGTAGTTCGGTGAATAGCGGAGGATCAGCGTGTGGCGCGCGAGGTCTGCCGGCTCCATCGGAACCCCGCGCTCGGCGAGGTACTCCGGAGCGGCAAGCATCACGTTGTACACGGTGCCGATCGGGATCGAGGCGACGCCCGGGCTTCGGGGCGCGTAGGGAAGAAGCGCGAGGTCCACGGCGCCAGACTCGAGCGCCTCGTGGTCCGAGTCGCTCCGGGGCTCCACCAGCACTCCCGGGTCGATTTCACGATAAAGGAGCAGGTGCTCCGCGAGGCTCGAGCGGTCGACGTTCGTCGGGAGCGAGAACCGGATCCGCTCGATTCCCTTCGCGGCGGTCTCTGCCCGTCCGAGGAGCGAGCGCCAGGCGGAGACCATCGCCTCGGCTTCCGGAAGTAGCAGCCTGCCTTCCTCCGTGGGCCTCAAGGGGCGCTTTCCCCGGTCGATGAGCGGAACCCTGAGTGACGCCTCGAGCGACGCGAGGTGTCGCGAGGCGGTCGAGAGCCCGAGGTCGAGCTCGATCGCCGCGTCCCGGATGCTTCCGAGCCTCGCCGTGCGGCAGAAGACCGCCCAGGCCGTGATGTCGGACCGTGCTGACACGCGCTTTCTTCCTCCCATTCTTTCCCGGAACTCCGGACCAATTTGCATGATCCGGGTTCGGCACCTGATGAATTGCAGAAAATGCAATTCACACGCGCCATTTTAGTTCTTCGGAACTAGGGATTTGTTCCTACACTCATTGAAGTCAGGCGGCCCCCGTCATGCCGCGACTTCTGGATAGGAGAGAAAACATCATGGCAGTCGAAATTTCCCGTCGCCGCGTTCTCGCGGCAGCAGCGGCTGGCGCCGCGCTCGTTCCGGTCGCCCGCACCGCGTCCGCGACCCCGTCCGACCCCGTTCCCGCGAAGTGGGACGAGGAGGTGGACGTCCTCATCGTGGGTTCGGGCTTTGCCGGACTCGCCGCCGCGTACGAGGCGAAGAAGGCGGGCGCCTCCGTTCTCGTGATCGAGAAGATGAGGACCCCGGGCGGGAACTCGATCATCAATGGCGGCATCATGTCCGCCCCCGGCTGCCCCGGGCAGATCGCCGAGGGGATCAAGGATTCGCCCGCGCTCCTCGCCGCCGACATGCTCCGCGAGGGCCAGGGCTACAACAACCCCGAGAAGGTGAAGTTCCTCGCCGAGCACGCGCTCGACACCTACTGGTGGTGCGAGAAGGAGCTCGGGGTGCGCTGGGTGAAGGACAAGATCGGGCAGGAAGGTGGCCACTCTGTCCCGCGCCACGCCTACACGATCAACGGGTCCGGGTCCGAGATCGTGAACGCCGAGCTCAGGACGCTTGAGAAGATGGGCGTGAAGCCGCGCCTCCGCTGCTTCATGGAGCGGATCGTCCGCGACTCGGACGGCCGCGTGAAGGGCCTCGTCGTCCGCGAGGGCTACAGGTTCGGGAAGCCGGATTCCGGGAAGCGGAAGGCGATCCTCGCGCGGCGCGCGGTCGTCCTCTGCCACGGCGGGTTCGGCGCGGACGTCACCTACCGCATGCACCAGGACCCGAAGCTCACGGCGAAGTTCGACACGACGAACCAGCCGGGGGCGACGTCGGAAGCCTGGCGCGAGTCCTCCCGCGTCGGCTGCCAGATCATCCAGGCGGACTGGATCCAGTGCGGCCCCTGGAACAGCCCGGTCGAGAAGGGGATGGGGATCGCCCTCTACTTCGCGCAGGGCGGCGCCGCGTCCTTCGGGGTCTGGCTTGACACGAAGACCGGAAAGCGGTTCGTGAACGAGCTCGCGAACAGGAAGGTCCGCGCGGACGCGATCATCAACCGGAACAACGCCGGGCACACCTGCATCGCGCTCACCGATTCGCTCGGTGTCGAGCACCTGCGCTCCTCCCGCAAGGGAATCCTCGAAAAATGCCTCGAGCGCGGCTGCGTGAAGAAGTACGAGACGCTCGAGGACGTCGCGAAGGCGCACTCGATCCCGATGGAAGCGCTGAAGAAGACGATCGCGGACCATAACGAGGACCTCGCCGCCGGGAAGGACCGCGAATTCGGCCGCTACATCAACAAGCTCTGCAAGCCGATGGGAACCGGCCCGTGGTACGTCTCGATCCTCTCCCCGAAGGTCCATCACTGCATGGGCGGGATCTTGACTGACAACGACGCCCAGGCTCTCGACATCTCGACCGACAAGCCGATCCCCGGGCTCTTCGCCGCGGGCGAGGCGACGGGCGGCGTGCATGGCGCCGTGCGCCTCGGCTCCTGCGCGACGCTCGACTGCCTCGTGAACGGACGCGTCGCCGGGCGCCGCGCGGCGGCTGAAAAGCCCTGGGCGTAGACTTTCCCCGAAACTGAAGGGGCCTTGGGATAAGAAAAACAAGGCCCCGCGTTCCAAAAGGAGACCTGGGAAATGAAGCTGAAGGCTGCCGGTTTCGTCCTCGCCGCGGCGCTTCTCGCGTTCGCGGCCGAGGGGGCCCTCGCCGAAGGGAAGAACCTCGCCGACCGCCACATCGCGGCCGGCATGAAGTGCGAGTCCTGCCACGGGCCCGGGAAGAAGATCGAGACCCCGGAGAAGGAGCAGTGCGCCGCCTGCCACGACCCCGTGAAGCTCGCCGAGAAGACGAAGGACGTGAAGCCCTCGAACCCGCACAACTCGCCCCACTACCAGACGGGGCTCGAGTGCACGCTTTGCCACGTCGCGCACGACAAGCCCGAGAACTACTGCAACCAGTGCCACAAGTTCGATTTCAGGGTGCCGTAGCCTCCTGCCGCGTCTACTGAGAAACAAAACGGGACTCTTCCAATAAAAGGAAAAGTCCCGTTTTTTCAGCCTTCAGGCAGGCTCCTCCGGGAGCCCCCCCCTCAGGAAATGCCGCGACTTAGATCTTCGCGAGGTGCTTGCCGACGAGGCGCCCGAAGGTCACCGTGCGGCCGCAGGCCATGCCGGTGGAAAGGTTCGGGTAGGTGTTCGCGAAGTAGCAGCCCGAGTCGTTCCCGACCACGTAGAGCCCGGGGATCGGGTTCCCGTTCGTGTCGATCGCCTGGCCCTTCGTGTTGATCTGGATCCCGTCCATCGTGCAGAGGATGCGGGCGCAGGTCTTCACGCCGTAGAACGGGGGCTTGTCGACCGGGGTGAGGCGGTGCGGCTCCTTCCCGAAGTCCGTGTCCTTCTTCGCGTACGCGAGCTTGTTGTAGTGCGCGACCGTCGCCTTCAGGGCGTCAGCAGGGATCCCGAGCTTCTTCGCGAGCTCGTCGACCGAATTCGCGACCTGCATGAAGCCGTCCTTGATCAGCTTCGGCATCACCTTGTCGCGGATCATCTCGTAGCGCAGGTTCGGCGCCGCGCCGTTCTCGAAGTTGAAAAGCCGGGAGCAGCCGTGCATCTTGAACTGCTTCGCGTACTTGCCCCAGTTGCTGTCGAAGATGCAGTAGTGGGCGTGGCCCTTCTGGTACTCGTCCGCGTGGAGGATCCCCTCGTACGTGCCGGACTCGTTGAAGAAGCGCTCGCCGTCCGCGTTCACCTTGAGCCAGGGCTGCGACCCCGGCCAGAAGAGCGCGGTGTTCCCGCTCTTCACGGTCTCGACCCCGGGGTTCTGGTCCGGGCGGAGCGCCGCGCGGTCGAACATCATGAGGGACGCGGTCTCGTCCTTCTTCGCGCCCGCCCAAAGGCAGGCGCGGATGCCGTCGCCCATGGCGCCGGGCATCGCGGAGGAGTAGCCGGAGATCCGGAGGTTCCAGGGCTGGAGCGCTTCAAGCATCTGGTAGTTGCGGGCGTAGCCGCCGGTCGCGACGACGACGCCCTTCCTCGCGTTGTAGCGGACGAACTTCCCGTCGCTCGCCTTCGCGATGCAGCCCGTCACGCGGCCGCCCTTCTTCTCAAGCTTCACCATCCGCATGCCGTAGTCGAACTTCGCGCCCTTCTTCACGGCGTAGTCGTGCAGCACCTTGTTCCCGTCAAGCTTCTTCCCGGTGCCGTCGTCCGACTTCGACCAGTCCGGGGAGTGGCCCGTCGCGAAGTGCTTGTAGCGGGTCTTGTCGCCCTTGTCGCCGGACTCGTGCCAGAGCTTAACGCCGCGCTCGGCGAGGCGGTCGCCGTACCAGTTGATGGTTTCCGCGGACTTGTCGCAGAAGAGCTTCACGAGGCGCTGGTCGATGTGGCCCGCGGCGTACTCGGTCGCCATCGTGACGTACTCGAGCTTGTCGATCTTCGTCCCCCAGGCCTTCTGGTAGCGGGAGTCGATCGCGGCGAGGTCGTCGCGGATCCCGGTGCCGGTCGAGAAACGGTCGATGCCGATCACGTCGGCCCCGGACTCGGCCGCGGCGCAGACCGCGAAGAGCCCGCCGGTCCCGCAGCCGACCACGACGATGTCAGCGGTCTTCGTGGCCGTGATGTCCTTCTCCGCGATCTCGGGCTCCTTCCCGAGCCAGTCGGCGGGACCCGCGGCCGGGGACTTCGCCTCGGGTTCCGCAGCCTTCTTCGTGATCACTTCGACCGGCGCCTCGCCCTTCGCCTGCGCGATGCACTTCTTCGCCGCGGTCATCACGGCGCCGGAGGTGACGGAAGCGCCGGACACCGCCTGGATCCCGGCGCCCTGCGCCTTCATGATCGCCTCGCGCAGGGTCTTCGCGGCCTGCTGCCCGATCGAGGGCGTCTCGTGGCTCGCGTCGATCTCGACCCCGGTGATGCGGGAAGCGCTGAACGTCATGCGGACGATCACGTCGCCCCCGATTCCCTCGGCCTTCGAGGAGTAGGTGCCGGGCTTGTAAATGCCGGCGCCGGTTGCAGCGGAGGCGCTCGCCGCGGCGATCGCCGTGCCGCCCGCGATGCCGGCCTTGATGAGGGAGCGGCGGGAAAGTGCGTTGGTCATGATCGGAAACCTCGCTAGGGAAATGCTGCGTTATGGGTTTTGTTCGAAAGCAGGATGAAATCTAGCACCCGTAGTCCTTCAGGACTCCGCACTTCAGAGGGGTTGCTTTACGGGTTGAATTAAGTAAAAACCCTGTATTGAAGCTTTTTCGAGCGGGATGTCGGGGGCGAGCGTCCGAAGTCCGGAAAAGGAATTTCGTCCGCGAAAGCGCAGAAGCCTATCGCAAACGGAACAACTCTTTGTTTTAAACAACAAATAAGCCGGTTCCCTAAAATCCTGGGCCGGTTGCCTTCCCAGGCGAAATCCATTGGATAACGAGGGAAAAGGCCGTGACCAGACGCCTGGCCTTCTACCGGGACTGGGTTGCCGCCATTTCCTTTGCGGTCCGCTCGGCCCATTCGGCGCGGCGGATCGAGGCGAGGACTAGGGTTTCGAGGCTGAACCCCTTCGCCTTCAGGCGGTTAGGGAAGAAGGACGTATAGGAGAGCTTCTTCCGCTCAGGACTCGCGCTCCACGCGCCGAGGTGGAAGTCGTCGCACCGGCCCTCCATCTCGAGCTCGTTCAGGGCGGCTGCGGCGACTGCGCCTTTCTTCCCGGCCAAGCGCACGGGGAGTTCGAGCGTCACGACGAGCCCGGGGCCAAGAGTGCCGTGGGAAGCGGGCCTGATCGAAAGTGCGGCTTCGAGCCGCGGATCCCTCGGGTACGCGCCGAAGAGGTCGGGCGCGGCACCGTCCGGGACTTCGGCCGGGAACGTGATCCTGAAGCCGTCGGGTCCTGCTCCGCAGGGAAGTCCCCGGCTTCTGAATGTCCACGCGAGCATGTCAAAGTCCCCTTCCCCCCAAGCTGAAGGGATGGGATCCGGGGCCGCGCAACCCGTGCCTTCGGACCCCGGGGAAAAGAACGCCCGGCCGGAGTCGACCGCTTCGGAAAGGAATTCGAGGAAAAGCGCGTCCTTCCAGCGGCCCTTCGCGCTCCGGTGGAAAAGGCGCGAGCCGACCGCGCAGCGTCCGCTTCGCACAATGAGGGAACCCGCCGCCGCCCCTTCGTTCGCTCGGGAAAGAGCTTCGGGGGAAAAGGCCCTGCCTGCGCAGCTGAAAGCTGAGAAGAAGTCGTCCTGCCAGCAGAGGACCTCGGCCGCGGACTCTATCGGCCGCATGCCTGCCGCAGCGCGGACGAGGGGCGGAAGAACCGAGACCGCCACGGCGACGCCTTCGGCGAGGAGAACGAGCGTATTCCCCGAGAATCCGACAGATTCCCCGGTCCTCCGCTCACGCCAGAGCCTCTGCGCGAAAAGGTCGAGCGGAACCCCGCAGGAAGAATGCGTTCCCGCGCGCGCGAAGGACGCGGCCTCGTCCGTGCTCCGGATCGGGACGAACCCGTCCTTCAGCCGCGCGACCGGGTCATCCGCCTCATGGGCCACTGGTTCTTCCCGCAACATCCGCCTTTTCCTGTCCTGCCTAGAGTCTTCCCGCCTGTCCCAAGGGGGAAGGCGGGCGAAGTGGATATTCTGCACCAGCTTACGCCGGCATACCGGTCGGAACGCGGTTTTTTCCCAAGGAACCGGGCAGCGCTAGGCGCGGGCGACGGTTCCCTTCAGGATCCCGTCCGCCCAGCGGGCGCGGCGGACGGCGCCGAGGAGGAGGCTGCGGTCGATCGAGCCGTTCCCCTTCAGGCTGTTCACGACGAAGCTCGTATAGGAGAGCGTCCGGCCGTTCTTCGTCATCCAGGCGCCGAAGTGGTGGGCGCTGGACTCGCCCCGGAGCTCGAGGAGGTTGAGGCGTGCCGCGGCTTCGCGGAGGAGCTTTTCCGACGCGAACCGCACGGGGAGGTCGAGCTTCACGAGAAGCCCGGCCCCGAGGTAGGGGTTCGGGGTTCCGGACGTGAGCGCCACGGTCGCCGCGTCCGGCGCGATCCGGTCGAGGATCGCGTGCCCCGGACCCGAGCGGGCTCCGAGCGGCACCGAGACCACGAGCCCGTCCTTCAGGAACCGGGCGGAAGCCCCTTCAGGAACTTCGGACGCGAGCCGCTCGAAGTCAGGCCGCCCCCAGGCGGAGCCGTCGATCGAATAGGCTTCCGGGAGCCTGTCGCCCGTGATCGAGCCGATCACGGTCTCGGCCGAGAACCGGGCGGCCTCCGAGGCGAGCGGGAGGACGACGTCGGTCCAGTCGCGGGTGTCCGGAGTGAAGCCGAGGCGCGAGACAACGTAGAAGTGCCCGTCCTCCTCGACCATGGCACCGGTCGCGGCGTAGGCGTTCAGGGTGCCGAGCGCCCAGGAGTCGAGCAACGCGTTCGGATGCGCCTCGTGGAGCCGCCGGACGAGCTCGTCCATGTTGGTCCGGACCTCGATCCCCGCGGCGGCGCCTTCAGGGCCGGAAGCGGGAACCGCGCGGACCGTGGTGCGGAAATGGTCGTTCGTGAGGACGAGGATGTCGCCTGAGAACCCGGCGCCAAGCCCCTGGGTCGCGGCAAACGGAAGCGCGATGTCGTCAAGCGGGACGCCGAGCGGGTGATGCTTCCTCGCCTTCGCGTTCCGGAGCGCTTCATCGGGCTGCACGGCCTTCGCCGTTTCGGGTTCTGAAAAACCGCCTTCCGACACGGGTTCCCCGAAAGGCGCCCGGACGATCCCCCGGGTTCCGAGAATGGTTTTCAGCAGGCCGAGCATTTCCGTTCCTCCAACGCGCCCTGCTGATCCCGGGCGCGGAAGCGACTGTCGCGAAAGGCACGGGGCCCTCGAAGGGGTTCGCGCCGGTTCCTCCTCAGGCGTGTTCGCCAGAGAAAAATGAATACGGCCCGGTGCGGCAGGTTTTCCGTAACCCGGGCCGCGCCGGGCGGAGCCTCTCCGACGAGGCTCCTGATCCGAAGCGGGGCAGATTCTACCCGGCTGATTTCAAAAGAGGATCACGGGTTTTTGACACAGGTTTTCCCTAAACTTTACAGAAAAACGACAATTTGGGTTCTTCCCTTTTCTTTGTGAAAGGGTAGTAGAAACCTTAGTTTATTAAAGGTAACTAAAGAAGTAACCGACCTTGTAAAGGTTC
>CADBTW010000036.1 GCA_902797695.1 uncultured Sutterellaceae bacterium
ACCCTGTTGACAGCAGGGCCTACGAGACCCGTACGGGCGGTGGTGTGAGAGGACGGCGGAGCGAAGCTCCGCCTCCTACTCGATTTTCCGGGCTGAGGTATTACCGGCGAGCCGAGGCGACGCAGGGCTTCCCCGAAGCCATAATTGGACCGTAAACGAAACGCGGCCGGAAGTTCCTTCGGCTGCAGGCGAACGACGTATTGGAGAAAAGCAATATGCAGAAACGTTTATTTCTGAAGGGCATCGCGGCAGGCGCCGTGTTCGCGGCGGGCTTCGGCCTCTCGGGCTGCAAGAAGGAGGCGAAGGTGATCAAGGTCGGGGCGACCGCGGGCCCTCACGCCGAGGTGGTCCAGGCCGCGGCGAAGGCTGCCGAGAAGGAAGGGCTGAAGGTCCAGGTTGTCGAATTTTCCGACTATCTTGGCCCTGACAAGGCGCTCGCCGAGAAGGCCCTTGACCTTGACGTCTACCAGCACGAGCCCTTCCTCAAGAACTTCAACGCGAACCAGAAGACCGATCTCGTAGCGGTCGCGCCCGCGATCCTGATGCGGATGGGGATCTATTCGAACAAGGTGAAGGCGCCCGCCGACCTGAAGGTGGGCGCAATCGTCGGCATCCCGAACGACCCGACGAACGGCGGGCGCGGCCTTCAGCTCCTCGAGAAGGCGGGGCTCATCAAGCTGCGCGAGGGTGCCGGTTTCAAGGCGACGGTCGCGGATGTGGCGGAGAACCCGAAGAAGCTCGTCTTCAAGGAACTCGAGGCGGCGCAGCTTCCCCGCTCGATCGACGACCTCGACGCCGCGACGATCACGATGAACTACGTGATGTCCGCCGGGCTCGATCCGGCGAAGCAGGGCATTTTCCTCGAAGGGAAGGATGCTCCGCTCGCCGTCATGGTGATCGCCGCCCGGAAGGACAACAAGGATTCCGAGGAGGTGAAGAAGTTCGTGAAGGCCTACCACTCCGAGGAAGTGAAGAAGTTCATCGCGGAGAAGTACAAGGGCACGATCGTCCCCGCCTGGGAATAGGGCGGCGGAAGTCTCCCTCGCTCCGCGAGGACGGGGGGCCTGCGGGAAGGGCCGGCCGGGCCGCGAAGGGGAGAGAATCCCCCTGGAGCGGCGAGCCGGCCTTTCGCATGTCCTGCGGAGCCTGAAATCCGGCCAGATGACATGAATCCACGGCGGGGGCAGCAGGGGAACGGTGAAATCAGTTTGAAAACAATCGCTCGCCTTCCTTGTTCGCGTATTGGAAAACACTATTCTGAAAACGGTTCCGTACCACGTTTGCGGGAAAACAGGGGGCAGGAGGGAATTTTTCTGGACTTTTTCCGAAATGTCCGTATAATGTCAATCCTGTTCCGGAGTTGTAGCTCAGTTTGGTTAGAGCGACGGCCTGTCACGCCGTAGGTCGAGGGTTCGAGCCCCTTCAACTCCGCCACAGAATTCCCAAAAGGCGAACTCATGCAGTTCGCCTTTTTTCTTTGTTCAGGAAGGAGCGGGCCTTTAGGCCGCACCTTCCGCCCGCTAGGAAAGAGGGATCCATGCTCCAGGGTTTCCGCAAACACAAGCGCTGGATGATGGCGCTTATCATCGGTCCGATTTCCATTGCCTTCGTCGCCACCGGCATCTACAGCTATTCGCGATCCGACTCGGCCGACACGGCGCTTGCGGAAGTTGCCGGGACGAAGATCACTCCCGAACAGTTCGACCAGGCGAAGCGCGAGCAGCTTCAGGCCCTGCGGAACCAGATGGGCGACCAGTTCAAGTCGAACATCCTCGATAACCAGGAAGCCCGCGCCGCGCTGCTCGACCGGCTGATGTCCGAGCGGGCCCTCGCCGCTGAAGTGGCAAAGGAAGGGATCCTGGTGTCGAAGGAATCCGCGGTCCAGATGATCAAGGGTTCCCAGCTCTTCAAGACGAACGGCCAGTTCGACCCCGAGCTCTACAAGCGCTTCCTTGCGAGCCAGGGCAAAAGCGACGAGGGCTTTGTCCAGGAAATCCAGCAGAGCCTTGCCCGTGACATCCTCGTGAACACCGTGAACAGCACGGCGACGGTTTCGAAGACCACCGCGGAGCAGCTGAACCGCCTGATCCGAGAGCGTCGCGAAGTCCGCATCCTCACGATTCCGTCCCAGAAGTTCCTTGCGGACGCCAAGGCGAGCGATGAGGACGCGAAGAAGTACTACGACGCCAACAAGTCCGAGTTCCTCGAGCCTGAGCACGAGAAGGTCCAGTACGTGGTCCTCACGCCTGACCAGTTCCAGACCGCCCAGCCGACCGAGGACGAGGTGAAGACCTACTACCAGCAGAACGGGAAAAAGTTCGCTGCTCCTGAGGAACGCCAGGCCCGCCACATCCTGATCGGATTCGGCTCTGACGAGAAGGCCGCGAAGAAGAAAGCCGAGGACCTCGAGTCCCAGCTTCGCGCGCATCCCGAGCAATTCGCCGACGTCGCGAAGAAGGAGTCGATCGACAAGGGCAGCGCCGTTAACGGCGGCGACCTCGGTTGGTTCGGCAGGGGCGCGATGGTTCCCGAGTTCGACGCAGCGGTGTTCGCTGCGAAGAAGGGTGACATCGTCGGGCCGGTCCGCACGCAGTACGGCTTCCACATCATCCAGGTGACTGACGCCCGGGGCGGCGCCGTTCCCCCGCTCGACCAGGTCCGCAGCCGGATCATCGCCGAGTACGGCAAGCAGATGGCTGCGAAGAAGTTCGCCGAGGCGGCGGACGACTTCAGCAACCTCGTGGTCGACCAGGGCGGTTCTCTGCAGCCCGTGATCGACAAGTACCACCTGAAGCCGGTCGAAGTCGAGAACGTGACGAAGAACGGACTCGGGAACACCCCTGACGCGAAGTACCTGAACGAGCACGTGATTGAGCTTCTTTTCGCGGCTGACAGCGTGAACGGCAAGCGGAACACCCAGGCGATCGAAGTCGCGCCGAACATCCTCGTCTCGGCCCGCGCTCTCGAGCATCATCCGGCGGCGGAACTTCCGTTCGAGAAGGTGAAGGATTCCATCATCAACAAGCTGAAGGCCGAGTCTGCTATGGCCGCCGCGAAGGCCGAGGGCGAGAAGAAGCTCGCCGAGCTGCGCGCGAATCCGTCCGACGCGGGCTTCAGCCAGCCGGCCTGGGTTTCCCGCGAGCAGCCGATGGGGCAGCCCCTCGAGCTCGTCTCGAACGAGCTCCGCGTTCCGGCTTCGAAGCTTCCGGCTTACGTCGGAACCGCCCTCAACGGCGTCTACGTCATTTCGCATGTGACCTCTTCCGAAGTGCCGAAGATCACCGATGACGAAATGAAGGCCGCTAAGGCCCAGCTCGCGAGGCTCCAGGGCGGCGCGGAAGCGTCCTCCTACCTCGGGGCCCTGAAGGTCTCCCTGAAGTCGAAGGTGAAGAAGGCCGACTACGAGTATCCGAAGGCGGGTGACGGGAAAGCCTCCAAGCCCGCGAAGTAAGTCCCTGCGGGGAAGCGGTCCAAAAAGAAAATGCGCCATCCGGCAATGCCGGTTGGCGCATTTTTTGGCCTCTCGCGGGGCGAAGCGGAAGGAGAGGGGGGACCGCGACGGCACGGAAGCGCCTTTCGCGCGAAGCCCCTTCCCCCTTTTTCCTAATGCCGGACCTTCCCGATCATTTCGACGGGATCGGGAACGAGCTGCGAAGGCTGGAGCGCGAGTTCGCCGTTCTGGTCGAGGGGATCGGAACCCGCCTCGGCCCAGTGCAGCCTCGAGCGCCTCAGATAGCCGAGAGCGCGCGCGGCGCGCACCGAGACCTGGTCCGCGAGGATCGGCGCCGTGGCCCTTGAGGCCGCCGCCCCGTGAAGCCATACCGCGCCGAGGGCGGCGGTCGTGAGGTCGAAGCCCTGGGCGATGAAGGAGCCGATCATGCCGGCGAGGACGTCTCCCGTGCCTGCGGTGGCGAGCGCGGCGGACCCGGTCGGATTGACCCAGGCGCGTCCGGAACGAAGGGAGACCACGGTGCCTGTTCCCTTCAGCACGATAGCGGCTCCGGTCTGGAGCGCGAGCTCGCGCGCCCAAAAGATGCGGTCGGACTGGACTTCGCTCGTCTTCACCTTGAGGATTCGGGCGGCCTCCTGCGGGTGCGGGGTGAGGATTGTCGCCGCGGTGCGCGAGAGGAGCCTGTCCTGAAGCTCTGGATGCTCGGCGAGGATCGTGAGGCCGTCCGCGTCGATGACGAGCGGGGTTTCAGAGCATTCGATCGCTTCCGAGAGACGCTTCACGGACTTTTCCCCGGTGCCCATCCCGGGGCCCACGACGACTGCGGTGAAGGCGGCGAGGTCGAGGGGCTTCTCCGCGATCATGAGCTCGGGGCATGCGGGATCGAGGGCGGGTGCGTTCGCGGCGAGGAATTCGGTCTTCACGCGGCCGGCGCCCAGCCTCAGCCCCGCGCGGGACGCGAGGAGCGCTGCGCCGAGCTTCCCTTCCGCGCCGCCCACCACGGCGAGCGTGCCCCAGGTGCCCTTGTGGCAGAAGTGGGGACGAGGTTCGAGGATGTGCCCGTAGTCGCTCTCGTCGATCAGCCCCTGGAGCGAGAGCGGGATGGAGACGTCAAGCTCGGAGAGGCAGATGTGGCCCGCTGCGTCCGGTCCCTCGTTCATGTAGAGCCCGGCGTGCGGCGCGAGGAGGGAGATCGTCATGTCGGAGCGGCAGCCCGGGATGAGCCCGGCCCAGCAGCCGGTTTCGGAATTGAGCCCCGTCGGGACGTCGACCGACACCTTGAGGGAGGTCTGCGTGTTGAACCAGATGGTGGCGTCGAGTATCTCGCCGCGAAGCGGGCGGTTGCAGCCGATCCCGAGCATCGCGTCAACGACGATGTCCGCGTGCGGCAGGCTGTCAGGCTCCCGGAGGGTTTCACCGCCGGCTGCCTGCCATGCGGCGTATGCCGCGGTGGCGTCCTCGGCCCGCGGCTTCTCGGCGCCGACAAGGACGCAGGTCACGCGGTAGCCGCGGGCCTTGAGGAAGCGGGCGGCCGTGAAGCCGTCCCCGCCGTTGTTGCCGGGACCGCAGAGGATCGTGACGCTGCCGGAAGGGGGAAGCTCCCGGGCGAGCCGGTCCGCGATGTCCTTTCCGGCGCGCTCCATCAGCGTGCCCGGCTCCAGCACGGAGGCAGAGCGGGTTTCTATGTTCTTCAGCTCGTCTAGGCTCAGCAGCGATATCGACATCTTGGGGTCAATTCTCCTTGGGGTAATTTCTGAACGTCTTTTTTTCCTGGCCGCAGCGAGCGCCGCCTGAACCGGGTCATGAGGCGAAGCGGCGGGGCGAGCAGGCGTCGGCAAGGCATTGTGTTCCGGTTTCGGGGTCTTCGAAGCCGGAAGCCGTTATTTTTGCACAGATGGGGGCGAGGGTAACGCCGAAGATCCCGTGCAGCAGGTTGACGGCGAGGCCGGTGATTCCCGGGACAAGCCCCGACACAGGGAAGCGGTCTGGCGAAAAGGCGGTCCGGCCGCTCCAGAACCTCATCGTCCCGTCCTTCACCCGGAGGTTCACGAAGCTGCCGAGTACAGCGTCGTAGAGCCGGTCGAACTCTTCCTTCCGCGCCCTGTCGCCCGGGGCGCCGAGGAGAAGCCTTCCGGTCGCCCGCATGCGGCAGTCGACCCTTGAGGCCGTGAATTCGAGTGATGGAAAGGCGATGGTGACAACGGGGAGGGAGCTGAATTCCTCGGCTTCGAACGTCATGGTGAAGCCCTCGGCTTCGATCGCGGGAAGTCTCACCCCTAGGCCGCGGAGCAGTGGAATCGCGCCTAGCGCGTTCGCTAGCACGACCCCGTCCGCCGGAATCCGCTGGCCGTCCGAGAGTCTCACGCCCGTTGCCGCCCCGCCCTTCGTTTCGACCTTTTCCACTTTCGAGCGGTAGATTTCCTCGAACTGGTCGCGCCTGCCGTTCCGGAGCTGCCTCAGCAGCTGCCGCGCGGCGTAGGTGCCGTTGCAGGAGCTGTCGCGAGGGACCCTGAGCGCGGACGCAAACGCCGGGGACGGGCTGAGCCCGGGTGCGGCGGCGAGAGCCTCTTCCGGGCTGAGGAAGGAAAGATCGGGGAAGCGTTCCCCGATCGAGGCCCCTTCCTCCCGCGTGAGAAGCAGCAGGGAGCCTTCGGTGCGCTCCTCCTCGATTCCCCGGGCACGGGATTCCGCACGCGCGAAGCGGTCAGCCTCGCGGAAGAATTTCCCGAACCGGGAATCGTTCTCGGCGAACCCGGGGTGGGACGGATTCCAGCCCACGGCTGACAGGAGCTTCCTGTGCTTCAGCCGCTCCATGAGGCCTTCCGCGCGGAAAAAACCGGGCTTCCGGCGGAGCATGCCCCGGTGCGACTCCGGCGCGAACGCCGGATGGCTGGCGAAGTCCGAGCAGAGGAGCCCGGGCGCGTAGGACGCCCCTTGGGCGGGGCCCGGGTTTCGATCGATCAGGATGACGGAATGGCCTCTCCCGAGAAGCGCCGCGCAGGTGTGTATCCCTGTTATTCCCGCACCAACCACCGCAATCCGCATCTTTCCTCCGCTGCCTGAAACGCTTCCCTGCCGGCAGAACGGGACAATTCTAACGAAGCGAGCCCGCGGAGGCGTCCCGTTGCGTGCCTCCGGCCGGGCTTCAGGTCCGAAATAAGCCCGCTCCTCCTTATAATTGGCAGGAGTTTTTCTCTATTCAACTCGCAGACCGGCCTTCTTTCTGCTGAAGACGGCCGGCAGAGGCTAATGTTGATGACTACTACCGGATGCATGTTCGCGCTCGAGGCTTCCAGCGCGCTTTCAGGCTTTCGCTCCGAGCGGCTCCTTGCCGCCCTCCGCGCGGCCGATTCCCGGGTGAGCGCCGTTTCTGGCCGCTACGTCCACTTTGTCCATTCGTCCCGTCCTCTCTCGGAGAAGGAGCTTTCCAAGCTGCGGCAGCTCCTCTCCTACGGGTTCGAGGCGCCCGACGTCCGCGCTGACGCGACATTCCTCGTCATTCCCCGGCTGGGAACGATCAGCCCCTGGGCTTCCAAGGCGACCGACATCATCCATAACTGCGGCATTTCCGAGGTCCTCCGCGTCGAGCGCGGCGTCCGTTACTCGGTGAGCTTCGCGGACGTTGCGCCGAAGGACGAGGAGACACTCAGGCTCGTTTCCTCGAAGCTCCACGACCGGATGACGGAAAGCGTCGTGCCGGCTGATTTTCCTATCGAGCGAATCTTCACCGATCTTCCCGGAAAGCCGATGACGGTCGTCCAGGGCTCGACCCCCGAGGAGACCCACAAGGCCCTCGAGCGCGCGAATTCCGAAATGGGCCTCGCCCTTTCCGAGGGCGAGATGGACTATCTCGAGAAGGCGTTCGAGGCCGAGGGCCGCGGGCCGACGGACACCGAGCTCATGATGTTCGCCCAGGCGAACTCCGAGCACTGCCGCCACAAGATCTTCAACTGCTCCTGGGTGATCGACGGGAAGCCGATGGACCAGACGCTCTTCGGGTACATCCGTGCGACCCATAAGGCGCACCCCGAGGGCACGATCACGGCCTATTCAGACAACGCCGCGATCTACGAGGGCGCCGAGGTTCCGCGCCTTTACACCCGTCCTTCGAAGGACTGCCCCTACGGGCAGGCCTTCACCGAAGTGCCTGAGCTCACCCACACGGTCTTCAAGGTCGAGACCCACAACCATCCGACCGCGATTTCCCCGTTCCCGGGCGCGTCGACCGGGTCCGGCGGTGAAATCCGCGACGAGGGCGCGACTGGCCGCGGCGGCCGCCCGAAGGCCGGCCTCTGCGGATTCACGGTTTCAGCCCTTCACCTGAAGGACGCTCCGCAGGGTTGGGAAAACGATTCCGACGTCGTCTCGGGCGAGAAGACCTCGCGCACTTACGGCGCTCCCTCCCGCATCGCCTCCCCGCTCTCCATCATGACCGAGGGCCCGATCGGGGCCGCGGCGTTCAATAACGAATTCGGTCGCCCGAACCTCGCCGGCTACTTCCGGGTCTTCGAGGCGAACGTCGGCGGGATCCGCTACGGCTACCACAAGCCGATCATGCTCGCGGGCGGCATCGGCAACATCCGCAACGACGAGACGAAGAAGCTTCCGGTGCCGGAAGGCTCCCTTCTCATCGTCCTCGGCGGTCCCGGCATGCGGATCGGACTGGGCGGCGGCGCTGCCTCCTCCATGACGACGGGCTCAAATTCCGAGGCGCTTGACTTCGACTCCGTGCAGCGCGGCAATCCTGAGATGGAGCGCCGGGCGCAGGAAGTGATCGACCGGTGCTGGGCCTGCGGCGAGAAGAACCCGATTCTCGCGATCCACGACGTCGGCGCGGGCGGCCTTTCGAACGCGATGCCCGAACTCGCCGAGATGTCGGGCCGCGGCGCCCGCTTCGACCTCACGAAGATCCCGGTCGAAGAGTCCGGCATGAGCCCGCTCGAGATCTGGTGCAACGAGTCCCAGGAACGCTACGTGATCGCGGTCCTGCCCGAAGACCTTGATAGGTTTGATGCCTTCTGCAAGCGCGAGCGCTGCCCCTACGCGGTGATCGGGAAGATTTCTCCTGACGGCCGGCTCATCCTTTCCGCAGCCGACGGGAAGCAGGATCCGGTGAACATGCCGATGGACGTTCTCCTCGGCAAGCCCCCGCGCATGCACCGCGAGGTGAGGCACGTCGAGCGGAAGCTCTCCCCGACGAACCTCGAGGGTGTGAAGCTCGCCGAAGTGCTCCCCGAGGTGCTTCGCCATCCGACCGTCGCCTCGAAGCAGTTCCTCATCACGATCGGCGACCGCGCGGTCGGCGGCCTCACGCACCGCGACCAGATGGTGGGGCCCTGGCAGGTGCCGGTCTCCGATGTCGCGGTTACCGCGCTCTCCTTCCTCAGCAACAAGGGCGAGGCGATGGCGATCGGCGAACGCTCCCCGATCGCGGTGATCGACGCCCCGGCTTCCTGCCGCATGGCGTTCACCGAGGCGATCACGAACATCTGCGCGGCTGACATCGAGCTCCCCACCGTGAAGTTCAGCGCGAACTGGATGGCTTCCTGCGGGAGCGAGGGCGAGGACGCGAAGCTCTACGACGCGGTCCGCGCGACGAGCGACTTCTGCCAGAAGCTCGGCGTTTCGATTCCGGTCGGCAAGGACTCCTGCTCGATGAGGACGGGGTGGGCTGACGAGAAGGGCGAGCAGAAGACCGTCACTTCTCCTGTTTCGATGATCGCCTCGGCCTCGGGCCCGGTCGGCGACATCCGCCTCACGCTTACCCCGCAGCTCCACCCCGGGGTCGCTTCCCGCCTCATCGCGGTTGACCTTTCCGAGGGTCGCGGGCGGCTTGGCGGCTCGATCCTCGCCCAGGTGATCCAGAGCTTCGGGGACACGTGCCCCGACATGGATTCTCCCGAGCGGCTGAAGGCCTTCGTGAAGACCGTCCGTTCCCTCGCGTCTGACGGGAAGATCCTCGCCTACCATGACCGCTCCGACGGCGGCCTCGCGGCGACGCTCGCCGAAATGGCCTTTGCCGGCCACTGCGGCGTTTCTGCCGACATCGCGGTCCTTACCCGCGGCAACGCCCACGACCCGAAGGAAATCCTCCGCGCCCTCTTCAACGAGGAGGCGGGTGCCGTGCTCGAGGTCCGCGAGGAGGACGCCGAGGCCGTGATGGCCCGTTTCCGCGAGAACGGGCTCGACCACTGCGCCTTCTTCATCGGCGCGCCGAAGAACGACGACCGTTTCGTCATCCTGTCGAACGGGAAGGAGATCTTCTCGGACACCCGCGCATCCCTCCAGAAGGCCTGGTCCGAGGTGTCCTGGCAGATCGCCCGGAACCGCGACAACCCGGCCTGCGCGGACGCGGAGTATGCCCGCATAGAAAACCCCGAGGACACCGGCCTCTACATCCGCACGGGATTCGACCCGCAGGAGAACGTCGCGGCCCCGATGATCAGCACGGGCGCGAAGCCCCGGATGGCGGTCCTCCGCGAGCAGGGAGTGAATTCCCAGCACGAAATGGCGGCGGCCTTCATGCATGCGGGGTTCGATGTCCTCGACCTCCACATGACGGATCTCCTCTCCGGCCGCGTCGACCTTTCGGAACTCGTGGGCATCGCCGCCGCGGGCGGCTTCTCCTACGGCGACGTGCTCGGTGCCGGCGGCGGCTGGGCTCGTTCGATTCTTTTCAACGAGAAGCTTTCCGAGGAGTTTGCCCGGTTCTTCGAGAGGAAGGACACCTTCGGGCTCGGCATCTGCAACGGCTGCCAGATGTTCTCCGAGCTTCACAGCCTGATACCTGGCGCCGAGCACTGGCCCCGTTTCGTCCGGAACCTTTCCGAGCAGTTCGAGGCGAGGCTCGTGCAGGTGAAGGTGGAGAAGAGCCCGTCGATCTTCTTCGAGGGCATGGAGGGCTCGTCGATGCCGGTCGTGAACGCGCACGGCGAGGGCCGCGTGCTGTGGCGGGCACCCGAGGACGCTGGCGCGGCTCTTGTCGCCGCCCGCTATGTCGACCCCCAGGGCCGTCCGACCGAGGTCTACCCGTTCAATCCGAACGGGTCCGCCTGCGGCGTCACCGCGGTGACGACCCCCGACGGCCGGTTCATGGCGATGATGCCGCATCCTGAGCGCACCCACCGCGCGGTGCAGCTCTCCTGGGGTTCCGAGAAGCTTGACGGCGAGTGGAGCCCCTGGATGAGGATGTTCTGGAACGCCCGCCGCTGGGTCGGCTAGGCTTCGCCGAATCCAGCCCCTCCCTTTCCGGTTCCTTGGACGGGACAAGGGAGGGGAATAGAAAAAAGCGGAAGACGTCGTGCCTTCCGCTTTTTTTCACCCTTGGCCCGAGGGAGAAATCCCTTGGAGTCTTGAAGACGGCTACTTGATGACAGCCTTCTTCACGAGGGAGTCGATGTAGGCCTTCCGCTTCTGGGCCGTGAGCTGCTTCCGGATCTCGGGCTTCACGTGCTCGTAGGACGGGAAGAGCTCGGCCGGGCGCTTCGCGATCACCTGGAGCACGTGGAAGCCGAACTGGCTCTGCACGGGAGAGGCGCTGACCGCGCCGACCTTCTGGCTCTTCATCGCCTCGGCGAAAGGCGGCACCATTGAGGAGGGGGACGTCCAGTCAAGGTCGCCTCCGTTCGCCTTCGTGCCCTCGTCGATCGACACTTCCTTCGCGACCTTTCCGAAGTCTTCGCCCGACTTGATCCGGGAGATCACCTTGTTCGCTTCCGCCTTGGTTTTCACGAGGATGTGGCGGACGTGGTATTCGCTCGGGCCGTAGGACGCCTTCTCCTTGTCGTATGCGGCCTTCAGTTCGGATTCCGTCACGGGGTTCGCCTTCAGGTACTTCATGATCACTTCGTTCGCGAGGATGCTGTCGCGGGCCTCCTTGAGGCGAAGGGCGGTGTCCTTGTCGTCAGTAAGCTTCTGGCGCTCCGCCTCCTGCACGAGCACCTCCTGGTTCGCGAGACCCTCGCGGATGCTGCGCTCGAGCTCCGGGCTCCTCTGCAGGCCCTGGGCGGCCGCGGCCTGGATGTAGTGCTCCTGGGTCGCCGCGGAGATCGTTCGGCCGTTAACGGTGAAGTCTGAGACCGCGGCGGACGCGGGAAGCGCGGCGCAGGCAATGGCGGCGAGGGTGGCGGAAAGCTTGAAGTTCATTTGGGTTGCTCCATGGAATTGTTGTTTGCGCGCGCTTCGGACGGCTGACTGGCGCTCCCGGCGTCCTTTTCATCCCTGCCCTGAAGGGCCTCGGGGCTGCTCTTCGCAATGTAGAAGCCCATTGCGAGTGTGAACGCGAACGTAAGGCCGAGGATCCCGAAAAGCTTGAAGTTCACCCAGGCCTCGGTCGAGAAGGCATATGCTACGCCGAGATTCACGCATCCGACCACGGCGAAGAAGACGGCCCAGCCCTTCTGGAGGTTCGCCCAGACCGCTTCGCCAAGCTCGATCTGCGAGCCGATCAGGAGCTTTATGAAGTTCCTTCTGGAGGCGATGCCGTAGGTGAGGATCGCGGCGAAGATCCAGTAGAGGATGGTGGGCTTCCACTTGATGAAGACCGGGTTGTGAAGCCAGAGAGTAAGGCCGCCGAAGATCGTGACGATCGCGAGCGAGAGCCAAAGCATCACCTCGACCTTCTTCCCGCGCAGCAGCACGATCGCGACCTGGACGATCGAGGCCGCGATGGCGACGACCGTGGCGCAGAGCACGGGTGCCTGCGAGGGATCGATTCCCTGCCCGAGAAGCCTGTTCACGATCGACATCGTGGTGTCGATCTTGGCGCCCGCTACCTTGAACGAGAGAAAGAACAGGATGACGGGGAAAAGGTCAAAGAGTAGTTTCACGGCTTTATGCGTCCGTACTGAGAGCCTGTGGGTCTGGCGGGTCCGGGAGAGATCGTCTCCCGCGCTTGCCGGAAAGGAGAAGTTAGCACAACGGAATGCGGTTGAGGCCGGTTCTTCCTGAAAGGCGTGACAAAAAGTTAGGGAACGCTATTATGTGACACTCTTGGAAACAACGGGCCGGAACTTCCGCCGCCGCATGGTGTACGGTATGGGAACGCGCCCGGAAGGGCATTTCTTTATTGCCTGGGGAAGGTGGCCGGTCCGGTCGCAGTCCCTAAAGATTTTTCACCTATGAATTCGCTTCTCAAACTCATCATGGTTACTGGTTCTGTTGCCGCGGGGCTCGCGGCCGCGCCCGCTGTCCAGGCCGGTGCGCAGCCTGACCCCGCCGCGCTTGCCGTACGGCAGGCGGTCGTCGAGGGAATTACCGAGTACAGGCTCCCGAACGGCCTTTCCGTCATCCTTTTCCCCGATGCCTCGAAGCCGACGGCAACGGTCAACATGACCTACAAGGTCGGATCCCGGAACGAGTCCTACGGCGAGACCGGCATGGCTCATTTGCTTGAGCACCTGATGTTCAAGGGCTCGAAGAATTTCCCCAACCCGACGAAGGAATTCACCCGCCGCGGATTCCGGATGAACGGCTCGACTTGGCTCGACCGCACGAACTACCACGTTTCCTTCACGGCGACGGACGACAACATGGACTGGGCCCTCCGGTGGAGCGCCGACGCCATGGTGAACTCCTTCATCGCGAGGAAGGACCTCGACACCGAAATGACGGTCGTGAGGAACGAGTACGAAATGGGGGAGAACGACCCGATGAGCGTCGTCCTGAAGCGGATGCAGTGCATCCTCTTCGACTGGCACAACTACGGGAAGCCGACGATTGGCGCCCGGAGCGACATCGAGCACGTGAAGATCGAGAACCTCCAGGCCTTCTATCACCGCTACTACCAGCCTGACAACGCCGTACTGACGATCTCCGGGAAATTCGACCCGAGCCGGGTCCTGCCCGAGGTGACGAGGATCTTCGGGGCCATTCCGCGCCCGGCGCGCAAGCTTCCCGAGGAGTGGACGGTGGAGCCGACCGCGGACGGCGAACGGTTCTTCACCGTGCGCCGGCCCGGGAAGGCGAAGCTCGTCGCGGTGGGCTACCGGGTTCCCGCGGCGAACGACCCGGACTACCTCCGCGTTTCGCTCGGGGTCGACATCCTCACCGACAGCCCGAAGGGCCGCCTCTACAAGGCGCTCGTCGAGAAGGGGCTCGCGGACAAGGTCTTCGGGTTCTCGATTCCCGGCAAGGACCCGGGCTTCGTCTTCATCGGCGCGATGCTGAAGAAGGACGGGGACGAGAAGCGGGTCCGCGACGTCATGGTGGATACGCTTGAGCGCTCCTTCAGGGAGTCTGCCCCGACCGGGGACGAGCTGAAGAAGGCGGTGGATGACGAGCGGCTCGATTACGATCGGCTCTTCTCCGACCCCGAGGAATTCGGGGTCGAGCTCTCGGAATTCATCGGAATGGGCGACTGGAGGCTCTTTTTCCTCAACCGCGACGGCCTGAAGCAGGTCGGCTCGAAGGATGTTGCGGACGCCGTTTCCCGCTACTTCGTCCGCGATAACCGCGTGGTCGGAATGTTCATCCCGGAGGAGAAGCCCGTTCGGGCCGGGATGCCTGAACGCATTTCTCTCGACTCCCAGATCGCGTCCCACAAGTTCTCGGAGGAAGGCGAGCGGGTCGAAGCGTTCGACAATTCCCAGGAGAACATCAACGCGAGGACCCATGTCGTTCGCGCGGGCGGGCTGAAGCTCGCGCTGCTCCCGAAGAAGAACCGCGGACGGACCGTGACCGTTGAGATCCGCCTCAACATCGGGAACGAAGCCTCCCTCAAGGGGAAGCAGCTCGAGAAGACCCTTCTCCAGTTCATGCTTTCCCGCGGAACGCCGGACCTCACCTACGAGCAGATTTCGGACCGTTTCACCGAGCTCAAGATCGACGGCGACCTCACGTCCTTCACGACGGACAGGGAGCACGCTGCGGACGCGATCCGCTTTGTCGGCACCATCATGAACAAAGCCTCGTTCCCCGAGAAAGAGTTTGAAAAGCTGAAGCGCTCGATCTCCACCGCGAACCAGGCGAAGCTCGACGACCCGACGGCACTCGCGATCGACGCCCTGAACCTCCACTTCCGCACGTATCCCGCAGACGATCCGCGCACGCGCCTCACCCGGAAGGAAATCGTTGACAAAATCGGGTCGGTCACCGTGGACGACGTGAAGAAACTCTACCGTTCGGTCTTCCAGAACGCCTCGGCCGACATCGCCGTTGTCGGCGACTTTGACGAGAAGGCGGTCGAGAAGGCGTTCCGAGAGACCTTCACGCGCACCTCGGGGGAAAAGTACCAGAGGATCGATTCCGAATTCCACCCGGTGGCTGCCGGCCGCATCGTGATCAACACGCCGCAGAAGGAGAACGCGTTCCTCATCGCTCGCCGGGACTTCAAGGGGAACCAGGACGACCCGGACGCCGCGGCGCTCTATGTCGCCGACTGGATCATCGGGGGAGGTTCCGGCCTCTCGAACAGGCTCGCGACGAGGCTGCGGCAGAAGGACGGCCTTTCCTACTCGGTCTACAGCCAGATCGCACTTCGTGAGTTCGGGACGAAGGCTTCCTTCATCACGCTTGCGATCACAGCGCCGCAGAACCTCGCGCACGCCGAGCGTGACATGCGAGAGGAGCTTGAGCGGGTCGCCCGTGACGGCGTCACCGAGCAGGAAGTGGCGGAAGCGAAGAAGGGGCTTCTCGATTCCCGTGCAGTCAACCGCTCTCAGGACGATATGATCGCGGCCGGCTGGGTCGGTTACCTCGCAGAGGACTCTGACTGGTCGAAGAGCAAGAAGCTTGACGAAGCGATCGCGAAGCTTACTGTCGAGGACGTGAACCGCGCGGTTCGTCGCCTTGTCGTTCCCGAGGAAATGACCTACGTGCTCGCGGGAGACGCGGAAAAGGCTTCGAAAGCCGGGAAGCCCTTTGCTGAACGCCGCTAGCACGCGCGCCTGAAAGGGGCTTTTCGCGAAAAACGCCGGAACGATGGAAGTTCCGGCGTTTTTCATTTGCAGAGGGATTTGCCCTTCGTCTACCCGAGCGAGGTGTCCAGCACCATCATCACGAGGAACCCGACGAGGATGGAGATCGTCGCTTCCTCATGACGCGAGTCGAGGTGCGCAGCCGGGATCAGCTCTTCGATGACGACATACATCATGGCCCCGGCCGCGAAGCTTAGGAGCCAGGGCATGTAGGGCTGGATTGCGCCAGCCGCGAAAACAACGAGGATGCCGAAGACCGGCTCCACGGCGCCTGACATGACTCCGCCCGCGAACGCCCTCAGCCTGCTGAGCCCGGTTTCCCTCAAGGGGAGGGCGACCGCGGCCCCTTCCGGGATGTTCTGGATTCCTATCCCGAGGGCGAGGGCTCCTGCGGCGGAGAGCGACGCGACATCGCCCGTTTCGGCTGCGAGCGCGTAGGAAAGGCCGATCGCCATCCCTTCCGGGATGTTGTGCAGCGTGACCGCCGTGACGAGAAGCTGGACCTTCGACCGGCTGGACTTCGGGCCCTCAGGCGAATTCTCGGTCGGGTGCCAGTGCGGGATCAGCTTGTCCATGAGAAGGAGGAAAGCGGTGCCGGCGACGAAGCCGCCCGCTGCCGGAAGCCAGGGAATGGATTCGTCCGCGGACTGCGCGAGCGACGGGATGAGAAGGCTCCAGACAGAGGCCGCCGTCATGATCCCGGCCGCGAATCCGAGCGAGAGCCGCTGCAGGAGCGGATTCGACTTCTTGCCCGTGAAGAGCACCGAAGCTGCCCCGAGAGTTGTCATCAGGAAGCAGAAGCCCGTGCCGAGGATCGCGAGCCTCAGGACAGGCAGAAAGTTTTCCATGGGTGGCCTCGTTTATTAAAGAGAATCATTATTGCATGTAGTAATGGAAAAGCCGCAGGCCAAGCTTCGGCCTGCGGCTTTCCATTCTAGTGCGCTCGGCACGAGCGCGTTCTAACGGGTGAAAGTCCGGTTCATCACGGTTTAGTGGGAAAGTAGGTATCCAGCTGTTCGTAGGCGCTCCAAACCCTAGTTTTTAAGAAAGCAATCCCAGGAG
>CADBTW010000037.1 GCA_902797695.1 uncultured Sutterellaceae bacterium
ACCCTGTTGACAGCAGGGCCTACGAGACCCGTACGGGCGGTGGTGTGAGAGGACGGCGGAGCAGAGCTCCGCCTCCTACTCGATTGCGCGAAGGAGGTTACCTTAGAAGGAGGTCCGCCTTTCCGGAGTCAAGCGCCCGGAGGAGGGCGCTGTTAAGGTCTGCTTCCCCGACCGGCTTCCGGAGGATTTCCGGCATCTCGGCGAGGGCCCGGGTTGGGAGCCGCTTCTGCCAGGCGCGCTCGATCGCGTCTTCCGGCGCCGCCGTGAGGAACACGGCCGGGATGACTGTCCGGAGTTCGTGCGAGAGCCTGAGGATCGCGTCGACCCCGTCCGGCGCTCCTTCCCCGAACGCGAAGTCGGTGAGAAGGACCTGGGGCCGGAACGCCTTCATTTCCTCAACGACCTTGTCCGACAGGAAAGGAGCCGAGCGGATCTTCGCGCCCCAGCTTTCGAGGAGCACCCGCACGGACTGCGCGACTGTGGCGTTGTCCTCGAGGTAGAGGATCCGAGCGGAAAGAGGCCGGACCTTGAGCGGGGTCGATACGGCCGCTTCGCCTCCTCGCGAGAGGGCAACGGGTTCGGATAGCGCCTGGGCGCCGAGCTGGAGACGGAAGACTGTTCCCTTTCCCGGGAGCGACCCGACCGAGAGCCCGATTCCGAGCCGCTCGCAGAGCCCCTTCACGATCGTGAGCCCGAGCCCGAAGCCCGACGCGTCCCTTCCGGTGGTCCCGCGGAAGAACGGGGCGAAGATCTTCTCACGTTCCTCGCGCGGGATTCCCGGCCCGTTGTCATAAACGCAGACCTGGACGAGGCCCTTCGCACGGCGGCGCGCGGCAAGGATCACGATCGGGTGTGCCTTGTCGGAATACTTGCAGGCGTTTGCAACAAGGTTCCTGATGACGCGGGCGAGGAGCGCCGGATCGGTGTCAATCTGGTAGTCGAGCGGGCGGATCACGAAGGTTCCTCCCCGCTCCTCGACCATCGGAGCGCACTGCTTCCGGAGGGACTCGAAGTATTCCGGAACCGGGACAAGCTCGCGGCGGACCGTGAGGGTGTCAGCCCTTACGCGGCTCACTTCGAGGATCTGTTCGACGAGGCTGGAGATCGTCTTCGCGCATGCTTCGATCTGGGTCACTGCAGGAGTGATTTCTGGATTCGCTTTTCTTTTCAGTACCTGCAGGTAGATCGCCATTGCCTGCAGCGGCTGCCGCAGGTCGTGGTTCGCCGCGCGGAAGAACTGCTGGCGACGGCGGCTTGTTTCCTCCAGTTCCCGGCGGCCTGCTTCCGCCGCATTCCGTTCCCGCGCGAGGCTCTGGAGAAGCCTCCGGTTCTCGTTCTCGGTAAGGATCGAGGAGAGGGTCACGTCGTGTAGGCGCCTCCCGGAGAAGAGTGCTACGAAAAACACTGCGACGAAGAAAAGCACCGCGATCCACTGGTAGGAATCGAGGTAGTTGAGAAGGACCGATGCCGCGGTCGGAAGAAGCGAGAGTAGAAGGAAGATCGAAAGCGCCGGAAGCCACATCGCGTAGAAGGGCCAGCTGCCGAGGATGACCGTGATCACGGCGGAAACGGAAGCGGAGACGAACCCCACCCCCGAGCCGAGGAAGGGGAAGAACACGCCGGCCGAACCCCAGACCGCGCCTGTCACCATGCTGTGCGCGATCGCGACGCGAAGCCAGCCGCGGATCCTCGCGACCCGGTCCTTGTCGGAGAGGAACAGGTGGTAGTACTCGACCGAGAAGACGAGCGAAAGGACCACGATGACGCCCCAGGCGACGAGGAGCGCGTGGGCTCCGGTGCCCCAGAGGAACGCGATGATGAGGGCGGCGCCTACACCCTGCGAAATCAGGGCGATCGAAAGCATCCTCATGCCGCGCTCCAGCTGCTGCGCGACGACCCGCGATGTGCGGCGGCCGAGCGCCGCCGCAGGCAGCGGTTCGCTGAAGATGCGCTTCAGGGCGACCCGGAACGTGCTCAGCCTCGATCCCATGACACCTAGCTCCTGCGGATTGGAAACCACACGGTATTGTCCCGCAACAGGATGGGAAAGTGAGCGAATCATTTTTGATGAATGACGGGCGGCAACACTTATCCACTGCGTTTCTGGCGAGGCGCCGTGCTGCGCCTGTATTCTCGCGGGCGACTCACTTAGGAAGGAGGCCTAGGGCCCGGAGTGCCGGAAGCGGTTGTTAAGTGATTGACTAATGGCGAAAAAATAAAGAAGAAAAAAGGCTCTTCAAGGTTTAGCGGGAAAAATATCCCGTAATAGGTAAAGAACAGAGGTAGAAATGCCGTTTTGTCCTTCTTTCAGGTTTG
>CADBTW010000038.1 GCA_902797695.1 uncultured Sutterellaceae bacterium
AATTGAGCGAAGGGAGCGGCTGCAGGTTTTCAAGAACACTGCAGAGCCAAGGATTTTGTCACTTGGTTATTTTCTTTCATAAAAAAGGGCGCAGAAAGCGCCCCTTTGGTAAAAACGCGCGCAAGGAAAAGCCGGGAGGCGGAGAGAAGTCCTCCCGGCTGGAAAGGCTTCGGCTCCCGGCAGATATCGGGAGAGGGAGCGAAGCCTTTTCGATCGGGCGCAAGATTCGCGCCCTGAGATGGAAGGCCCCTTAGGCGGCCTTCGCGGCGGACTGGCCCGCAATGCGGCCGTAGACCAGGCAGTCGAGGATCGCGCAGGAGCCGAGGCGCACGGCCCCGTGCACGCCGCCCGTCGCCTCGCCCGCGGCGTAGAGCCCCGGGACCGGCTTCGTCGTCGCGACATCCATCACGCGGCAGGCCGTGTCGGTGACGAGCCCGCCCATGCAGTGGTGGACCTTCGGGCTCATCTCGGCGGCGTACCAGGGGCCGGAGGTGAGCGGAACCTGCTCGTTGTTGATGTAGCGGCCGAATTCCGGATCCTTCTTCGCCTTCACGTCGTCATTGAACTTCGCGACGGTGGCCTTCAGCGTATCGGCCGGGATCTTGAAGTCGGCGGCGATCGCCTCGAGCGAGTCGTACTTCTTCACGACGCCGCTCGCGAGGAGCTTGTCGATCATGCCAGGACGCGCGACGCGGTAGGCCTTCATGTTCGGCTCGGTGCAGATCGCGACCGCGCGGAGGCCCTTCGACTGCTCGTTCATGATGGCGTCGGCGCGGATCTTGCGGTTCGCGAGCTCGTTCACGAAGCGCTTGCCGGAAGTGGAAACCCAGAGGCCGTACTCAGCAGCGCCGGACTGGGAGAACGTCCAGCCGAGGCCCATGCCCTTCTCCTTCGGGTTGTTCCACGGCGTGCACTGGATCCAGTCGTCCTGGACCTGGAGGCAGCCGATGCGGGAGGTCTCGCGCCAGAGCTCGGAAGTGGCGCCCGGCTGGTTCGTGGAGTCGAGCGTCGCGACGAGCTTCGGATCCTGCAGCATGCGGAACTGGACATCGCGGGAGAAGCCGCCGTAGCAGAGGACGACACCCTTCTTCGCGCGGATGCGGACGACCTTGCCGGACTCGGCCTTCGGGAAGCGGTAGCCCGTGCGGACCTCGACCCCCTCGACGCGGCCCGTCTCCGGGTTGCGGATGATGTGCTGCACGTACGTGCGGGTGCGCGGCTTCACGCCGAGCTTCGCGAGGTACTCGAGTTCCTTCGAGACAATGCCGGAGCCGGAGCCGTTCTTCGTGAATACGTACCGCGGAACGGAGTGGCCGCCTTCCTGGCCGATCGCGTCGGGGTTGAACTCGACGCCGAGCGTCTTCACGCACCACTCGTAGTTCGAGAGCGCGTGCTGGGCGAGGTACTTCACCTTTTCAGGGTAGTTGAGGTGGAGGCCGGCGACCAGCATGTCGTTCGCGAGGAGATCAAAGGAGTCCTTGATCCCGTGCTTCTTCTGCTGCGGGCAACCGGTGGCGGTCAGGATGCCGCCGTTGATGATGGAGTTCCCGCCCGGGGTCGGCATCTTCTCGAGCACGGCGACCGAGGCTCCGGCCTGCTTCGCCTCGATTGCGGCGGCAAGGCCCGCGAAACCGGACCCGATCACGACGACGTCGACCGTCTCGTCCCAGGCCTTCCCCTTCGGGGCGGCGTGGGCAGCTGCGGCGAACCCTGCGGCTCCGAGCGCTGCGGTTCCCTTGAGAAGGCTGCGGCGATTCATATCCATTTTTCTCTCCTCC
This sequence comes from uncultured Sutterellaceae bacterium, assembly GCA_902797695.1. Classification (GTDB taxonomy): domain Bacteria; phylum Pseudomonadota; class Gammaproteobacteria; order Burkholderiales; family Burkholderiaceae_F; genus Mesosutterella. The sequence goes on from CADBTW010000038.1 coordinate 1,779, forward strand.
AGAAAATACAGAACGAAATTCCTGCGGAAAGGGCCTGCGAGCGGGCTTCTCCGCTTCCGGGCGCACCGCCTGAAAGGCTCTTCCTGCAATTCACATTCTTTCTCCTCGCGTGCCCCTGCCGGAATGGCCGCACGGCTCCCTGCCCTTTCACCCTTTGCAATGGCCACGTTCCGCGCCCCAAGTGCCCGGAAAACGCGGCGCGTGGTTCCCAGGAAAACCGCTCGCGGCACGGCTTTCCAAGAGTTTTCAACCGGATAGCGCCTCTTGCCGGCTAGATAAGACTAATTATCTAGAACACCAGTTTCAGGTTAGATCGTGAGAAGTACCTCTTAAGTTGATAAGCAATTCAGCAAAGTATTAAATGCAATTGAAGCAATGATCTTTTTAGATATTGTTTTTTTAATTGTTAATTTTCAATAAATTATGTTTAAATCGGTGAATTGCTTATTGCATAGCGGCAAAAGGTATACCAGCTATCACCCCTATAATTGCAGTCATACGCAAGCAGAAGGACAGGGAAATGGCCGAAACGAATCCTGAAAACCACGTCGACCTGGAGACCTGGGAGATATTCACAAGCGTCATGGAGACCGGAAGCTTCCTGCAGTCCGCGCGGGAGCTTTCGCTCGACCCCTCCACCGTTTCCCGCCGGCTGAAGAAGCTTGAGGAACGGTTCCACATGCAGCTCTTCTACCGTGACAGCGAAGGCGTGTCGCCGACCGTTGCCGGGAAAAGCCTCCTCAGCCAGGTGAAGGGCGTTGTGGAGGAGATCCTCCGGGGCCGGACCGAGCTTTCGCGAGATCCGCACCTCTTCCACGGACGGTTCCTCGTCTCCGTTCCCCAGGAACTCTCGTCTCTCGAGGTCTTCTCGATCTTCTACGAGATCGAGGCCGAGAACCCCGGCATCAACTTCACCTTCGAAGTGAGGAGAAGCCCGAGCCCCGGCGCCGCGATCACCCTGAAGCTCAGCCCCGCGGTTCCGGCAGGGAACGAGTTCGTCGCGGAAGTCCCCGCCTTCCTCCTCGCATCCCCGGGCTACATCGAGCGGCGCGGCCTTCCGCAGTCTCCCGAGGAACTACTCGACCACCGGCTCATCGGGTGGGAAGAAGGGGGCGAGGCGCGTCGCATGGTCTTTTCGCGCGGCGGGGAAAAGCTCTCGATCCCGATCTCCACGGCTTCGATCATGAGGACCGCGTCGGGCGCGGCCGTGTCGGCAGCGAGGGACCGCGGGATCGCGCTCGGGATTCCGCTCACGGTCGCGAAGGAATGGACGCGAAGCGGAGCGCTCATGCGGATCCTCCCCGACTGGGAGATCCCGCCCCTCTGCCTCTCGGTGCGGCTGAGGGAAGGGCCGCAGCCGTTCCTCAGGTCTTATCTCTCGGGAGTCCTCAGGGAAGCCGGGCATTCGCTCGGCAGCAGGGCGTCGGAAACGGAAGGAGGAGCCGCGGCATGAGCAAGAGCGACTTCCTTCTCAGGTCCCGGTACTTCCTTCGGACGCTCCGCTCGGGGAGCATCGGGCGGGCGGCGGATTCCCTTGGGATGGGGGCCCCGCAGCTCTCGCGCGAAATGGCAAAGCTCGAGCGGGAAACAGGCTCGACCCTTCTCATCCGCTCGTCCTCAGGCGTCAGCGCGACTCGGGAGGGCGCCGCGTTCGCCGAATGGATCGAGCCCCTCATCGGGAAGCTCGACGAAGTGGAGGAGTCGGTCAGGGCCGGGGCGACTGGCGAATCCACGCTCTGGATCCCGGGGTGGCTTGAGGCGGAGCTTTTCCCCGCTTGGCTCGCCGGGTTCCGCAAAGTGCACCCCGAAGCCCGGATCGTGAGCCGCGAGATCGTGCCGGGGGCACCAGCATCGCGCTCCGCGTTCTCCTACCGGATCGCCGAGGAGCGGCTCCCGTCCGACGAAGGGATGATCGCGGTGCGGATCGCCGAGGTCCCGATCGTGAACGCGGCGTCGCCCGACTACCTCGCGAAGGCCGGGGACGTGCTTGAGCCCGAGGGGCTCGGGCTCCACGAGCTCATCGTGACCGACGCGGTGGAGCGGCCGCTCGTTCTCCGGAACCTGAAGAGCGGGGAGTTTCGCGGGGTGGACCTCGAGCGGGCCACGGTGTCCGGCAGCTTCATCACGGTGCGGAACCAGATCAGGAGCGCGGCCGGGATCGCGGCCGGCATTCCCCGCTTCCTGATCGAAAGGGAACTGAAGCGCGGGGAGCTTGTCGAAGTGCTCCCCGAGTGGCGGGCGGAGCCCGAAGTCCTCTGGTTCATGAGGCCTCCCTCCCGCTACCCGAGCCTCCTCGGGCTGCAGCTCCCGGCGTGGTTCCGGGAGCAGGCGAAGAGAACCCCGGGGCTCATCGCCGGCTAGGCCCCGCCCACAGCCGCAGTCCTTCCCGCGAGCCGCCCCATCGCGATGCAGTCGAGGATCGCGCATGCCGTGATTCGGCACGCACCGTGCACCCCTCCCGCGCATTCCCCCGCGGCGTAGAGGCCTCCCATCGGGAGCTGCGTCCGGGCGTCGAGCACTTCGCCCGAGAGCGTCGTCATCACGCCCCCCATGCAGTGGTGGACCTTCGGGGTCATTTCCGCCGCGAGCCACCGCCTGCTCCTGAGGGGCTTCATCCGGCGAAGGCTCCGGCCGAAGGGGTCTTCCTTCCTCGCGCGAATGCATTCGTTCAGGGCCTTCACCGCGGCCTCGGCGCCGCCCGGACGGATTCCTAGCGCTTCGCCGAGTTCCCTGAGGCTTTCGAACCTCTGCACGATCCCGCGGCGTAGCACTGTCCCGAGGTACCCCTCGTAGATCGAGTCGAGAAGCTTCCCGCAGCCCTCCGCCGCGATGCAGAACACCCTGCGGCCCCGCCTGTGCTCTTCGAAGATCGCCTCGGTCCTCACCTTGCGGTTCGCCGTCTCGTCCACGAACCGGTTGCCGTCCGAATCGATCCAGAGCCCATAGAGCGGAGGCGCGTATTCGGAGAAGAGCCAGCCGATTCCCTGCCCCTTCTCCTTCGGGTTGTTCCAGGGAGTCGACTGCACCCATCCCGCCTGCAGCACCTCGCACCCTGCACGGACAGTCTCGCGCCAGAGCTCGCCCGTCGCCCCCGGCTGGTTCGTGGTGCCGAGGTCAGGCGTCAGGTGAGAATCCATCTTCTGGCGATAGGCGACGTCGGCCGCGAACCCCCCGTGGCAGAGGATCACGGCCCTGCGGGCGAGGATCCGAACGGGCGTTCCTGAAGAAGCGTCCGGGAACCGGTAGCCCTCGCGGACGAGGAGCCCCTCGACACGGCCGGTCCCGTTTCCTCCGCGGAGAATCCGGTCAACAAAGCAGTTCGTGCGGACTTTTCCCCCGAGCGACTCGAACTTCCGCATCAGGGCCTGGTGGATTTCGCGGCCGGAACCGCTTTCCGTGAAGAGGATCCGCGGAATGCTGTGGCCGCCCGCCGCCGCGACCCCGCTCGCCCAGCGGACGCCGAGCGACGTCACCCACTCGTAGACCTCGTGGGAATGCTCGGCGATGTAGCGGACCTTGAGGGGGTCATTCAGGTGCTCGCCGTTCACGAGGATGTCCTCTGCGAGGAGGTCCGCCGAATCGTGGATCCGGTGCGCCTCCTGCTGCGGGGACCCGACCACGGCGAGCTGCCCCGAATCGATCACGGAGTTCCCGCCGGGCTCGGGCATCTTCTCAAGTACGAGGACCGAGGCACCGGCCTCGAGCGCCTCGATCGCGGCCGCGATCCCGGCAAATCCGGATCCTACGACGACGATGTCAGCCAATTCGACGGCCGGCTCCGAAGGGGAAGGCTGCCCGGAAACGCAGTAGCTTTCTCCTCCCATTCCTACGGCACCTTGAAGTCGAACTTGTGGCACTGGTTGCAGTAGTTCTCGGGCTTGTCGTGCGCGACGTGGCAGAGCGTGCACTCGAGCCCCGTCTGGTAGTGAGGCGAATTATGCGGGTTCGAGGGCTTCACGTCCTTCGTCTTCTCGGCGAGCTTCACGGGATCGTGGCACGCGGCGCACTGCTCCTTCTCCGGGGTCTCGATCTTCTTTCCGGGCCCGTGGCAGGACTCGCACTTCATGCCGGCCGCCACGTGGCGGTCGGCGAGGTTCTTTTCAGCCGCCCCGGCGCCCGTCGCCGCAAAGGCGAGGAGCACTGAGGCGAAGATCAGCCCTGCAGCCTTGAGTTCCATTGCATTTCTCCTTGGGGAAAACATTCCGGCGCGGCAACGCACGGCCTTCGCCGTTTCCTTCTAGTTCTTTCTGACTAATTATCAGGAAACGAAACCATGAGCGGAATGGCAGCGCTTTGCCGGAGCCCGTGCTTCGAATGCATCGCGAAGAGATCCTTCCCGAGCCGCATGGAATGCGCGGAAATCAGCTTAGGAGCCTAGCCGTAAGCTTATTCGTGTAGGGAGAAAGGAAAGCGCCGGTTCCTGCATCCCGCGCAACGCTTTCCAAGAAAGAAGAACCCTGGAGAAGCAAGCCAGGAAATTGCCTTCCCCGAAGCCCTAGGAAGCAGACGATCCCGTGGCGGGCTCGCCCTCGGCCGCCCGCTTCGCGGCCTCTTCCAGATCCTCCGGCGTGTTGCAGTTCCGGAAGTCGGAAAGGTCCGGGAACCCGGCCTTCGCGGCCCCGAGTTCCTCAAGCCACATCCTCACACGGTGCCCTCCCTGGTCGAGATAGGAGGAGAGCCGCGGGAGAAGCGTCGAGCGAAGCGCGGCGAAGGCGGGCTGGGGGCTTCCCCCGGCCTCCGCGAACACGGCGTCCGTGCCGAGCGACAGGGCGGTGCGAAGGAGTTCCTCCGAAAGGTTCGCGGGAAAGAACGGGCTGTCGCACGGAACGGTGATGATCCACGTGCCGTCACGTTCGGCTTCCGGCACAGCGGCCATCGCGGCTTCGATCCCGGCAAGGAGCCCCGGAAAATCCTTCCGGAGGTCAGGAATGACACGGGTGCCTTCAGGGAGCACCGCCCGATAACCGGGGAACGACCGGTTCGCGCTCACCCAGACCTCGTCCGCTTGGGGCGCGAGCCGCCGCAGCGCACGATGTGCGAGCGGTTCGCCGCAGAGCGTGACGAGTCCCTTGTCCGCGCCTCCCATCCGGGTGGCGCGGCCCCCCGCGAGCACGAGGCCGATCCGCTTCACTTCTTTTTCCTCTTTCCTGTTTCCCGGGCCTTGCCCCGCTTCAATTTCTTCTCCTTCTTCACCTTCTTCGCCGCCTTCGCGGGCGCGTCAGGGGAAAGAGCGGACACGGCGCGGCGCGGATGGCCCTCCTCGTGCCACTCGACCGTGATTTCGGAGGAAATCGCCTTCGAGATCCCCTTAACCATCCGCTTCAGGCTGTCGCGCTCGATCGGACACGGGCTGTCGGCGTAGACGTCGACGAGGACCCCGAGGTCCTTGTCGAGCGAAAGCCTGACGCCGGTCACCGCGCTCCGGTGGCTGCGGTCGAGTCCCATCGCGACGCGGAGGAAAAGGCCCGCTTCGGTCGCCCGGTCCCAGTCGGAGTCAGAGAGCCGGATGAAGTCCGGGCGGAGCTTCCCGGAATTCTTGCTCTGCCAGATGATCGCCGCCATCGCCTGCGTCTCGTGGATCGTGAAGCCGAGGAGCTCGGCGTTCGCGACGATGTAGGCGCTGTGGCGGGACTGGTGGAGGTATGAAATCGCGATCCCCGCCTCGTGGAGGAGCGCGGCGTAGCCGACGAGCTCCTGGGCCTGCGGATCCGGCTCCGCGAGCCCAAGCGACGCCGCCTGCTCGTAGAGCGACCGGGCGAGCTTCGAGACGGCCAGCGCATGCTTCCCGTCAACGCAGAAGCGCCTCGCCAGCGCCTTAACGGCGTGCAGCCTCTGGCGCGTGCGCTCGCCCCGTCCCGGAACGAGCCCCTCGGTCTCGAGGTACTGGATCAGCACCCCGTCCCGGAGGCCCCGGTCCGTGATCTGGATCTCGCTGAAGCCGAGCTCCTCCATCGCGGTGAGGAATATCGCGGTGCCGGGGACGATCACCCCGACCCGCTTCAGGTTCATGCCGGGAAGCTTCGCGCGCTCGGCCGCGGTCGTGCCGCAGATCCGCTCGGCGACCTTCCGCACTTCGTCGATTGTGATGCGGTCAGGGGGAAGCCTGCTCCCTTCGGGCCTCATCGAAATCGCGAGGCTCGCGATCGCCTGGGCGGTTCCGGAGCTCGCGACCATTTCCTTCGGGTGTTCGTCCGCGATCCGTTCGAGAGCGAGAACGCCCTTGTCGCGGACATAGTCCTGGACCTCGTGGAAGTAGTCCCTCGAGACCCGGTCCGGATGGTCGAGGAAGAAACGGTCGGCGAGCCGGACGCAGCCGACCCGGAGCGACTCAGCGGCGAGGAGCTTCCCCGAGGCCGACACCGAGAACTCAGTGCTACCGCCGCCGATGTCCATGTAGGTCCGGGGGTACGGGACGGGAGGAAGCGAGGCTTCGACCCCGAGCGTGATGAGGCGGGCCTCTTCCTTCCCGGAGATCACGTCGAACGAGATCCCCGTCTCCTCCTCGACGCGGCGCACGAAGTCCTTCCCGTTCGACGCCTCGCGGACCGACGCGGTCGCGATCGCGGACGTGTGCGCGACGCCGTAGGAGCGGATCGTCCGGGCGAACGTCCTGAGGACGGAAAGGGTCCGCTCCATCGCGGGGGGCTGGAGCGCGCCGTTGTCGAAGGCGCCTTCCCCGAGGCGGACCATCGCCTTGAAGCAGTTGAGGATCTGGACCCGGCCGTCCGACCCGACCTGGGAAATGAGCAGCCTGAGCGAGTTGCTTCCGAGGTCGATCACGGCGATCCGCCGGTCCCCCGCCGGGACGGGGCTCACCGCGTCCCGCCCCTCGACAACCGAGATCTCAGGCGTTTCAGAAGCCTGAAGGTCCATTTGCTAGTCCTCGTACTTCTTGCACATGACTTCCTGCGCGTTGAGCGGCTTCTCGCCCTCGGCAGGACGGATCCGGACGTACTTGTCGCCTTCAAGCTTCCAGGTGCGCTGGTTGTCGGCGAGCTGCAGCGCGAGGACCTCTTCCGCGATCCGCTTCTTCAGGTCGCAGTCGAGGACCGGCGTCACCACTTCGATGCGGCGGTCGAGGTTGCGGCCCATGCAGTCGGCGGACCCCATGTAGCAGTTGCTGCGCTCGATGTCCTCGAGCGGCCCGAACCAGTAGACGCGCGGATGCTCGAGGAACTTGCCGAGGATCGCGCGCACCGTGATGTTCTCGGAAACGCCCGGGATCCCGGTCTTCAGGCAGCAGATGCCGCGGACGAGGCAGTCGACCTTGACGCCCGCCTGGGAGGCCTCGTAGAGGAGCCGGATGATGTCCGGGTCGACGAGCTGGTTGCACTTCACGATGATCCGGCCGTTCCCCTCGGCCTTGTGCCGCTCGATCTCGGTGCGGATCGAACGCTCGAGCCCGGAGCGCATGCTGGTCGGGGAGACGAAGAGCCTCCTGTAGTTCGTCTTGATCGCGTAGCCGGTCATCACGTTGAAGAGGTCGGTGACGTCCGCGCAGATGTCCGGGTTCGCCGTGAGGAGGCTGAGGTCGGTGTAGTTGCGGGCGGAACCCGGGTTGTAGTTCCCGGTGCCGATGTGGCAGTAGGTCCTGAGGCCCTTGTCTTCCTTCCGGACCACGAGGCAGAGCTTCGCGTGGACCTTGAGGCCGACGAAGCCGTAGACCACGTGCACGCCCTGGCGCTCCATTTCCTCCGCCCAGCCGATGTTCCGCTCCTCGTCGAAGCGGGCCTTCAGCTCGACAAGCGCCGTCACCTGCTTGCCGCGCTGGCGGGCGTCCATCAGGGCGCGGACGATCGGGGAGTTGTTCCCGACGCGGTATAGCGTCATCTTGATCCCGAGGACCTTCGGGTCCTTCGCCGCCTGCTGCACGAAGTCGACCACGGTCTGGAACGTCTGGTAGGGGTTGTAGACGAGGATGTCCTTCTTCGCGATGCTGGAGAAAAGCTTCTCCACGGGCTGCGCCGCCGGGTTGAAGGTCGCGTAGTAGGGCTTGTCCTTCAGGTCCGGGCGGTTCACGTCAAGCAGCGCGAAGAACCCGGAGAATGCCATCGGGCCCTCGACCGTGTAGACCTGGCTCGACTTCAGGTGGAGCTTCTTCACGAGGTAGTCGGAAAGGTTCGCGGGCATCCGGCTCTCGATCTCGAGCCTCACGACGCCGCCCCACTGGCGGCGGGAAACGGAGTCGCGGACCGCCTGGAGCAGGTCGTCAGCCTCGTCCTCCTCGATCTCGACATCGGTATTGCGGGTGATGCGGAACATGCCCTTCCCGACCACCTTGTAGCCCGGGAAGAGGAGAGGCAGGAACTCGCTGATGATCTCCTCGGTCGGGACGATGTCGTAGTTCCCCTCTTCCGCCACGGAGAGCTCGCTCTCAAGCGCGGACTTGCCGTCGCGGGAAACGAGGTAGAAGCGCGGCATGTTGTGCGGGACGCGCATGCGGGCGAAGTGCCGGGCACCGTCCGGCCCCTCGAGCTCGATCATGAAGTTGATCGAGATGTTCGAGATCCTCGGGAACGGATGCCCGAGGTCGATCGCCTGGGGGGTGAGGACCGGGTAGATCTCGGTCTGGAACCGATGCAGGAGGGTCTTCTGCCCTTCAGGCGTGAGGTCGTCATAGGAGGAGACCCGGACGCCCGCCTTCGCGAGCGCGGGGCGGACCTTCTTCAGCCAGTGGTTCTGGGCCTCTCCCACCTGCTTCAGGACGCGCTTCCGGATCTCGGTGAGCTGCTGGGCGGGGGACATGTGGTCCGCGCCGAGCGACGCGGACCCGGTCTGGTACTGCTTGAAGACGTTCGCGACGCGCACCATGAAGAACTCGTCGAGGTTCGTGTAGAAAATCGCGAGGAACTTCACCTGGTCGAGCAGCGGGCGGTCGGGCTCCATCGCGGTTTCGAGCACGCGGCGGTTGAAGTCGAGCCACGAGAGCTCGCGGTTCGTGTACACAGCGGGAGAAGTGAGAGCCGGGACCTTCTTCGGGGCGGCCTTCGCGGCACGGGCCTTGCGGGCGGGGGCGCGGCGGCGGGCCGCGGGCTTCTTCGCCCCGGTGGCGGGCGCGGCGGCGGCCTTCACTTCGGGCGCGGCTTCCGCAGCGGCCTTGGCGTCATTCCCAGTGGTCTTTTCTTCGGTCATTCCTTCTCTCTCTTTCCGGCGTCAGGACTGCCGGCAACAAGTTGACTCTTCAACAACTAAAACGGTTCCGAAGGGCTCGGGACCATTCTTTAAACATAGCACCCGGCATAAGGCTTTGCACCTAGTTCGGACGCTTCCCCGGGGGAGCTCCAGGCACAGGACAGGCACCGTCTCAGCTTCGAGATCCTATGCCGGCATTGTCAAGTTCTCTTCAAGGGACAAACGGCAATTCCGGGGTGTCCTCAGGCAATCGAGTAGGAGGCGGAGCTCTGCTCCGCCGTCCTCTCACACCACCGCCCGTACGGGTCTCGTAGGCCCTGCTGTCAACAGGGT
>CADBTW010000039.1 GCA_902797695.1 uncultured Sutterellaceae bacterium
CCAGATTCTCCAATCCGGAAGCATTGATTACGACAATGGCTCAGCTGTTTTCTGCCGAAAAGTGACTACCGTCGTGCGTCGGCCCTGAGGGTGGCGGGTTCCGCTTGATGGCCTAGTCCGGAATGATTAGAATATGCGGCCTAGAGTCCGCCTTCCCTTCTGGAAGGCGCGTCTTTTCCAGACTGGCGCGGCTCCCTTCGTTCTGAAGGAACGCGTCAACCCGGCCTTCCGACATCGGGGGATGGCTTTACGGAAGGTTTCGGGCTTGTTTCCCGGTACCGGAACGCTTATCTGGTGCCGGGATTTTTTTCCTCGAGCGAAAAGCTCCCCCCGATCGCCATGAACGCTTCCTCGATCGACTCCATGCTCGCAAGGTCCCGGTCGAAGTCGACGAGCCGCTGCGCCTGGCTCTGCGTGATCGCGAGCTCCTTCGCGAGGTCCGCGATCCGCCAGCGGTTCCGCAGCATGTAGTTCCAGAGGATGATCTTCGCCTGAACCCGCACGGGGAGCGGCACCGCCGCCTCGTCCTTCCTCGGGCGGGAAACCGGGACCGGAAGGTGCCGTTTCCTGTAGGCGCCCTGGAGCGTCACCGCGAGGTTCTCGCGCACGAACCGGAGCGCCTCGGACTTCGAGGGCTGCACCGTGAAGAAGGCCGGGATGTCGGGACAGGTCGCCTCCACGCTTCCGTTCGGGAGGTCCCTCAGGTGGACTCGGTAATACATGCTTCTCCTCTCTTCGCCGGATTCCCTGACGAGCGAATCGGAACGCTCTATCTGCATAGGAAATGATGCAAGGATTGTAAATCTTTTTTTACATGGAAAAGAAAGCCGGAAGAGGAGGCGAGGAGCTCCCTCTTCCGGCTCCGGGGTGAGGGAAAGGCCGCGGGAAGCCCGTTCCCCCGGCCTTTCCGCCTTCCCTAGGCCTTCATCATGAGGTCGATTACAGGAAGAACCGAGGGCAGTGTGTCCACGGACTCTGCGAGCTTCTGGAGCTCACGCGCCGCTTCCTCCCCGAGCGGCCCCTCGGCCGCAGCCCGGAACTTCGCCTCGATCGTCGCGGCCTCGGCCTTGTCGTTCGAGTTCCAGACCTTCTTCACGAGTTCCGTCCCGTCCTTCATCCGGACCGTCACTTCGGCGACACGCCGCGGGAAGAGGCTCGTCGCCTCGGGGTCTTCCGTCACGGTGACGCGCCGCGCGAGATCGAGCACCTTCGGGTCGGTGCGGACTTCCTCGGTGAACTGCGGAAGCGCGATCGTTCCGTAGCGGAGCGCGATCGCGAAGCAGTAGGGGATCGAGAACTTCGCCTCGTCCTCGGTCGCGCACTTAAGCTGTCCCGCGACGTCGACCGAGACGCGGTAGGTTTTCACTGCTATCGACTCGATCTGGTCCGGGTCGGGGTGCTTCGTGCGGATGAGCTCGAAAAGGGCGTCGAGCGGCGAATTCGTGTGGCCGCAGGAGGCGTACACCTTGAAGAAGGCGGTGTCCGAAACGAGGGTCTCCTCGCTCGGGTTCCGGAGGTTCTCGACATGGGGATCGGAGCAGGTCGCGGCGACGAACCCCTTCTTTCCGAGGAGCGCGCTGTGGGAGCCGGTCATTCCAGCCTTCGCGAGGTACGCGGCGTCGATCCCGTTCTGGCAGGCCTCCGCGATGTTCACGGCCTTTGCGTGCGTGCCGAACGACTCGATCAGGCCTCCCGCCATCGTGCAGGCGATGCCGATTGCGTTGTTCGTCTCTTCGGGCGTGAGCCCGAGGAGGCTCGCGGCGGTCGCGGCCGCGGCGATCGTGCCGCAGGTCCCGGTCGTGTGCCAGGTCCTGTAGTGGGTCGGGTTCACCGTGCGCCCTAGCCGCGAGAAGATGTCGTAGCCGATGATCACGGCCTTCAGCACCTCTTCGCCCGTGAGCCCGTGGCGCTCGGCAAGCGCGAGCGCGACCGGGACCGTGATCGAGCCCGGGTGGCCGATCGCGGTGCGGTGGCCGTCGTCAAGCTCGCAGACGTGGCCTGCGACCCCGTTCACGAAGGCGGCGGTTCGGACGGGAACCTTCCCCTCGATCCCGAAAGCGCGGGCCTCAGGCGCTCCTCCGGCCGCCCCGAGGTATCCGCCCGTGATCCTCACCTGCGGGTAATGGGTGCCCGCGATCGCGCATCCGAGCCAGTCGAGGACGCGAAGCCTCGCGTCCTCCTTGAAATGCTCGGGGATCTTCTTGAAGTCGCAGTTCGAAATGAAGGCGGCGAGCGCCCCCTGGATGGGTTCTTCCATGTTTCTCACCATTAAAAGTCAGGAATTCTTTTCAATTAAAAGGGGCCCGTTCCCGATTACGAGAAGGGCCCCTGCTTCATTGCTCGGCTAGCACCGGTCGGGCTAGAACATGATCACGAAGGTCGCGATCAGGTAGACCGCGGTGGTGACGAGCAACGGGATCGCGTTCCGCTTCACGACGCGGAACGGGGAGACGTGGGCGAGGCCGGCGACCGCGACGATCGCGCCCGTGACAGGCGAAATCGTGCGTCCCATGCCGGTCATCGTCTGCATCGGGAAGAGCATTGTCGCGGTGTGGATTCCGTAGTGAGAGGCGATCTCGGGGATGAGCGGCGCGAAGCTGAAGAACGGGGCGTTGCCCGAGCCCATCAGGAACGAGACGATGCCGATCACGGCGCACATCGCGAGGACCATCGGGATCGCGCCGAGGCCGACCGACTGGGCACCGTCGATCATCGCCTTCACGGCGCCGATCGAGATGAGGCCCTTGCCGAAGACCTGGCCCGCGATGATCAGGGCGACCACGACGGAGAGCGCGCCTCCCATGCCCTTGAAGAACTCCTTCACGCCTGCCATCACGTCGTAGACGTCACGGGTGCGGATGAGGTCGAAGAGCATCGCGACCATGACCGAGAGGACGATCGCGGTCGGGACGCCGACCTTCACCTTGATGCCGTAGCTGCCGATGACAACCGGGTTGAAGATGAGGAGGATGAAGAGCGGAAGCATCGGAAGAAGCGCGTAGATCTTCGGGATGCGGGATTCGGAGGCGGCCTTCGCCTCGTCAACTTCGAGCGCGTCCTTCTCTTCCTGCGAGAGGGGCTCGACCCCTTCCTTCTTGTCCCACCACTTCTGGCAGAAGTACATGCAGACAAGCATCGAGACGAGCATGAAGGGGTAGATCTTCATCTGCCAGTTGATGAAGTAGTCGGCCCATTCGATCTGCGCCGTGCGCGCGGTGAGGAGGCAGTTCGCGCTTCCCGGCCCGAGGTCGAAGAAGCGGCTCGCGGCGATCGTGCAGACGGCGGTCATCTTCGGGACGCCGGCGCGGATCATGACCGGGTACAGGGTCACCATCATCATCAGGGCGAGGCCTGCGGCGGACGGGATCGCCATGCCGACGATCTGCGTCACGATGAGGCCCATGCCGGCGAGGACGTAGGGGGACTTGATGTACTTCAGCGGCCCGCCCACGACGTCATACAGGGCACGGCCCGCGTGGACGCGGTCCATGTACTTCGCGAAGCCCGCCATGCACATGATGGAGAGGCCGAGCTTCGAAAGGGTGTTCGACATCACGTTCTCGACGACCGCGAAGATGTCGAAGAAGATCATCCCGGTGCTCTTCTTCAGCCCGAGGCCGACGCCCATCCCGGTGGCGGCCGTGATGGCGAGCATGATGATGCCGGCGACGAGGAGCACGGCAGGTGCGTAAGCGCGCTTCGCGATGAGGTAGCCGGCGGCTACCGTTACGACGAGCGCAATGATAAGACCTAGCATAAAAGGAACCTCTTTTCGTAGAGGAACGGACAGGAGGGCTGCTCGACGCAGTCCTCCCTCCGGGTGTCGCGCTGGAACGGGCGCCGCCCCCAAGCCTTCACTCTGGCGGAAGGTCCGGGTAGCACGGAATTATTCCGATGCCTTGTCCCGGGGCCCCGCCTCCTCTGAGGCGGGGAAGGCAGCCTGTTCCCGGCCGCTTGGCTACTTGACGGTGACCTTCGGGGACTCCGCGATGCACTTGTCGGTCAGTTCCTGGCCGATGCCGGGGAGATCCGGGATCTTGTACTTGCCGTTCTCCGGCATGTAGTCGTACTTGCAGGTGACGCGGTTTCCTTCGAGCAGCGCGTAGCGGTGCAGCTCGTGAATCGCGAAGTTCGGGATCGCGCACTCAAGCTGCAGGGACGCGGCCGTCATGATCGGGCCGCCGCAGACGTGGATCTGGGCCGTCGTGTCGTAGAGGTGGCCCATGTCGCAGATCTTCTTGCCTTCGGAGAGGCCGCCGCAGGTGCCGAGGTCAGGCTGGATCAGGTCGATGATGTGCTCTTCGAAGAACGGACGATAGCCCCAGCGGGTGAAGACGCGCTCGCCCGCGGCGATCGGGATGTTCACGTTGTCGTGGACCTGCTTCAGCTGGCCCGGGTTCAGGCTCATCACCGGCTCTTCGTAGGCGGAGATCCTGAACTCCTCGATCATGCGGCCGAACTGGATCGCGGACGTGGTGTCGGTGAGGGCGTGCGCTTCGACGATGATGTCGATCTGGTCGCCGACCGCCTCGCGGATCGCCTTCAGGCGGTCGTAGCCGACCTTCAGGTCGCGCTCGGCGAAGCACCCGTAGAGGTTGCGCTTCTTCGCGTGCCCTTCGAGGTCGATCTCGTTCACGTCGACCTTGATGCAGTCGTAGCCCTGCTCAAGGGCCTTCTCGGCCGCCTTCGCGTACTGCTCGGGGGTGGTGAGGATTTCCTTCTTCTCGGCGTCGCCCCAGCCGAACTGCAGCTGGGAAGCGTACGTGCGGAGCTCGTCGCGGCACTTGCCGCCGAGCAGCTGGTAGCAGGGCACGCCGAGCGCCTTGCCCTTGATGTCCCAAAGGGCGGTGTCGATCGCGGACATGCCGGCGGAGACGACGGTGCCGCCGCCCTGCCCCCAGAAGGTCTTCTTCTGGAGCATGTCCCAGATGTACTCGGTGCGCATCGGGTCGAGCCCGATGATCCGGGCGGCGAAGTCCTTCGCCATCCCGAAGCCTGCGGAAGCGCCGACGCCGTAGGCAAGGCCGATTTCGCCGAAGCCCGAGATCCCCTCGTCCGTGTTGATGCGGACTACGACCGGGCGCCACTTGGCGACTGCGGACTGAAGCGGGTTCTTGACGTCGATAATGTCAACGCTGACGATTTTCATCGATATTTCTCCACAGGTGGTAGTTTGAGGAGAATCCGCATCGGGACCGGATTGCCCGGCCTCAGGCTGATGCGGCGTCCGGCGTAGTTTTTGTGTTTTATGGTTTTCCGCCGATGCCGGTGCGGCTGAAAAGTCAGCGTGAATGCTAAGCCCCATTCAGTGGATGCGCAATCTCTACTTTGTAGGTATTTCCAGGGGCCGGGAAACACGAAAAAGCCCCTCGTCCCGGAGAGGGAGAGGGGCGGGCAGGAAAAGGCGGAAGGCCTTGCCGGAGTCTTAGCCGATGAGGCTCACGACGAGCATGATGACGGGGAGGGTGACCGCGAGCGCCGCGACCGTCGCGCCGACCGTCGCCGACGCGAACTCGGCCGGCCCGTCGTGGAGCTTCGCGAGGACCCCGGTCATCGGGCTCACCGGCATCACGCTGCTGATCACGAGGACCTGCCGCATGAGGGGGTCCATCTCGAACGGAAGCGAGATGAGGTACATGATGAGGGGCTTCAGGACGTTGCAGCCGAGGAGGATGAGCCAGGTCTCGCGCGGGAGGTGCGCGAACCGCTTGAAGCCGATCTGGTAGATCGTGATCCCGATGAAGATGAGGGCGAGGGGCGAGGCGAGCTGGCCGATCAGCTTCGTCGCGAGGGCGACCGGCTTCGGGATCGAGAGCCCCACCACCACGCAGGCGAGGCCGATCAGGAACCCGATGAGGGGCGGGGTGAAGACCATCCGGAGGTTCCCGAGCGAAAGGAACTTCGGAGGCGTGCCGCCGTTCTTCCGCACTCCGTCAAGCTGGATCTCGTAGAGGCCGACGGTCCAGATGAAGAGCACGTTCGCGAGGAAGTAGACGAGGAGGTAGGGGATCCCGCGGTCGCCGAACATCGCGAGCGTCACCGGGATGCCGACGAAGAGGAGGGAGGAGCCCGCGAACTGCGCGACGAACGTTCCGTGCCACTCGGGCCGCACGAGCCCCGCGCGGCAGAAGAGCTTTGAGACGATGATGTAGATCGCGAACGCGACGAAGGGGAGGCCCGCGATCCGGATGAGGTCGATCAGTTCCTCATGCGTGAACTTCGACGTGATCGAGGAGAAGAGGAAGAAGGGGATCGTGAGGCCGACGATCTTCGAAACGAGCTTCTTCCCCTTTTCGTCGTACCAGCCCTTCGACGCCGAGTAGTACCCGAGCCCGGCAACGCAGGCGAGGACGAAGACGGCGGAGAGGGCGTGCAGGAATGCGTCCAGCATTGTTTACTCCACAGCAGTATGGACAGCGTTATCCGAAGGCCGCCCGGGTGCGGCCGTTCCCCGCGCTCCACTCGGGGAGGCGCCCTTGGCGGCTCCTGGCATTCTTTCCAGGGCCGCCTTTTCCTCTCCGGAGAAGGGCGACCAAAAGATAAGCAATTCTAGACCTGCACGGGGACTTGCTTTTCCGCAGCCGCTAGAGCCCTGAAAACCGGAGAACGAACTCGGCCCTCGCGAGCACTTCGAAGCGCTTCCGATCCTCGCTCGTCACGTCGAGAGGCGGGTAGTGGGGGTTGTCGGAGAGAAGCCTCGCGCCGCCTGTCGGAAGGAGCTGCACGCGCCGGATGATGGTTCCGCGGGGGCCCCGGAGCACATAGATCCCGTCGGATGTCGCGCGGCGGCAGGAAGTGTCGCCCGCCACGACGTCTCCTCGGCCGAATGTGGGGAGCATTGATTCGTCCCGGGAGAGATAGAGCCGCAGAGTCTCTTCCCCGAGGCCCCTGAGCGTTCCGGAGGGGATCCTGAGGGGAAGCGGGTCGCCTGGCGTCCCTTCGGCGAACGGGATCTCCGCAAGCTCGACCGGAGGCTCTGGCTCGAGCGGGAGTTCCGGGGCCGGGTTTTCGGCCTTCGCGCCGCCGCCCTTCGCGTCTTCGTCCCCCTTCAGCCACGCTTCGTCGACCCCGAGCGCCCGGGCGAGCTTCGCGAGCTGCTGCGGCCGGGGCTCGTTCCGGCCCGTGGTCCAGAAGGAGATCGTCTGCGCGGTGCAGCCGATCGACTCCGCCAGGGCCTTCTGCCTGATCTTCTTCTCGCGAAGGAGGCGCTTCAAGCGGCTGCCGAAAGTCATGTGCCGGTGGTCCGTCAAAAAAGGTGAATGGGAAACAGCAGGGGAATGTGAATTTTATAGGGTCGGACGTGAAAATAAAAAAACGGAAGGAAAGCGGCGGAAAGTGCCCCCATCCTCTTCCTGATAGGATTACCCGGATGGGACAGCGGCTTTTCGCGAGACCGAAGGCCGCTTTGCCCAGGGCGAAAATGAAGGGCGAGGTATGCCGCGAGGCGAAGGAGGCGGGTCATGGCTTCAGGGGACGCAACGCTGCTCCAGTACTACACGGAGCTCCAGGACGAAGTGAAGGAGATGGCGGAAGCGACCGGCTCCCGCGCTTCGTTCCAGGACCTCGAGGCCTCGTTCGCGGAAGTCTCCATGCGGCTCATGTCGGAAATGGGGCTGCTC
Organism: uncultured Sutterellaceae bacterium; assembly: GCA_902797695.1. Classification (GTDB taxonomy): domain Bacteria; phylum Pseudomonadota; class Gammaproteobacteria; order Burkholderiales; family Burkholderiaceae_F; genus Mesosutterella. The sequence continues at coordinate 7,620 of CADBTW010000039.1, forward strand.
GTCTCGCAGCCCGAAATCTGCATGTACGAGGGGACGGTCGGGAACTCCGTTCTCAGGATCTCGGCCTGCGCGGTCTCCGACGATCTCGACCGGCTCGACCTCCTCGTCTCGCTCTACGAATTCTCGGACCGGACGTTCGAGGTGAACCCCGAGGAAGTGAAGCGGGCGGCAGGCCAGTGCCTGCAGTTCCTGAGGCGGAGCGCGGACGGCACGCTCTCCGAGAAGCTCCCTGCCGGGGGCCGCGCCTCGACCCTCGCCGGGATCATCGGCTCAAGCTGGGCGGGCCTCGACCAGGTCCGCATCTGGGTCGTGACGAACGGGATCGTGAAGAACACCCGCTACAAGCCCCAGGAGATCGAGGGAAAGCTCGTCTGCCTCGAGGTGGTCGACCTCGTGCGGATCGCGCGGCTCGCATCCGAAGGCGAGAAGGGCGACCCGGTGAACGTCGACTTCTCGCGCGAACTCGGCGAGCCCCTTCCCTGCGTCTTCTACTCCGACGGGGCGGCCCGCTACGACACGGCGCTCTGCCTCGTTCCGGCCGAAGTCCTCCGCACGCTCTACGAGAAGTACGACGCGAGGCTCCTCGAAGCGAACGTCCGCTCGTTCCTCTCGATGCAGTCGAAGGTGAACAAGGGCATGTTCGGGACGCTGAAGGAGAGGCCGGGAGACTTTCTCGCCTTTAATAACGGCATCGTGGTCGTCGCGGACCAGCTCCAGCTCGCGCGGACCTCGATCGGAACCACCGGGATCAAGGTCCTCGCCGGGATGAAGATCGTGAACGGTGGCCAGACCACGGCGACGATCTTCTTCGGGAAGCGCCGCGACCCGTCGCTCGACATTTCCCACATCCGCGTGCCCGCGAAGATCATCGTCCCGAAGCGGTTCGCGGGCGACCGGTCGGACGAGTTCCTCACCGACATCGCGCGGTTCGCGAACACCCAGAACAACGTCCGCGCTTCCGACCTCTCCTCCTCCGCCCCTTTCCACGTCGCGCTCGAGCGGGCCGCTCGCGCGACCTGGTGCCCGAACGGCGCGAACCAGTGGTTCTACGAGCGGACGACAGGCTCCTACCGGACGATGATCGCGAAGGAGCCGACCGCTGCGTCCCGGAGGAAGAAGGAGCAGCAGATACCGCCTTCCTGCCGCATCACGAAGCTCGACCTCGCGCGCGTGATGAACGCGTGGCTCGGGCGGCCGGATCTCTCGTGCCTCTCGCCCCAGCGGAACTACGCGCTCTTCATGCGGGCGCTCGAGGACCAGGGCGGGGACCCGGCCACCGGGATCACTTCCGCCACCTGGAAGGACATCGTGTCGGTCACGATCCTCTTCCGGTACCTTTCGGCCGAGGCCCGCGCGAAGTACCCGGGAAGCGGCGCCGTGATCGCGGCCTATACGACGGCGATCGCGTCGAAGAAGCTCGGGCGGCGGCTGCGGCTCCGCGCGATCTGGGACCGGCAGGAGATTTCGGATCCCCTCAAGCGGCAGCTCGAAGCGTGGGCGCGCGAGATCAACGGCATCCTCAGGCTTTCCGCGCTCGGGAAGCCCATTTCGGAATGGGGCCGGGATCCGGACTGCTGGAAGTACGTCCTCGACTCGGTCGAAACCGGCGTCGACCCGGGCATCCCGGAGCTCGCGCCTGGGGAGGCCGGGGCTTCGGGAGAAGAAAAGCCGGCCGAACCGCCGGCCCCTGCGGCAGGCGGGCCTTCCGAAGCGGAGAATGGCGGGGCAGCAGCGGCTGGATCCGAACCTGCGGCCCGGAAGGGGGCGGACGATGGACTGGCTTAGGAAGGCGGAGTCGGTCGCCCGCGGGATCAGCGCGCTGCTCGAAGGCTTCAGGCGGCGGCTTCCGAAGGCCCCCGCCCCGGCGCGCGTTGAGCCTGCCGGAACCCCGGAGCCCGTGCCCGAAAAGGCGAACCCCAAGGCGACGGAGAGCGCCCCCGCGCCCGAGCCCGAGAAGAAGAACCCGTCAGACGAGATCCGGAACTTTGAAACGCTCGCCCCCTGGGAGAGGCGCGCTCCCGCGGTCTTCGTTCCGGACCCCCTTCCGTTCAGGGTCGAAGCGGACATTCCGGACGAGCCCGTGCCGGGCGCGCCCTGGGAGCCCGACCTCTCCGGGAACGTGATCATCGGCCGGGACGACAGGTTCCGCGCGGAGGAGAAGGAACTCCAGGAGAAGCTCTCGGGGTACCGCGGGCAGTACGGGGAGTTCGTGCCGGATACGGACGACGAGATCTCCTGGGCGGACGAGGACGAGGGCCCCGAGGACGAATCGCAGAAGAAGGACGCGAAGAAGCCGGACGGCCCCCAGCTCGACTTCGAATTCGTTTTCAGGGATAAGCAGGGGAGCTCCGGGAAGTGACCCCGCACGAAACTCCTGCGGGGCTCGGTGCCGGTTCGGTGCTCGAAACCGAAATCCTCTCTGCCGCGAGGCGCCTTCCGGGCGTCGCGATCGCCGCGGTGGAAGGGGAGGAAGCGAGGCGGGAGCTCGAGCGGTCGCTTTCGGACTGGCTTCGCGAAGCGCTTCCTCAAGGGGCGTGGTCGATCGGCCTCAGGGGGCCTGAAGCCCCTTTCCGCGCGGTCGCAGCGGTCCGGACGCCTCAGTTCCTCAGGACCCTCGCCTCGTGGCTGGGGGCAAAGCGCCTTCCGGTCCTCCTTCTCTCGGACGCGGCTTCAGGGTGCTTCCCCTCGCAGAAGGAAGCGGCGGCGCTCGCGGCCCTTTCCGAGCTGAGGCTTTCGGTGAGCCCGCTCCACTCTTCCTCCTTTCCCTTCTTCGGGAAGACTGAGTTTGATCAGGCCGAGGAGGAGTTCTGGGGCGGTCTCGAGCGGGAAGCTTCCCTTTCGGGTTCGTTTTGGTTCGAGCGGATGCCGGGCGGCCACGCCGAAGCCGTTGCGGCGGGAAGGATCCCGGCCGCCTTCCCATGGCTGAAGAGAAAGGAAGCTGCCGAGCTCGCCTCGGCCCTTTTCGGAAGGCCCTGGGCCGCGGCTTCGGGCGCCGCGGCGGCGTCCCGAACGGTCTCCCGCATGGTGCGTTCAGGGGAACTCAGGGCGACCCCAGGGCTGTGGGATGAAATCGAGCGGGCCTCTTCGAGGCTCTCCGAACTCCGGAACCGGATCCGCGGAAGGTACCCCGCGCTCTGCCGCCCGGTTTCCTTCTGGATCCTCGCGCTTGAGGAAGGGCGGGGGCCGGTCGGGTCGCCAGAGGCTGCAGCGGGGGAAATCATCCGGGAAGCCCGGAAGCTATCGCCGAAGAGTCCCGCTCAGGCGCTTCTCTCCCCCGCCTTCCGGCCCTGCGCTCCGCCCGGCGCCTAGTGCTTCAGTCGCGGGCCGGATGCTATTCTCTTCCCCTATGGGCGGGGGCTCCCCTTGGGCCGCTCCCGCAAGCTTTTGCAGCATGGATCGGATATGGACAATTCATTCGAGAAAACAGGTCGCCAGGCTTCCCAAGTGAAGGCCCTCTTCGGGTTCGCGCGGGAGCTCGGGCGGGTTCGCCGCGAGAACGTAACTGAACTGCGGCGCCATCCCTGGCACGTCTTCTTCTCAGAGATCGACGGGACGCTCCCCGGTGTCCGCAAGTGGACGCCGGACTCCCGGACGCCGAACGTGCTTCTTGTGATCGAACAGCAGGACCTGCCCCCGTGCCCGAACCCGGGGGACGAGCTTTCGTCTGTGATCGGACGGGGCTGGGAAAACCCCGACTGGGAGCCTCCGGAAGCGCTCGCGAGGCTTCCCGAGCGGCTCGCGAAGCCCTTTGCCGCGTGGATCGCGAAACGGAAGGCGTGGCTTCTCTCGTGGGATCGCGTTTCCCGTTCCCTCGACCTTTTCCAGGAGTTCTACGAGAAAGGGCGGGCGATCGAGGAGAGCAACCTGAAGCTGATCGCGAAGGCCGGCACCGTTTCCTTCGCCTCGGGGCCTGGGGAGCGCCCGGCGCGCCACCCGGTTCTCACGCGTCCGATCCGGATCCGTCTTCTCGTTGAAGGCGGCCGCGCAGTCGTCCGGGTTGAAGTGGACCTCGCGGAACCCGCGCGGTTCGAGTCCGAGCTCCTTTCAGGCTACATTGACGAAGGGTTCCGGCTCGAGCAGTGCCAGCAGGTCCGGGAGGATGTCGAGAGCACGATGGTGCATCCGTTCGACGCGGGCCCGGTGCGCGCTTCGTTCCAGCGGCTTGCCGCAGCGATTTCCCCGGACTGCCGCTGGTTCGGCTCCTTCGGCGACATCGCCTTCAACGAACGTTGCCGGTTTGCCTTTTATGAAGAGCCCGCGATCTGGATGGAGGAGCGGCCGTCCGGAATGGCCGAGGCCTCCGAGCGGATCATCCGCGAGATCGATGCGGGTTCGCCGGTGCCGCACCATCTGGTCGACCTCATCTGCGGCGTCGACGCGAAGGAAGGGGAGGCTGCTGCGCGTGCGCCCGAGACGCTTGAGGAGAGGCTCGCCGCGGCGGGAGGCGAAGACCGCCGGATTCTCCTCGCGAAGCCCTCGAACCGCGAGCAGCTCGAGGTCGCGCGCGAGATCGTTGACCGTGACGCGGTCCTCGTGATGGGGCCCCCGGGAACCGGGAAGACCCACACGATCGCGAACCTGATCGGGGATTTCCTCGCCGAAGGGAAGACGGTCCTCATCTCGTCCCAAAAGGAAAAGGCCCTGCGGGTCCTGAAGGACATGCTTCCGAAGGAAATGCAGGATCTCTGCGTCTCTTTCGCGAGCGACCGGGACGACGTCTTCGCGACGGTCCAGGCGCTCACCGACCGGCTTTCCGTCGTGCGGCCCGAGGAGCTGAGGCGCCGGATTGAATCCGAAGCGCGGAATCGTGACGAGGTGCTTGGCGAACTCGAGTCCGTCCGCAGGAAGATTTTCGAAATGATCCTCCGGGAGTCACGCCCGGTCGCGATCGGCGGGCGCGAATGGACGCCCGCCGAGGCTGGCAGGTGGCTTCGCGAGAACGAGGGGGTCGCCCGGTCGTTCCCGGCCGGAGTCGTTCCGAAGGGCCCCTTCCCCCTTACGCCTGAGGAGCTTTCCGAGCTCTGCGACGCGTCGAAGCGGGTAACGCCCCGGGACAAGCGCGAGGCGGAGTCGGGGCTGCTCGCGCTCGACTGTCTCCCGAAGCCCGAGGAGGAAGCGCATCTCGCGGCAGAGGAATCCGAGCTCCGGAACTACGAAGCCCGCTCGAAGCTCCGGGTCGAGTCTCTCGGGGGCCAGGGCGGGAGGAAGATCCTCCGCTACAGCGCGGGAGATCTTTCGATCGAGGCGCCCTACATTGCGGGAGGTCCCGTCGCCTCCCTCTCCGAGTGGCTGGAGAAGGACCGTTCGGTCGGGGTTCCGGATCCGTGGCTTGTCGCCGCGCGCGCGGCCGGCGCCGCCGGCGGCGCTATCAAGGCTCGCTGGGAGAAGCTTGTCTCCGCCGTTTCGGAAGCCGCGTCGCTTGCCGAGAAGGAAATCGGCCAGATGGACGACTTCGCCGTGACCGTGCAGCCCGGGATTGACCGGGAAGCGCTCCGCGAGGCGCTCCAGTACTTCCGCGAAAACCATATTTCAGGCGAGCCCGGCTTCCTCACGAAGCTCACGCAGAAGGCGAGGCTCGCGACGCTCTCCGGCGCCCTCGTGAACGGGCAGGTCCCGTCGAACGACCACGAATACGCCGCGGTGCTTCTCAGGCTCGCGCTTGAGGACGCCCGCGCGGCCGCCTCGAAGCTCTGGGACGACCTCGTGCAGAAGGCGGGCGGCCCCGCTTTCATGTCTGTCGGAAACGACCATCCGGAGGAGCAGGTCCGGCTGCGGTACCTTCCGAGGCTCGAGAAGGCGCTCTCCTGGTGGGACGGGTGGGCAATGCCGCTCCTTGAAAAGGCGGAGGCGGCCGGAATCAATCCAGCTCTCCTCACGGGGGGAACCGGCGCGGGTCCGGTCGAAAGCTGCGAAGCGCTCGCCCGGAGCGTTGACGAGCTGCTGCGGCCCGCGGCGACCCTTGACCGCGTGATGGAGAGGCTTTCGGAGCTCGAGGTTGAGTTCGTCCGGATCCGCGAGGCCCTGAAGCCCGCGGAGCAGGCGGGGTCCGTGCTCGCGGAAGAACTCGCCCGGACCGCAGAGACGGACCCGGAGGGCTATCGGAAGGCCTGGGACCGGAAGGAAACGATCCGAGGGATGCTGCCGGAGGTCGAACGGGCAGGTGCGCTCTTCGCGCGGCTTTCTTCCGCCGCGCCCGAATGGGCCGGTGCGATCGCGTCCGGCCTCTCCGCACTTTCTCCCGAAAAGGTGGTGGACGCGTGGAACTGGAAGCTTCTTGACGCCGACTTCAGGAAGTACCTCGCCGAGGACCATGACGATCTCGAGCGTAGGGCCGAGGAGCTTTCGGAAGAGCTTCGCAGGAAGACCGTGAAGCTCGCGTCCGACAAGGCGTGGCTCGCGCTCGCGCTGAGGCTCCAGGGCAACCGCGCCCTCATGCAGAAGCTCCAGGGCTGGGCCCAGATCGCGTCGCGGATCGGCCGCGGCTCGGGGAAGGGTGTAGAGCAGCTCCGGAGCCAGGCGCGCGACCTGATGGCGGCCTGCGCCGAGGCGGTTCCCTGCTGGATCATGCCTGCCGAGCGAGCGCTTTCGAACTTCGACGGCTCGTGGAAGTTCGACATTGTCGTGATCGACGAGGCTTCCCAGTCCGACATCGTTTCGATGCCGCTTCTCTTCCTCGGGCGGAAGGCGGTGATCGCGGGCGACGACCGTCAGGTGTCCCCGGCCGCGGTCGGCGTCGGAGACGCCGCAGTCGCGGCCCTTTCCCGCGAATACATCCAGGGACGGATCGCGAACTGGCCGATCTACCAGGCGCAGGCTTCGCTCTACGACCTCGCGAGGACCGCCTACGACCCGCAGATGCTCCGGGAGCACTTCCGGTGCGTTCCGCCGATCATCGGCTACTCGAACAGGCTCTCTTACAACGGACGGATCCTTCCGCTTCGCGACTCGTCCTCGACGAATCTCTTCCCGCCCATCGTCCGGTGCCGCGTGGACGGCGTCCGCGAGGGGAACGACTCGAACCGCGCCGAGGCCGAGGCGATCGTCGGCCGGATCAAGGCGTGCCTCGCGGAGCCCGCCTACGACGGAAAGACCTTCGGCGTGATCGTGATGCGGTCCGGCCGCACCGGAGCGCAGATCCAGCTGATCAACGACCTGCTCTACAAGGCAATCGGCCCGCAGGAGATCGAGAGGCGCCGCATCCTCTGCGGCCTCTCGCCCGACTTCCAGGGTGACGAGCGGGACGTGATCTTCCTCTCGCTGGTCGACTCGGCAGAGCCTGGGAAGCCCCTGCGGCGAGAAACCGCCGGGTCTGACGACGGCATGAAGAAGCGCTGGAACGTCGCGGTTTCCCGCGCGCGGGACCAGGTCTGGGCTGTCTACTCTTTCGATCCTGAGGAGCAGCTGCAGGATGGCGACATCCGGAAGACGTTCTTCGACTACATGAAGGATGCCGAGAAGGACACGGAGCAGCCGGGAAGCGACGCCGCGCCCGAGGGATTTGCGCCTGACGTCGCCCGTGCCCTCGCTTCCCGAGGCTTCAGGGTCCGCTCGGGCTACCGGATCGGGGCCTTTGAGCTTCCGCTTGTCGTCGAAGCTTCCGGACGGAAGGCGGTCGTCGAGTGCGACGGGAGCGTGAGGAACGAAGATCCCGAAGCCGTGATTTCCGCAATGGAGAGGCAGGTGATCCTTGAGCGAGCCGGATGGAAGTTTGTCCGTGTGCGGGGCGGCGAATGGAGCCGGGATCCGGGAATCGCCCTCGGGCTGCTGCTTTCAAGGCTCGCTTACTGCGGCGTAAAGGCTGAGGGGAAGGAAGCCGGAACGCCTCGGCCCGCTCCAAGGACCGAGCCCGATCCGCTCGCCCTGGTCGAAGCGGTGCAGAAGAAGGCGGGCACATTCGCGGCAGGCCTGAGACAGGATTCCGCGGCGGCCGCCGCACGGCGTGCGAAGCGCGCCCGGATCATCGCGGAGTTGCGGAAGCTCGGGGCTGAAGTCGACCGCGAGGTCCGCAAGGCATCGCGTGGCAAATAGAATGGCAGGGGCGGGAATTGTGGCACCTGGATTGTGGGAAAGTGCAGGACCTCGGTGAAGGGGCTCAAGAAAAAATGAAGAAGAGAACAGCAGGGCTTGCGGTCCTCGTTTCCTCCGTTCTCGCCCTCGGGGGATGCACGGGGCTTCTTTGGCTCAATTATGTGCAGAGCGGAAAGATCAGCCTCGAGGACGGGAGGACGTTCAGGATTGGCGACGCCCTCGGAGGCTACCGGTACTGCCTTGAAAACACCGGCTCATGGGTCCTGAAGAGCCTCGAAAAGAAAAAGACTGTCACTTTTTCCTGCCACACGGAGGGCGAGCGGTCGCTCGTTTCAGCCCGTGTCCCCAAGCCGAGCCTCGTGCTGAACGTCGAGTTCACGATCCCGGACTGGTCCGTGAGATACGACGTCACGCGTGTCTGGTACGACGTTGACCTTTCGGGCGGCACCGACAAGGCGGGGCAGGGCGTGCTGAAGTCGTCCGACCCCCATGAATCGCTTCGCGAGATCGCGCTCGGGCAGGATGTCGATATCCCGAAGGAAGAATTCGACGCCTGGAGAGCGAAGGCGAAGGCCTATCTCGGGGAAGAGAAGTCCCCTGCCTGGCCGGCAGATCCGGTTGAAAAGGATTCGGGCAACTCTCCCGACGGAAACGGCTGGGTCAGTCTCTAGCTCACCTGTGGCCCGGCCCGAAACGAAATTCCCTTTTGCCTCCCTTTTTTCGGAGCAAAATAAGCAGACTTTTTGCAGGCGCCGCGATGTTGCGTCATCGCGGCGCACGGTTCATGCCGGGGAAGGGCTTTCCGCAACGCGCGGCACGCCTTCTCCTGAACAACAGGAAAGGGTCCCTTATGAAGATCTTCATGGATACGGCGAATACGGAGGAGATCCGGAAGTACGCCGATATGGGCTTTGTCTATGGCGTCACGACGAATCCTTCGCTCGTCGCGAAATCCGGCCGCACCCAGGCCGACGTGATTCCGGAAATCTGCAGCATCGTCACCGGACCGGTTTCGGCCGAGGTGATCAGCACGGACTGCGAGGGGATGCTCGCGGAAGCACGGAAGCTCGCCGCGATCGCGAAGAACGTCGTCGTCAAGATCCCCTGCATTCCCGAGGGGCTTAAGGCTGTCAAGGTCCTTGCTTCCGAGGGGATCCGGACGAACGTGACGCTCGTCTTCAGCCTTCCCCAGGCGCTTCTCGCCGCTCGTGCGGGCGCGTCCTTTGTTTCCCCGTTCGTCGGCCGGATCGACGACATCGGCGGGGACGGGGTCGGGCTTGTCGCCGACATCGTTGAGGTCTTCCACAACTACGGCATCAAGACCGAAGTGATCGCGGCGAGCATCCGTTCTGTGAGCCACGTGAACGAAGTGATGCTTGCGGGAGCTGACATCGCGACCGTTCCGACGAAGATCCTCGACAAGCTTCTCATGCATCCCCTTACGACCCAGGGTCTTGAGAAATTCCTCGAGGACTATCGGAACAGCCAGAAGGCATAGAAGCCAATATCCCATCCTTTGGCCTCGCAGGGGGCAGGGATGAAAAAGGCGCCGGGGGCAGCTTTCCTGTCTTTCCGGCGCCTTTTTTGTTCCCATGGGGCTTCCCGCCCGCAAATGCAGGGGGTGAGCCCTTGGACGGAACTAGCCCTGGACGATCCGGGCGGCAGGGGCTTTCACGCCCTTCGCGCCCATCGCCTCGGTGATCCGCTGCGTGAGATCGAAGTAGACATCCCAGTAGTCGGCGCTCTTGCACCAAGCGCGGGCCTGGAAGGTCATCTGCTTCTCGTCGCCGCCGATCAGGCGCGCGAAGGGTTCCGGATTCAGGAGCACCTTCGGGGTCGTCTTGATCGCGTCGAGCATCAGGGCCTGGACTTCAGCAGGGGACTCGGACTTCGCAACACCGAAGTTGAGGTCCACGCGGCGGAGTTCCTCGCTCGAGAAGTTCGTGACGACCGCGTTCATCACCTGAGAGTTCGGAACTGTGATGCGCTTGTTGTCGACCGTGACAATTGTCGTGTAGAAGAGCGTTATGTCCTTCACGATGCCTTCGGCACCGGCTGCCGACACGTAGTCCCCGACGTTGAACGGACGGAAGAAGAGCAGCATCACGCCACCCGCGATGTTGGAGAGCGCTCCCTGAAGCGCGAGGCCGATGGCGAGGCCTGCGGAAGCGAGGACCGTGATCACGGACGCCATCGGGACGCCAAGGATCTGGATCACTGCGATGAGAAGCACGACCCAAAGGCCGATCCTCATGAAGGAGAAGATGTACCCCTTTGCGGTCTGGTCGATCTTGCTGAAGTAGCGCACGCGATCGAGCCATCCCATGATCGCGCCGATGACGATCTTCCCGACGATGAGGCAGATTATTGCAAGTGCGATCTTTTCGCCGTAAACGACGCAAAGGTCGGCAATCTTTGAAGATAAGGCTTCCATTTTCCTGATTCCAAAAATACGAGGCCGTCCGCCGGGATGGAGTTTCCCGGGCTTAACTGCATTTTATTGAAATCGTGGGCATGGCGCCCTTAGAATGGCGCTTACCTAGTTCTTTCAGGTGAGAATACGGAAAATGCCAAAAGCCTTGAGAATTAACCCGAAGGACAACGTTGCCGTGTGCACGTTGGCCGTCAGTGCAGGCAACCCAGTTGAAATCCTCGAGCCGGACGGATCAAGGGCTGGGTTGGTTGCAGTGACGGACGTGCCGTTCTGCAACAAGATCGCCCTGAGGGACATTGCGGTGGGCGACGAAATCCTGAAGTACGGGGAGGTCATCGGGAAGGCGACCGGGGCGATCCCGAAGGGGGCACTTGTGAACGACAGGAACATCGCGAGCCAGCCGCGCCGCTATGCCGACGAATACATCTTGAAGCAGGGGGAATGATGACGAGGAAGTTCTTGGGCTACAGGCGGAGCGACGGCCGGGTCGGCGTCCGGAACTATGTCCTGATCCTTCCGGGATGCGCCTGCGCATCCGAAACCTGCCGCCTTGTCGCGAGCCAGGTGAAAGGGACGAAGAACGTCATCATCAATGTCGGATGCTCTGACGTCCAGGCGAACACCGACATGAACCTTCGTGTGCTGACAGGCTTTGCCCTGAATCCGAACGTCTACGGCGTGGTGGTGATCGGCCTCGGATGCGAGACTGTCGGCCACAGGGAACTTGCGGCGAAGATTCGCGCTGAAACCGATAAGCCGGTCGTTTCCTTTGGGATCCAGGAAACGGGCGGAACCGTTGCGACGGCTGCCGCGGCCGTTAAGGCTGCCCGGGTGATGGTCGCCGAGGCGAGCGAACTCCAGCGGACACCCTGCGACGTGTCTGACCTCTTTGTCGCGATCGAATGCGGCGGATCGGACGCGACGAGCGGGATCGCCTCGAACCCGGCGGTCGGACGCATGTCCGACCTCATCGTGGACATGGGCGGAACGACGATGATGTCCGAAACCGTGGAATTCATCGGTGCGGAGCATGTTCTCGCCCGCCGCGGGGCGACCCCTGAAATCCATGACCAGATCATCCGGATCTGCGAGAACTACGAGAAGCATCTCGCCCTTGCCGGCCAGGACTGTCGCACGGGACAGCCGACGACAGGGAACAAGGCCGGGGGTCTCTCCACGATCGAGGAGAAGTCACTCGGGTGCATCCACAAGGGCGGCACTCGACCGGTGGTCGAAGTGCTTCAGGAGGCGGCGCGGCCGACAAAGAAGGGTGCCCTCATCATGGACACCCCCGGGTATGACATATCCTCCGTCACGAGCATGGTGGCGGGAGGCGCGACGCTTGTCGTGTTCACGACCGGCCGCGGAACGCCGACCGGGCACGCGCTTGCTCCCGTCATCAAGGTGACAGGCAACCGCGAAACGGCTGAGCGCATGGCGGACAACATGGACATCGACGTTTCCGGAATCCTCGAAGGGGACCTCACGATATCGGATGCGGGCGAGAAGATTTTGGACGAAGTGCTCCGTGTGGCGGGCGGGAAGACCACGAAGGCAGAGGCCTTTGGTTTCTCCGACATCGCCGTGGACCATATCTGCCGGTACATTTAGCGGGGAATTTCAAAGGAATCCGCTTTCCTTCAATCGGGAAGGGAAGCGGATTTTTTCGTGCGCTCGGCACGAGCGCGTTCTAACGGGTGAAAGTCCTGAGTGCAGGAGGTAGCACCAAGCACACAGCCGGAGGCAAG
>CADBTW010000040.1 GCA_902797695.1 uncultured Sutterellaceae bacterium
AGGGCGCCCACAAGGCCCGCGATGCCGGCGTTGATGTGGACCACCGTGCCGCCAGCGTAGTCGAGGGCGCCGAGCCCGGCGAGGAACCCGTCACCCGCCCAGACCCAGTGGCAGATCGGGGCGTAGACGAGGAGGCTCCAGGCCGTCATGAATACGACCATCGAGCTGAAGCGGATGCGGCCGGCCCAGGCGCCCGTGATGAGGCAGGCGGTGAGGACGGCGAACGTCATCTGGAAGATCGAGAAGAGGAGCTGGGGGATCGAGCCCTGGAGCGTTCCGACCCCGATTCCCTTCATGCCGAGCCAGCTGAGCGACCCGATGAAGGGGCCGCCCTCGCTGAAGGCGAGGGAGTAGCCGACGAGGAACCAGAGCACCGAGACAACGCCGCAAATCGCGAGGTCCTGGGCGATGGTGCCGAGGATGTTCTTCTTCCTCGCCATGCCGGCGTAGAAGAGCGCGATGCCCGGGATCGTCATGAAGAGGACGAGGACCGTCGCGCCGAGCATCCAGGCGGTGTCGCCGCGGTCGAGGGTGTCGGCCGCGGACGCGGTGAGCGGCGTGAGGAGCGCCGGGAGGGAAAGGGCCGCAGCGGCAGCCTTCCTGAGGAATGTCGAAGTCATGAGAGCGCCTCCTCGTCAATTTCGCCGGTCCTGATGCGGATCACCTTTTCGATTGTGGAGACGAAAATCTTCCCGTCCCCGATCTTTCCCGTGCGGGCGGCGGCCGAAATCGCCTCGACCGTCCGGTCCGCGACCTCGTCCGGAACTGCGCATTCGACCTTCAGCTTCGGGAGGAAGTCGACCTCGTACTCGGCGCCGCGGTAGATCTCGGTGTGGCCGCGCTGCCTGCCGTGTCCCTTAACTTCGGTCACGGTGACTCCCGAGACCCCGACTTCCTCAAGTGCGTCCCGTACGGAATCAAGCCGGTACGGGTTGATGACTGCGGTAATGAGCTTCATGGAAGGCTCCCCCTGATGTTTTTTCTTTACGGACGCCCTCCGAGGGATCAAAGGATTCGGACGCGGGCGACCCTGAACCTAGGGAAGCAAAACCCGTGCCAAAGGGAAATGCGAGTGGCACAGGGGCCTGAAAAGGAAGGAAAGGCGGGGAGCGTGGGGATGGGAGGGGAGGCCCGGCTTCCGGGGCATGGCGGCACCATTCCCGGGCGGGTGCACGGATTTGGAGCGCCCGGGACTGGACCAGGCGGGGCCGCCCGGGCGAGTCTGGGTCAGATCACGGCCTTCCGGCAGAGCCACGCGAACTCGGATTCCGAGAGAAGCGGCCGGAGACCCTCCTTCATGCGCTCGTAATACCCTCGGATCCAGGACTTTTCAGCTTCGGTAAGCATCTCCGGGACGATCGCCTTCCCTTCGAACGGGAGGAACGTAACCGTTTCGAACCCGAGGAACCGCCCGAACTCGGACTTCCCGGCCTCCTTGACGAGGATCGAGTTCTCGATCCGGATCCCGTGGCGCCCGGGCTTGTAGAGTCCCGGTTCGTCGGAAAACAGCATCCCGGGCCTGAGGGGCGTCCGGAGAGCGTAGGGAAAGGCGGGCGCGTACTCCGTGATGATCTTCGCGGGTCCCTCGTGGATGTTCGAGATGTAACCGATTCCGTGCCCGGTTCCGTGGCTGAAGTTCTCGAGCTTGTTCCAGTACGGGGCCTTCACGATCGCGTCAAGCAGGTTCCCGGTGGTGCCTTCCGGGAACTTCTGCTCCGCGAGCCGGATGTTCGCCTTCAGCACGGTCGTGTAGTCGCGCCGCATTTCGTCCGTGAGAGGTCCGACCGCGACCGTCCGCGTGAGGTCGGTCGAGCCGCACCGCCACTGCGCGCAGACGTCAAAGAGGAGGAACCCTTCCGGCTTCACGGGAGACGAGACGTCCTTCGTCGGCCGGTAGTGGGGGAGGGCGGCGTTCGGGCCGTATCCCACGATCGGGACGTTCGCGGGCTGGATATAAAGGGGATCGAGCCGCCTGAATTCCTCGAGCTTCTTCCCGACCATGTATTCGGTGAGGGCGCCGGAACCGGCGTTCTCCTCGATCCACATCATGAGGCGGACAACGGCTGCGCATTCGTGGAGGTTCGCGCGCCGGATGTTTTCCTGCTCTTTCTGCGATTTTTCGGCCTTGATCCCGGTGACGAGCGCGGGCTCTTCCCTCACCCGGACTCCCTCCGGAACCGCGAGGCGGAGCGATTCAGGCGTTTTCCAGGGGTCGAGCGAGAGGATTGTTTCCTTAGAGAGCTCTTCGATCAGGCGCGGCATTTCCCCGTAGGGCCGCAGTTCGAACCCGTCCGAGCGGATTCGGGCCTTGAGCCCGGGCGGGATTTTCCCGAGGTCCGTGCAGAGGACGGCGCGGTCCTTCGTGACGAGCGCGTAGGCGTGGAAGAAGGGGTAGAGCGGGTTGTCGTGTCCCCGGAGGTTCGTGAGCCACACGATGTCGTCAAGGGTCGTCACCGCCACGGCGCCCCGCTCCGGAAGCCTTGACCGGACGAGCGCGAGTTTTTCACCCCGGCTCCGGCACGTGAATTCGGGTTCGAGCTCATAGAGGGGATCCCCCGGAATCGCCGGACGATCGACCCAGAGCGCGAGAACCCCGTCGATTTCCGGGCGGATCCGGATGCCCTTTTCGGAAAGCTCCGACTTCAGCTTCCGCGCGGAGGCGACCGAAAGGACGCTTCCGTCGAGCGCGAGAACGGCGCCTTCCCCGAGGTGCTCGAGAAGCCAGGAGCCGGGCGAAGGGGATTCCGGGTTCGAGATCGAGAAGGTTTCGAACACCGACCCGTCCACCTGGCGGCGTGCCTGCTCCTCGTACCGGCCGTCCGTCCAAAAGGCGGCGGAGTTCCGGCAGACGAGAGCCTCTCCCATGCTCCCCGTGAACCCGGTTGCCCATTGCACGGCTTTCCAGTGGTCCGCGACGGATTCGCTCTGGTGGGGGTCGAGCGTCGTGAGGAGGACGCAGTCCGCCCCTTCTCTTTCCATCCAGTCCCTGATTGCGGAAACCTTGTCCTTCGTGTTCATGACGCTGATCCTTCGCGGGTTTGGGTTCAGTGGAAATCGCTGACCGCTCCAGCCTAGCGCGAAGAGTGCCTGCAGGAAAGGCGCCGGGGCAGGGCGCTCAGCAAAAGAAAGGCCGGTTGCCGGGGGAAAGCCCCGGAAGCCGGCCCTTGCTCTTCCGCCCCGTGAGGAGAAGGGAGGCGGGGAAGGAGCTGAGAAATGCCCCTAGAAGAACCCGGGCGTGATCCCGAGCCACACGAACCAGGTGCCGCCCGCGAGGAGGAGGAGCGCCCAGTAGAGCACCGACATCGTGAAGCCGTACTTGAAGGAGTCGCCCATCGTGTACTTGTTCGTGCCGTAGAGCATCGCGTTCGGCTTCGCGTTGAAGGGCAGGCTCCAGCAGCAGTTGATGCAGAAGCAGACCGGGAGCGCAAGCGACAGGATGTCGATATGGAGCTGCTGCGCGATGCCGATCACGATCGGGAGGAAGATGATCGTGCGCATGTTCTTGCTCTGGAAGATGAAGTGGCTCGCGATGAAGATCGCGGTGAGGATCGCGTAGAGCTCGAAGTAGCTCATCGAGGCCATGCCGAGCGCGTCCATGAGCCACGCGGTGAGCGTGTCCATCAGCTTCGTCTTCGTGAGGCCCGCGCCGAGGGAATAAGCGCCTGCCGAGAAGATCATCAGGTGCCAGGGAATGTCGACGTCGTTCCAGTTGATCAGCTTGAACTGCGGGAGAAGCATCACGGTCGCGCCAAGCATCGCGACCACCGTGGAGTTGAGCCCGTGGAGCTTGTCCGTCGCCCACACGAGGAGGACGATGAGGAAGACGACTGCGGCCTTGATCTCGTTCTTCTTCACCGGCCCGAGCTCGTCATAGGCCTTCTGGAGCGCTTCGCGCCCGCCCGCGAGCTTCGGCTGCCGGTCCTCGCGCGTGAGCGGGAAGATGAACCGCACGCCGATCACGTAGCTGATGATGCCGAAGGCGAGGACGAGCGGGAACGCCGCCGTGAACCAGTCGAAGTAGAAGACCGAGACCCCGGCCCCGGCGAGGAGCGCGATGCCGAGGAGGTTCGCGCCGGACCCCGTGAGGAACGTGTTGCAGGACGCGTTGATCATGAGGAGGTTGTAGAGGACGAGGTTGCGGGCGAAGTTGTTCGTCGTGTTCGTACCGGGCGCCCCGTAGACCGCGCTGATCACCATGAAGAGCGGCATCATGAGCGCCGCCTTAGCGGCGGTCGCATTCACGAACGCGGCGAGGATCAGGTTGATCGCGAGAAACGTCATGAAGATCATCCCGGAGTTCTTCCCGAACTTAAGGATGAGCCAGAGGGAGACGCGCTTCGCGAGGTCGGTCGACACCATGGCGCTCGCCATGATGAAGGCGGAAACGTTCAGCCAGATCACCGGGTCGCCGAGGGTTGCCATCGCGGGCTTTGCCTTGAGCGTCCCGGTGAGGACGAGGCCGCAGATGAGGAGCATCGAGGTGACGTAGTTCGGAACGGTCTCGCTGATCCAGAGGAAGAGCGCCGTCGCGAAGAGCGCGAACATCACTTCCTGCTTATGGTTCAGGATCGGGATCTGCACCACGTAGGCGAGCAAAACGAACAGAACCGCGGCGATCGGGATTCCCCAGGTCCTGAAGAACCGGCCGACCGCCGTGAGCGGCCGCTTCGGGAGCTTGTTCAGGGAATAGTTCCGCATGTCGAGCGGATCGTAGTCCAAGCCGGGAGCAACAGGTTCAGGCATGACGAAGCCTCCTTTGCCAATGATTGCCTTCCATGGCTTAAATCTACGTTTTATCTCTTAGGTAGTTGATCGCATATCCTGATCGGAGGAATAACGGTTGCCTTATGGGAAAGGTCAGTCCGGGAACCCTTCCCGGGGATGCTGCGGCTCCGCCCCGCGGCGCTTCAGGCAGCCGTAGAGGAACCGGATGAAAGCCTCGGTGTTCCGCGAGAAGGGCCGGTCGTCGCGCCAGAGCATGAGGAGGCGCCTCGATGGGCGCCAGTTCTCCATCTGCAGCTCGACGAGCCTCCCTTCGCGCAGCTCCCGCTCCACGACGCAGCGCGTCAGCACGGCGAGCCCCGCGCCTTCCTCGACCGCGTGCTTGATTGCGCCGGCGTCATCCATTTCGACCGTGCTCCGGAGCTGGATCCCGAGGTCCTCGAGCTGCCGCCTGAGGCTGCGGGCCGACGCAGTTTCGGAGCCAGAGAGGATGAAGGGCTCGCGGCACGCTTCCGTCACGGTGATCGTGCCGCGGCGGGCGAGCGGGTGCTCGGGCGGCGCGACGATCACAAGGGGCTCCTCCCCGATCACCTTGAAGCTCACGTTCCTCGACGTGACGGGGATTCCCTCGGCGACGATCGCGAGGTCGTAGGCGTTCTCATCCAGCTGCTCGATCACGGTGTGGGCCGAGTGGATGCGGAGCTGGATCTCGATCTCGGGGAACTTCTCCCGGAACCGCATCAGGAGCTTCGGGAGGACGTAGACCCCGACGATCTTCGAGGCGCCGAGCGTGATCGTGCCGCCCCGCAGCTCCTTAAGGCCCGCGAGCTCCTTCCCGAGCGCGTCAAGCCGGGCGAGGACCTCTTCCCCGGCCCTGCTCAGGACCCTGCCCTCGTCAGTGAGCACGATGTTCTTCCCGGTGCGGACGAAAAGCTTCGCGCCGAGCTCCTTCTCGAGCGAGGCGACGTGGCCGCTCACGGCGGGCTGCGTATGGTTCAGCTCCCGCGCGGCGCGCGTGAAGCTGCCGTACTTGACGACAGCCATGAAGGTTTTCAGCTGGTTGAGGGAAATCATTGCTCGATGTTCTTTCTGTGGAACCGGACCGGTCCCTAGGCTTTACCTTTTCTTTACCTGTACTTTACATCAACGCGAAAAAACGAAGCCTGGCGCAGGGATTCGATTCCCCGGCTGTCCCGGCAGCCCTTCCCGGACATTCCGGGAGGCCGTCTTCCCATAAGGATTTGTTATCGTTCCGATGGGCTCTTCTCACTGCAAAAGCGGAAAGCGCGAGAAGAGAATTCCTTCCAGAAAGAAGGCCCGCTCACGGGGGTTCACGGCACGGGCCGGCAGCTGTTTTTCTCTACGGAGGCGCTTGGAAAAGATGGGAAAGGAAATAGAGAGGAAGTTCCTTGTAAAGGGCGACGCGTGGCGGAGCCTCGCGAAGGGGAAGCACTACCGCCAGGGGTATCTCAACAGCGCGAAGGAGCGCACGGTCAGGATCCGGACGATCGACGACAAGGCCTTCCTCACGGTGAAGGGGCCGACGGTTGGAGTGACCCGGCTCGAGTTCGAGTACCCGATTTCGTTCGAGGACTGCACCACGATGCTCGACCAGCTCGCCGAGAAGCCGATCATCGAGAAGACCCGCTACAAGATCCCGATGGGGACGCACGTCTGGGAAATCGACGAGTTCTTCGGCGTGAACGCCGGGCTGATCGTGGCAGAGATCGAGCTTGAGAGCGAGGACACGCCTTTCGAAAAGCCCGAGTGGATCGGGGAAGAGGTTTCGGGCGACCCCCGCTACTTCAACTCGAACCTCGTGAAGCACCCCTTCACGACCTGGTAAGGGCGGTTTCCGCTCCTTTCCGTCCGCGCCCGGCTCCACGAACCGGGCGGCGGGCGTGAAGGGTCCGCCCGCAGGCCTGAAGTCCCACGAATTTTCTGGAAAGGAATCTCTCACCATGGCAGAACCGTACGCAAAGAACCAGGCAACGTCAGCCGAGGAGGCTGCGAAGATCGTCCCGAGGGCGGAGTTCCGCGTCTTCGGGAAGGACGTCATCGAGGGCGTGAAGGAGCACATGTGGAAGTGCAAGGCCCAGCTCTTCAAGGCCCGCGTGATGCCGGCCGAAACCTACGTGCTTTCGAAGAAGACGGACGAGGCGAACGTGAAGGTCCGGGACGGCCTCCTCGACATCAAGACCGAGGTCGGAACGACCCCCGAGGGCTACGAGATCTTCCAGCCGCGCGGGAAGTTCGCCTTCCCTGTGAAGCGCGCCGAGCTCGAGGTGATACTCGGGCATCTCGGCGTGAAGCTCGAACTCGGGAAGGACACCTACGCGTTCGACGAGTTCTGCGACCTCGTCCGCTCGGCGCCTGAGCTCGCGCTCGTCTCAGTGGAAAAGGTCCGCTACGGGTTCTCCGTGAACGGCGTGATCTGCGAATACGCGAAGGTCTGGTTCAACGGGGCGCTCGTCGAGAGCGCCTGCTGCGAGAGCGAGGACTATGGCGCCATGTCGGCCGCGGTCGAGGCGCTTGGCCTTGCCGGACAGCCGAACACCAACTATCTTCGCGAAGGGAAGCGCGTGATCGGATGGGCGAAGCCTTAGCCAATGAATTTTTTGCACAGCATCATTAATAGTTTCTTATATTTTTAATATAGAAATTTAAAAGAAACTATATTGAAACACAGAAGCCCTGGCAGAAGGATTCCTTCCATGCCGGGGCTTCTGTTTTTCAAAAGCATCCGCCGGTTGTCCGCATGTGCCTGAAGGCACTTGGCCTCGCAGGGAAGAAAATCGTGGTGAGCCGGGACGCAGGAGCATGAAGAGCCTTTTCGGGCCGACAATTACTTTATCTGCAATTTTGCCATAGATAAAGTAATTTTAAAAAATTAAATTTACTTTATCTCGATTTATAATCGACATAAAGTAACCAAAGGTCCCAAAGATGCTTGTTGCGCGCGATAAGGAAAAAGCCCTGTTGCTCGAGGCGGCAGAGTCGGATGAATCGAAGTTCATCGCCGTGTACGGGCGACGGCGGATCGGGAAAACGTATCTGATCCGGGAAACGTTCGGCAGGCACTTCGCGTTCCAGCATTCAGGCTATGCCAACGGCACGAACCAGGAACAGCTGTTCGCGTTCAGCGCTTCGCTGAGGGAGGCCGGGCTTAATGATTTCAAGAACCCGAGGAACTGGCTCGAGGCGTTCGAGCTTCTGAAGGAAGTGGTACGGCGGTCACCCGACCGGAAAAAGGTCGTATTCATTGACGAGCTCTCATGGATGGACACCGCTCGAAGCGACCTGATGCTCGCGCTGGAAGGCTTCTGGAACGGCTGGGCATCTGCGAGGACTGACGTTGTTCTGATCGTCTGCGCTTCGGCGACATCCTGGATGATGAAGCATGTCGTCCACAACAAGGGCGGGCTCTACAACAGGCTATCGCTGCAGATCGCCCTCCGGCCTTTCACGCTGCAGGAATGCGAGGCATATGCGCGGTACCTCGGCCTCGCGATGAACAGGTACCAGCTGCTTGAATGCTACATGGTGCTTGGCGGAGTGCCGTACTACTGGAGCCTGCTCCGCAGGGGGCTGAGCCTCTCGCAAAACATCGACGCCTTGTTCTTCGCTTCAGACGCGCCGCTGAAAAGGGAGTTCAGGTACCTCTATGCCTCGATTTTCCGAAAGCCTGAGCCTTATCTCGCGATCATTGCAGCCCTGGGAGAGAAGAAGGCGGGGATGGAGCGGGGAGAACTCCTGCGGGCGACGGGGCTCGGCAACACCGGACTTTTCTCCGCGAGGCTGGAAGAGCTGGAAAGCTGCGGCTTCATCAGGAAATACCAGGAGTTCGGGAAGCGGCGTCGAAATGCTTTGTACCAGCTGGTCGACAACTTCACGCTGTTCTATTTCAAGTTCCTGAAAAAGGAACCGACTGACGAACATTTCTGGACCAACCAGCTGAACACGCCTGCAAGGAACGCTTGGAGCGGACTTGCGTTCGAGCGCGTTTGCCTGCAGCACATCAGGCAAATCAAGGAGGCGCTTGGAATTGCCGGTGTATTGACCCACGAATGCGCGTGGTCATGTCACGCCGATCCCGAAAGGGGAATCAACGGTTCGCAGATAGATCTTCTGATTGATCGGAAAGACCAGGTGATCAATCTTTGCGAAATGAAGTTTTCAACCCAGGAATACGCTGTTTCAAAAACACTTGAGACAGGCCTGCGGCATAAGATCAACGATCTCCAGAAGCTTGAGGGAACGAAGAGCGCGATTCATCCGGTTCTGGTATCGCCTTACGGAGTGATGCGGAACAGCTGGTCCGACATATTTCAGTCGGTGCTGACGGCAGAGGATCTTTTCCGCTGAGGACTGCCTGTCCCGAGGTCTTCGCGGAAACCTGCGGAATGCCAGGGGAGAGCTTCAGCCGACGACCATCCTCGGGATAACGAGAAAGCCGGTCTTGCTCGGCATCTTCAGAACCGGGCGGAACGAAACGGATCGGTCAAGCGTGGTTCGCAAAAGTCCGCCGTTTTCCATCAGGAATCGCGGCAGTACTGGAACAGGCACGGAAGCTGGCTAGAAGTTTTTGCTGACCCCGGATCTTCCAAGCTTCGCTGCCGCGTATCCGATCGCGCCGCCGAGCACCGCCCCCGCGAGGATGTCCGTCGGAAAGTGCACGTAGAAGTAGAGGCGCGAGAAGCTGATGAGGAGAGCGAGGACAGCCGCTCCCGGAGCGATTCTACGAAGAGTCGGGTGCCCCGAGAACCAGAGGAAGAAAAGCGCCGTGAAGGACGAGGCGGCGTGGGCCGAGGGGAAGGAGGAGCCGCCCGGCTGCGGGATGAGGAGCTCGAATCCCGGGACCAGCGTGAAGGGCCGGGGCCGCGCGAAGGCGTGCTTCAGGATTCCGCTGCAGACCAGGGCTTCCGCAGCGAGCGCGAGAAACATGAAGAGACCGAGCCGCCGGGTGCTTCGCCGAAGAAAAAGGCAGCAGGCAAAAAGTGCCCAAACTGCCCCGAAGTTACCGATTTGCGTGAGAAACGCCATCACGCTGTCGAGGAGCGGCGTGTGAAGCGCCTGGATGGCGTCAAGAAGCGGGAGCTCGTTCATTTTCGTTTTCAGGGGGCTGTTTCCCGCAGGGCGCCGCAGGGAGAGTCCCACTCTTGCAGCTGGGCCCGTTCAATATGGGTGCCGGCAGACGTAGGCCTTAGCGCAGGCGGTCCAGTTGAAAAGGAGCGTCGCGAGGTTATGGGGAAGGAAATGATACCCGCGGGCGACCTGCACTCCGCCACTCAAGCATTCTGAATGCAATTGCCGCGGCAAATGCCGTTCTGGACAACCTCGGCCGCCGGGACTTCAGCACTAAGTAGATCAAAGAGCTGTCGCACTCCGTCATCCATCTTGGAATCGGGGACAGCAGCTAGGAATCCGTAGATGGACTTCAGCCAACTGGAGAACCTTCTGAACAGGCTCTGAAGCGCATTAGTCGGGGCATAGCCCTCCTTCAGATATTCTTCGAAGGTACGGGCAAACTGCTCCTCAGCCCCCCGGCACTCTTCAATGCTCGCGTTCACGAACTCGTCAAGGGAGTCATACACGAGCCAGTCCACCACGGCTTCCCTCGTGCTGACGAGATGCTTCTGGCCTTCGGTGAGCTTCTTGCCGCTGGCCTTTAGGGAACGGGCCAGAGCAACCCTCGCTCCGAGGAACCAATGCCCCGTCTCGTGCAGGAACGTGGAGCGATCATGACTCTTCCAAAGAATGATGGTCTTAGGATCAGGAAGGAATTCCCCCTTGGAATTTCCCTCACCCTGAGTTACATTTTGCTTAAGCCGCTGTGGCCCAGTTAAGTCAGGGTGCGCCGTCTTAGACGGAAACAGGCGGATTGTTGGGCTCCTTCCCCACAGCGGTTTTTCAGCTTTTAAGAAGGCTTCATGCCCCGTAGAAAACACAGAACCGACTCGTTAAACGCCCTGCTTTTCAAAAAGCTCTACTTCGAAGATTACAAAACTAGGGCTAGAGCCAGTTCGGAGAGAACTGCTGAAGTAGCGAGGCCCTATTGGTGCGAAACGAGGACGCAAGTCGGAAGCACGAGGTTCAGGGGTTGATTTCACGCCGTCGGAGGTTGAACCCGGTGAATGCCAAATAATTTTTCCGCGCAACGTCCGGGATGCGCCGCGGATTCGTGAAGTTTCTTCGGTCCAGTCGCCCATCTCCTTCAGGAGACAGAGGCGCCGGCTTCGAAACGTGTGCCCGGTGATGTCAATCGCTGAGCAGGCGCTTCCCTGCGACAGGCCAAGCTTCATGACTTCTTCCACCAGACTGGTCAGTTTTTGGCGGTCTTGGATGCGGATGTATTTTTTGTATTTTCCCAAATCGCCTCGGCTTTTTTTGAAAGCATCAGCATTGTGGCGGTGTTTGCAAGGGCCCTGTCCTTTCGGGCGAGTTCCCTGTCCTTCTGAGCCACCAGCTTCTGCGAGTGCAGTAGCTTCAGATTGGAGGCTTCAAGCTCCCTGCCGTCGACAACATCGGGATGTTTTGCAAGCCACCTCCCCCATTCGCGGACTTCTGACTCGAGCAGACCGCGCTCCCGGCAGTACTTGTCAAAATCTGTTTCATTCAGGACCTCCTCGGCCGATACGGCCTTGATTGCCTGAAGATACGTCACTCCCTTGGGCAACTTGAGTTTCGTCATGACTGAAGACAACCTTTCGCTGAGGACCGATCCACTAGACATAGTGCACGATAAAGCTCGATTTTTCCAAGGTTTGATTGTTTTCTCCCCTATGCCGTACATCTGAGTGGTTGTCGTAATTGAGATTTCCCTTGCAGGGAACACGGCTGTGAATCGATCATCATTCCCGTGCTTTGAGTGTCTTCTGCCACGATCGTGCGTTCAGGGTTCGAAGCTGTTCCCTGCACTCCTTTCAATGTCTCCTCATGGGGGAAGGTTCCTTTTCGTGAATTGACGTTATCGCGAGGGCCTTGTCCCGCAGCACTGCCTTGGACAGCTACGGGAGCATCGGCGCGAAGAGGTTCCATGGAACCCACGGAGTGAAAATAAATTTGTCTAATAATTTCTCATAAGTTTGAATAAGATAATAATGTGAAACTAATAGAAACGTAAGAGCTCTGAGAGACATTCCTCAATCCCGATACGGGAGGAGCAGTTCGCCCTTCAGTCGCAATGCCGAAGGGAGCTCCGCAGAAGATTGTGAAAGGCATCGGGAAACGGCAGGAGTCCATTTAAAAGAGCTGCCGGCATATTGGGCTTCTAATAGAATTTAATGAGAAAATAATTTGATCTATATTAAGATCAAATAGATGAAAAGCCCTGATCCCTGCGCTTTTGGTGGCCTGGAATCAGGGCCCGGGTGTGAGGAGGCCGGCCTGCGGAAAGGCTTAAGTCGGGTTTCTCACTTCGTTGCAGAAAGTTTTTGCCCAAAGGGCGAGGAACGTCTTGTCATCCCGGACAGCAAGGCGCCTGAAGTGGCGGACAATCACCGGGAAGACGCTTGCGGGAAGCCTGACAAGGGGGTCGGCCTCGAAGAACGGGCCTTCGGGTCCGTCGGGCTCCTCTGCAGCCGCAACGGCTCTTTGTTCGAGTCTTTCGATCCCGTATCCCGGAAGGTCGGTCGCGAAAGCGTCCGCCTCGGAGCCTGAGAGCGGCAGACGGAATATCCAGCCCCCGCCGAGTTCTGTCGAGACGCAGACGAAACCGCCGGATTCCGAGACTGCGGCGATCCGAAGCATGTCTTCAGGCGTGAGCTCGACGTGAAGCGTTTCAACGTCGCGGCCTTTTTCATCTGTTGACTCAGTCCTGCAGTGCCTGAGGCCGAGCTTCGAGGTCGCAGCCCTGCCGTCCGGAAGCCTCGCCGCGAAGGAAACACGGACGTCATCTCCCAAAGGGATCTTCTTTTCCTTGAAGCCGGTTCCGCTCTCGCGGACAAGAATGACGCTTCGTCCGACGCCAGGGAACCGGCGGGCCGCGAGCCCCGTGCCCGTGAGCACGAGATCCGGTTCATTTCCCTTTTCCCCAACGAACGAAGCCGTGACGCCAGACCGCAGGAGCGGCCCGCAGTGGTCGGGAAGCGCACCGCAGAGCGCCTCGAACCGTTCCCGGAATACGGTTGCCGGGTTCCCGCGCGAGCGGCAGAGGAGCCCGGCTCGGACATAGGACGGGACGCGGTCAAAGTTCTTCACGCGATTTTCCCCCGAGAGGCCGAGAAAACGGGCCGCCGCAAGCGCGAACGGGTTCCCGGAGAAACCCCGGACCGAAAGCCCTTCGGGTTCCTTTCCGCCCTTCGCGGCGTTCGCCGCTTTCCTTACGGCATATTCAATCCGCCTTGCGTCTTCCGGCGCCTTTTCCCTGAGATAGGCGACCGCGGCCACGCAGTCTGAAAGAGGAAGCGAGAAGGACATTTCATTTTTCTTTTTGCCATTCATTTTCGATAGGACTCCGGCGGTTTCGGATCAGGAATTCGCACTCAGTCTTACCAGGGGGTCGACCGTTTCTGCTCGGAAAGCTTTTCCACGTAGTGCTCGAAACGGAAAACCGCCTCGTGCCTCGCGGCGATCCGGTTCGCGTCGTCGATCGAGGACCCGATGTAGGGGCAGATCCCCTTGTGGTAGATGTCCTCCTCCGCATCCCCCGTTTCGATTCCGAGCGCGTCGAGGAGCGCCGGATCCTCGTCCGAGAAGTATTCCTGCGACTCTTCCGCCGCGCGGGAAAAGCGGTCCGCGCCCGGTGTCGGTTCGTCGAGCCACTCGGCGAGCACGGGCCGGATCACGGTCTCGTAATAGTCGTCCGTCACGTGCTTGATCCATTCGGCGCAGTCACCGCACCGGAAGGGCTCGGGTTCCTCTTCTTCCTCTTCGTCCCAGTCGTCCTCATCCTCGGCTTCGCTCCCGGCAGTTTTCCCTTCCTCTTCGGGCCCAGCCTTGTTTTCAGGCTCCTCCTTCGCCTCAGGTTCGTCATAAAAGCCGTGATCGTTGTCCGCGGCGTCCTCCAGGATCTCATACAGCTTGAAGTTGAGCGGATCCCCGTAATAGTTCCCGTCGTCCACGAGCCTCTCGTTCGAATAGCCGAGCGTCTCAAGGAGCGCCTGCCTTGTCCTGATGTCAGCGGGGGTCATGTCGTATGTGTCCCAGCGGGTCTCGGGCCCTGCGTCGCCGTCGCTGTCGATCACCGCCTGGCCCCCGATGAGAAAGAACCACGTGGCGCGCTCAGGCCTGGGGAACTCCCGTTTTTCCTTTTTTCTCTCTGCCATTCTTTACTTCGCTCCCTAGCCTGAATTTTTCATGAGCCGCTAAAGAAGCGGCTCATGATGCCTCAGGCGGATGCAAACTCCGTAAATCAGGAGACGGC
>CADBTW010000041.1 GCA_902797695.1 uncultured Sutterellaceae bacterium
GGCCCTAAGCGCCCTCGTGGCAGACCGCGCAAGGACAGATCTGCTACGGATGAGGACGTTTAGTCCCAAAAAT
The DNA here is from genome assembly GCA_902797695.1 of uncultured Sutterellaceae bacterium. GTDB lineage: Bacteria > Pseudomonadota > Gammaproteobacteria > Burkholderiales > Burkholderiaceae_F > Mesosutterella. The sequence goes on from CADBTW010000041.1 coordinate 74, forward strand.
TGGGAAACTTCTATTTGATCGCGTTTGGACCAATTGAACTTGCCTTAACCTGACGTTTTAAAGCAATTTCTGCAATCTCAGCGCTTTCATTGAAGCGAGTTTCCTTCAGACATGAAGTTCCAGGACACGTTCGGCTACCAGAGCTTCCCGATCTCGCTCGAAGCGATGTTCAAGTAGGCGATTCGGCTCCTTCCGGCTTCAGGCGCTGCGGAAGGGGCCGATGGGGACGAGGGCGAGGCATCTGCCTGCCGCCCTCTCCCCTCCCCGGAAGGGGCCCCCGCGGCTTCTCTCCCCGCGGGGTTCCCGAGGAAGCACTTCCCGCCGGACGCTGTTTCCTCTCCTCACGGTCCGGCGAAAGGCCGCTCCCCGAAAGGCGCCAGAACAATTCCTTCATCCCCCGCGCTCCCTCATGACGGCGCGGAGGATTTTTTCATTCCCTTCCCCCTCTTCCCGGCACGGACCCGGAACCCCGGGGCGAGAGGCTCCTTTCGCCAGGGATTCCGTTCTGTCCCAGGTTTTCCGCGGCCCAGGAATGGAGCATTCTTTGTTTTTTATTAAAGAACAAAATGTTATACAAGGAAATTTATATTGAAAATAATTGCCCGTAATGGCATAAATTTTCAACAAGACTTGCGGACAACGCATGAAGCGGGCATCCTGTTCACGAACAGCCGCCAGTCCGGCTGAGGATTTTCACCACACTGGAGCCACCCGGCATGAAGGAAATCGCCCGAAGCCGTTATCTCGCGAAGCTCGAATCCCGGCGGGAGAACGGCCTTGTCAAGATCCTCACCGGGATCCGCGGTTGCGGGAAATCCTATTTGCTGGATCCGATTTTCCGTCGCGCGCTCGTCGCGTCCGGCGTCCCTGAGGACCACATCCTGAGGATCGACCTGGAGCGCGAGGAAAACAGGCGCTACTGGCATGATCCCGGTGCCTTCTGCTCTTACATCCGCTCGTTCCTGAAGGACGACGCGGGGATGCACTATCTACTCCTAGACGAAATCCAGAGGGTCGACGAGTTCGAATCCGTCCTGAACGGGCTGCTCCAAGAGTGGAACGCCGACGTTTACGTAACGGGGAGCAGTGCGCGCTTCCTCTCGAAGGACGTCATCACGGAATTCCGGGGGCGCGGGGACGAGGTGCGGGTCCGCCCGCTCACTTTTGAGGAGTTCCTCGGGGGACGGGAAGGCGACCGCGGCGAGGCGCTCGGGGAATACCTCACGTATGGCGGCATGCCACTTGTCCTCTCGAAGGAAACAAACGAAGAAAAGGCGGCGTACCTGAAGGATTTCCTCGACGAAACCTGTTTCCCGGAAATCGCTGGCCGGCATGGAATCCGAAGGAAAGACACGCTCGGGGCGACTGCGGACATTCTCGCCGTCTCCATCGGTTCTCCCACGAATCCGCTTCGGATCCACGAAGCCTTCCGAAAGTCGGGCGGAGCGGGACTTGCTCCTAACACGGTGAGCTCAGCCCTCGCCTCGCTCGAAGACGCCTTCGTGGTCGAAAAGGCGGCCCGCTTCGACATCAGACGAAGAAGACGCATCGGGACGCCGGCGAAGTACTACTTCACGGACCTCGGACTCCGGAACGCCCAGCTCGGCTTCAGGGGCCGGGACGAACTCCGGCTCATGGAGAACCTCGTCTTCAATGAGCTTCAGGGGCGGGGGTTCGAGGTCGCGGTCGGCGCGGTCGAGGCGCGGGAAAGGAACGGAAGCCGGAAGCTCGAGGAAATCGACTTCGTCTGCGACAAGGGGAGCCGCCGCTACTACTTCCAGACGGCGCTTTGCCTCGAAGACCGGGAGAAGACCGTCGAGGTGTCGGAGCCCCTCCTGCGTGTGCGGGACAACTTCAGGAAGATCATCATCGTGAGGCAGCATTGGGCGAGGCCCTGGCACACGGAGGACGGGATCCTCGTCCTCGGACTTTCCGACTTCCTTCTTGATCCGAAAAGCATCGATTTCTAACCTGATCTCGGGAGGAAACAGGGCATTCAGCTAGTGGGGCGATTTCAGTCAACCGATACCGAGCCCCAGGCCGAGCCTTGCTTTCCGGATTATGAAAAACCTGGCCCTGCCTCTACGCCTTCTCTTCGGAGCCGTTCGTGCCAAAAACCTTTCCAATCACGAAATCCCCGAATTCTGCCGCTGCCGGCAGTTCCTCGTCGAAGACGCGGGATCGCCTCAGCGCCCTTGTCGGCTCGCCCGTGAGGCCGTCCACGCCTTCCGCCATCCTTTCGACAAAGAAGCCTGAGCTTCCCCGCTTCTGCCAGTGGGGCACCGTCCTGAAGTCGACCCCGGCCTCGTCCAGCAGCGCGTACTTTTCCCGGGAAGGCATCCCCTTCAGGCGCTCCGCGATTTCAGCCCCGCCGAGCCCCGAGTTCCGCATCGTCCAGTAGGCGTAGCCGTTTAGGCAATTTCTTTCAGAGTCGACAAGGCGCCACGTGAAGTAGCGGCCGACAGACTTGTCGCTTCGGAGACCGATGAGACGGGCGTCGAACGCGGCCGGCACGCCGCTCGCGAGCGAAAACGCTGAGCTCGCGACGCCTGAGAGGATCGTGAGGAGCTTGCACTCCCGGCGTCCGAACGGAACGCCGTTATCCGAGACGACGAGCGATATCTCGTCGCTCTGGGTGTACACGAACGGAATCGGGATCCCGCAGCCGAGGAGAGCGTCCGCGGTCGCGAGCATCCATGTGTGGAAGCGTTCGTCGAAGGGCTCGGTGAACCCGAGAGTCTTCCGCGTGAGCGTCGTGAAGGCGCGCCCGTCTAGCCGCACGACGATCCGCGCGTCCTTCGGGATCACGGCTTCGAACGATTTCTCGACCGCTTTCATTTCCCGGCTTAGTTCGGAGAACCGGGTCAGCTTTTTTCCCATGGTGAAACCTCGAAGCCGCCCTCCGTGAGGCGTACGAAATAGAGTTCGTCGAATCCTTCGTCAGGAGAAGGAAGCTGAAGCCGGTTCGACGTGGCGGCGATCGCTTCCCTCGGGACCCTCGCTTCGGGCGGGCGCCCCTCATTCCGCTCGATGCAGTCACTGACGCGGGACTGGAAGAAATAACCGCGGACCTTCAGGCCGTGCTCGCGGGCGAACGCGATGTACGCAGCCCGCTTCCCGCGGGTGAAGTTCATCTTGTCGATCACGATGTCCTTCCCGGAGGCGAGTCCCTCGCGGATCGCCTCCGCCTCCCGAGCGCGGGTCTTGAGCACATCCCGGTTCACCCAGTGGCAATGCGCGAGCCTTTCCCTTGCGAACGAGGTCTTGCCGCTCGCCTGAAGGCCGATGAGGATGATGAGCGAGGTCATTTCAAAAAAGGATTTCCCTAAATCCCGCGCCGGACGGGTTTCGGGAATCGAAGCCTTCGATTGGATGATTCCTTCGAGTTTATCTTCAGACGAAGGTCCTTTCCATGCGATTGGACGCAACAGCAGACTTCCTTTCCTCATGCCACCGGTCGGAACGGCTCGAAGACACCGGCAGTGAGGAGTCTCCCCCTTCCCGCCGTCCCCGGGAAGAGGGAAAACGGTTTAACTCAGTTTTAACGCGTCAAGTTGCGTTAGAAATCAGTTTTTAACGCGTTAAAAACGTTAGAACACTGTGATACGGAGGACGGCCAAATCGTCTGCAATTTAATCCTTAGGTTTAAATTCATTCGGTAATTAAAGCATTCCCAAATATTGGAACTATTGGTCTTTAGGAGGCCTGCCTCTTCTTCTCGGCGGCCCGTAAATGACAGGGCGAAC
>CADBTW010000042.1 GCA_902797695.1 uncultured Sutterellaceae bacterium
CCGAAGAAACTGGAGCGGGAAACGAGGCTCGGACTCGCGACCTCAACCTTGGCAAGGTTGCGCTCTACCAACTGAGCTATTCCCGCATGAGACTTTTAATTTTACTGATCAAACGGATCTTGTCAAGCGTCATGCCCGCAAAATCCCGATTGGGATCGGTTGAAACCATCTTCAGCCGGGCAGTATTCACTGATTTCCCCCTTGTATAATTAAGAGGTTGGAGTGTATTCTTCGGTTTTGTTCCTCTTTTCCCAAGCGGTTTCCTTCGGCTCATGAAAGTCTCACGGCGCGACCTTCTCGCATTCACGCTCGCGGCCGCCATCCCTGGCGTCCCGGCGGGCGTGCTTGCCCAGATGCCGGACCTGTCGATCCGCTCGACCGAGTCCGCGTCGGAGGTGCCGTACCTTTCGATGCCTGAAGTGCAGGCATACATCGAGGAGACCGTCGCCCAGACTTCTCTTCCCCGGGACTATGTCGAATCCGTGCTGTCGCTCGCGAGCTACTCGCCGCGGGTCGAGCAGCTGATGACCCCGAAGCCCCGGGATCCGTCGAAGCCGAAGACCGCGTCGCGGGGAAACTGGGCTTCCTACCGGAAGCGGATGGTCGGTGGAATCCGGGTGAAACGGGGTCTCCGGTTCCTCGAAGAGAACGACGACGCATTCGAGGAAGCCGAAGACCGGTTCGGAATTCCGCGCGACGTCGTCGCCGCGATCATCGGGATCGAGACGGTCTACGGACGGAACCAAGGTAGCTTCCGGGTGCTTGACACCCTCTGCACGCTTTCCTTCGACTATAAGCGGCGGGCCGACTACTTCAGGACCGAGCTCACCGAATTCCTGCTTCTCGTCCGGGAGCAGGGGTTCGACCCGTCCTCAATCTACGGAAGCTTCGCAGGCGCGATCGGCATGGCGCAGTTCATGCCGTCCTCGATCCGGCGCTACGCGGTCGACATGGACCGCGACGGCAAGGCCGACATTTCGAATTCGAGCGCCGACGCGATCGGGTCCGTCGCGAACTACCTGAAGAAGAAGGGGTGGGTAAAGGGGCTTCCGGTCTACTTCCCGTGCACGCCGACCCCGAAGGCTGACACGAGCATCGTCGACGGCGGCCTCACGGTCTCGACCACCTTCGCGAAGGCCCTGAAGGCGGGCTTCATCCCGGACTTCGAGCTCACGCTCACGGACGACGAGCCGCTCATGGTGGTCGATCTCCCCTACAGGGACTCGGACGGCGAGGAAGCAACCGAGTACCGACTTGGAACACGGAACTTCCAGACGATCCTCACCTATAACCACAGCTACTTCTACGCGAGCGCCGTCGCGGACCTCGCGAACGAGATCGAGGCCGAGTCGATCCACACGGCTGAAACCGAAATGGAGTCGTCTGCGAGGACGAAGGCTCCCGCAGGGAACCCCGCTTCCGGCGGAGCCCGGAGTGCCGGAGCCGCCATTTCCTGAGCCCTTCGGAGCGGGGGAGGACCACAGGTCCTCCCCCGTTTCTTATTTCTGGAACAAAGGCCGGAAAGCCTACACGATCCTCATGTCGAGGGTTCCGACGCCCGCGACCCCGGCCTTCAGGACATCTCCCTTCTTCACAGGGCCCACGCCCTTCGGGGTTCCCGTGAAGATGATGTCGCCCGCCTTCAGCTCCCAGTACTTCGAAATGCTCGCGATGACCTCAGGGACCGTGAGGATCATGTCGTCCGTCGTCCCGTCCTGGCGCTTCTCGCTCCCGACATAAAGCCAGATCGCGAGGTTCTCGATCTCAGGAGTCTGCTCGATCTTCCGGATCGCGGTGACGGGGAGCGCCTGGTCAACGGTCTTCGCCTTCTCCCACGCGTCCCGTTTCTCCCGAAGCGCCCGATGAAGGTCGCGGCGCGTGAAGTCGCAGCCGACCGCGAAACCGTAAATCGCCTTTTCCGCTTCTTTGACCGTAAGGTTCTTCCCTCCCGCCTTCAGCGCGACGACAAGTTCGACCTCGTGCTCGAAATCCTCCGTTTCAGTCGGATAGGGGATCTCGGCGACCGAGCCTTCCGGAACCGGGACAACAGCGTCGACCGGCTTCAGGAACACCATCGGCTCGCCCCAGTTTCCGAGCTCCTTATTATGCTCGGCATAGTTGAGGCCAACGAAGTAGGCGCGGTGAAGCGGAAACCAAAGGTTCTTCTCCCCGACAACCGGAAGTACCGCCTGAGGAGGCGGAGCAAAGAGAAACGGCATTTCTGAATGACCTCCAAATATGGCAGAAGGGCAGGTGAAACGATCTTCGTCCCCCTGCCCTCCTCTTGTTTACTGACCCTTGGCGGAGCCCTGCAGCCTTCGGACGCGCTAGTTCCGCTCCGGCCGGACCGGGTTCGGACGGCCGCGCCACCAAAGCCACGCCTGGTACACGTACCCCGACACCGAGTAGATGCAGAAAATCACGAAGATCGCGAGCGACGGGTTGCTCGAAACAACGATGAAGAGGATCGCTGCCGCGACCACGAACCAGAACGGGATCGTGCGGACCACGGCAACGCTCTTCCCCGAGAAGAACGGCGCGTTGCAGACCATCGTGAGACCGGCGTAGACAGAGAGCACCGCAGCGACAAGCGGAAGCGCGTCCCCGATCGCCTCGGGGAGCTTGTTCTCGACCGCGAGCCAGACGAACCCCGCGATGAGCGCCGCGGCGGCCGGGCTCGGGAGCCCCTGGAAGAAGCTCTTGTCGACCACCTTGACGTTCGTATTGAAGCGGGCGAGCCTAAGCGCCGCGCCGAGGCAGTAGATGAAGGCCGCGGCCCAGCCGACCTTCCCGAGGCCTGACAGCGCGAACTGGTAGATCACGAGGGCAGGGGCGACGCCAAACGCCGTCATGTCGGCGATCGAGTCGTACTGCACGCCGAATTCGCTCTGCGTATGGGTGAGGCGCGCGACCCGCCCGTCGCAACCGTCGAAGAGCATCGAGAAGAAGATCGCGATCGACGCGATGTCGAAATGCGCCGCCATCGCCTGAACGATCGCGTAGAACGCGCAGAAGAGCGACGCCGTTGTGAAGAGATTGGGAAGCACGTAGATCCCGTGCGTCCGGACGATATTGATGTTCCGCTTCCCGATTTCGGTGAGCGGAACCCGTTTCTGGGGCGGATTGTGTTCTTCTGCCATGTCCTGACTGCTTAAAACCTTGTCCTGGGGAGATAGCCCGCAGGGATGCGGGAGAAAAAGCCTGCACGGCCTTTTCCCTCCAAGGCCTCCCCGCGGACGCCTTGAGAATCAGCGGCTAGCTTAAGCTATTTCGCCGCGTCCTTCACTTCAGAGTCCGGTTCTTTTGTTTCAGAAGGTACGGGAGCGGCAGGCTCGCCTTCCGGCTTCTCAGGCTCCGCTGCCTCCGCGGGCTTCCCGTCCGACGCCGCCGCGAGTTCGTCCACGGCGTCAGGCTTCTCCGTAGTAGCCTCAGGGGCTGCCTCTGCTGCGGCAGGGGCGGGCGCCTCTTCCTTCGCCGCAGGTTCCGCGACCGCCTCAGGCCCTTCCTCAGAAGCGGGCGCTTCAGCCTCGGGCTCCTCTTCCTCGCAGGGCGGCATCACCGCGAGGACAGATGTCGTCCCCCAAACCTTTTCGCCGATCACGACCTTCGGGCGGGCCGAGAGCGGCAGATACATGTCGACCCGGCTCCCGAAGCGGATGAACCCGTAGCGCTCGCCCTTCGCGAGGTGGTCGCCTTCCTTCACGTAGTTCAGGATCCGGTGCGTGACGAGGCCCGCGATCTGCACGAACGTCACCACGTTCCCGTCGTCAGTCTTCACGACAAGCGCGCACTGCTCGTTCTCGTCGCTTGCCTTGTCGAGCGACGCGTTGAAGAACTTTCCGCGGCGGTAGACCTTCTTCAGGACAGTCCCGGCGACCGGGAACTTTTGGCTGTGGACGTTGAAGAGGTTCATGAAGACCGAGAGCTTCAGGGCGTCGCGGTCAGCGTAAGGATCGCGAGCCTTCTCGACCTTCAGCACCTGCCCGTCGACGACCGAGAGCACCGCGTCCTCGCCCTTCGGAACCTCGCGGGCCGGGTCGCGGAAGAACTGCACGATGAGGATGAAGAGCACCCAGAGGACAAAGGACGTGAAGTCCCAGTCCATCGCGGTCGCGAGGAGCGCGAGGACACCTGAGACCGCGATGAAGGGCCAGCCCTCCTTTGCGAAGAACGGGTGCGGGTAGATTTTCGGGTTCATGGAAAATTTCTCCGGAAAGCGGCAGGAAAGAACCCTTCGGGCCCTCCCCCTCCGATTGGATCTGATTCTATCAGCCGGGAAAGCAGGGAAACGAAAGCCCGGACCTTCATGAAGCCCGGGCTTGGTCAGGAAGCGTAGCTGAAGGAGAAACCCCTTCGCTGAGGCCTTCACTCCTCTCAGTCTTCCTCGGCCTTCCGGTGCTTGTCGGCTTCCTTCGCGCGGCGCTTCTCTTCCTCAAGCTTCGCGAGGTAGGCTTCGTCGATGTCCCCCGTCACGTACTTCCCGTCGAAGCACGAGCAGTCGAAGTCCGTGATCTTCGGGTTCAGGTCGGAGAGCGCCATGCGGAGGCCTTCGACCGTCTGGTAGACGACCTTGTCGGCACCGATGATCCGCGCCACCTCGTCCGCGTCCTTCCCGTCCCCGCAGAGGAGCTCGGTCCGGGTCGGCATGTCGATCCCGTAGACATTCGGGAAGCAGACGCGGGGGGCGGACGAGGCGACATAGACCTTCTTCGCCCCGGCGCTCTTCGCCATCGCGACGATCTCCTTCATTGTGGTGCCGCGGACGATCGAGTCGTCGACGAGGAGGATGTTCTTCCCCTTGAACTCGACCGGCATCGCGTTCAGCTTCTGCCGGACGCTCTTCTTCCGGGTCGCCTGGCCCGGCATGATGAACGTGCGGCCGACGTAGCGGTTCTTGATGAGGCCCTCGCGGTAGGGGAGCCCGAGACACTGCGCGAGCTGCTGCGCGCAGGGGCGGGCGGAATCCGGTACCGGCATCACGACGTCGATCGCGTCAACCGGGATCTCGTGCGCCACCTGGTCCGCGAGGTATTCGCCGAGCCGGAGCCGCGCGCTGTAAACGCTGATCCCGTCCATCATGCTGTCCGGGCGCGCGAAGTAGACGTACTCGAACGCGCAGGGGCAGAGCCGCGGGTTCTCCGCGCACTGCTCGCGGTAGAGGTTCCCCTGAAGGTCGATGTAGACCGCTTCGCCCGGCGCGACGTCGGACTCGAAATTGAACCCGAGCCCGGTGAGGGCGACCGATTCGGAAGCGACCATCCTTTCCGTGAAACCGCGCTCGTTCGTGTAGGAGCCGACGCAGAGCGGACGGATGCCGTTCGGGTCGCGGAAGGCGAGGAGGCCCTTCCCCGCGATGAGCGCGACGCAGGCGTAGCCGCCGCGGATCCGCCTGTGGACCCCGCGAACCGCCTCGAAGGCCTTCTCAGGCGTGAGCGTGGAGCCGATGACGAGCTTGCTGATCTCGTCCGCGAGCACGTTGAGGAGCGACTCCGAGTCGCTCGACGTGTTGATGTGGCGGTGGTCGAGCTCGTAGAGCTCCTGCTTGAGGCCGGTCGCGTTCGTGAGGTTCCCGTTATGCGCGAACATGATCCCGTAGGGGGCGTTCACGTAGAAGGGCTGCGCTTCGTCGGACGACGACGAGCAACCGGCGGTCGGGTAGCGCGTGTGCCCGATCCCGCAGTTCCCGAGGAGGTTCCTCATGTCGCGGGTCCGGAAGACCTCGCGCACGAGCCCCATCGCCTTGTGCTGGTGGAAAGTGAGCCCGTCGAGCGTCGCAATCCCCGCAGCGTCCTGGCCGCGATGCTGGAGGAGAAGGAGCGCGTCATAAAGACGCTGGTTGACGGGGCTGTCGGAGACCAAGCCTACGATGCCGCACATAGTTCGGTAAGTTCCTTAGGAGGGAAACGTGATCAGAAAGGTTATTTTAGCGGAACGGGAACTGGGGAAGGACGCTTCCCTCTCCCTTTTCCGTTTTTCCGGCCCTGCCGGAAGCGGGGCTCTCTGAAAGCCTGAAGTTCGCGTTCCACTGGGCCCGGGCCGCTTCCTGCTTCTTCTTCGCGATCGAAGCGAGGTCCTTCATGGTCTCAGGCATCAGGGGCTCAAGCTTCGAGAGCCACTCTTCCGCGACCGGAATGTAGCGGCTCCGCTCCCAGGAGAGCGTCGTCGGGGCGGAGGTGAAGGAGAGGACGAAGACCGCTGCCATCACGATGAGGGCGCCCCGGATGAACCCGAAGCAGGCGCCTAGGAGCCTGTCCCCGATCCCGCCCGTCACCGCCTGGATCACGAGCCGCAGGAGTTCTCCCATGACAGCGAACGCGATCAGGGCGAGGATGATGATCACGACGGCGCCCGCGGCGGTCCGCCCGAGTTCCCCGAGGGCGTCGAACGGAATCATCTTCCCCACTTCCGCCGAATACCGGAACGCAAGGACAACCCCCGCGACCCAGCCCGCGACCGAGACCGCTTCCTTCACGAATCCCTTCCAGAGCCCGAGGAGTGTCGAAGCTCCGACAACCGCGAGGATCAGCCAGTCAACCTGCGTAAGGGCAGCGCTTTCCATTTTCCCCTGATATTTGAGCCTTTGAGAGTTCCGGGAGGTCGGACGTCCAAACTACTTCGCCTTCCGAACGCCGCCCGAGCGGACGCCCGCCATCGCGAGCCTCGCCTCGGCATCCTCGGCCGCGGCCTTCGACTTGAAGGGACCTGCGGTGACGCGGCCAGAGGCCGTGACGCTAACGGGGACCCCGACCGCGCGGGCGGCGGCGGCCGCCTTCTTCGCGTTCTCGGGCTTCGAGAAGGTCCCGACCGGAATCACCCAGGTACCGGGGGCCGCGGCGTCTGCCGCCTTCTCCTTCTTCGCCTGGTCCTTCTTCTGCTGCGCCTTGATCGCCGCGGCGAGCTCGTCCTCGTGCGCCTTCTTCGCGTCAGCCGCCTTCTTCTCAGCCGCCGCCTTCATGCGGGCGTTCTCGGAGGCGACCGCCTTCGCCCGGGCCTTTGCGGCCGCGTCGTCCGCGGCCTTCTGCTCCGCGATCTTCGCGTCAGTCGCGGCCTTTCCGGGAACAGGCGTCACGGCCGGAGCCTGGGGAAGAGGCGACGCGGCAGCGGGAGCCGCAGGCACCTGGTTCGCGGCGGGAGCGGCAGCGCCGGAAACTTGAGCGGACGCCGCGGCAGGAGCCTGCGGAACCGGAGCAGAAGCCGCGACCTGCGCACTCTCCGGAACCGGAGGAATGGAAGCCTTGGCGGCCTCAGACTCCGCCTTCACGGCGCGTTCGCTGATCACGAAGGGGCCGGCAATCACGAGCGCCGTGAGGAGCACCGCGGCGCCGATCACAATCCGGCGAACCCTGACGCTCCCGGGGATGTCCTCGATCCGGGTGCGGGGAGCGCGCTCAGGCGCTTCGCCCTCTGCCTCCTCAGGCTCGGGCTTTTCTTCCTCAGGCGCGCTTTCCTTCTTCTTATTCCAGAATCCCATTCCTTCCTGCCTTTCCTGCTTGCTACAACGCCCTTCGGGTTGAACCGAGTCGGATCGTTCCTTAATTAAGGAACGATCGCGACCGGAATTCCCGAAGCCCTGAGGCTCTCGATCGCCGCGGAAACCGTGACGAAGGAACCGAATACAATAATTCTATCAGCGCTTCCGGCTTCTTCCCGCGCAAAACGCAGGGCTTCCGCGACGCTTCCGAACTTCTTCACCGCTTCCTCAGGGACCCCCGCCTTCAGGAACTCAGCTTCAAGGTCGTCCGCCGTGCTCGCGCGGGGTCCGGTCAAGGAAGCGAGGCGCCAGAGGTCGACCGAACCCTTCACGATCCCCGCGACATGCATCCGGTCCTTGTCCTTCAGCATCCCGCAGACCGCGATGGTGCGCCCAGACACCCGGGAAGAGGGCGACCCGAGGTTCCGTGCGAGCTCGACCGCGGCGTGCGGGTTGTGGCCCGCGTCGAGAATGAGGAGCGGCTTCTCCGCGATCCTCTGGAACCGTCCGGTGATCACGACGGACCGCAGCCCCGTTTCGACCGCTTCCCTCGGAACGCGGATTTCGGGGTGGAGCTCAAGAAGTGCCTCGAGCACGGCGAGCGCCCCGGCTGCGTTTGCGACCTGCATTTCGCCCGCGAGCGCGGGACGCGGAAGCCCCGGAAGCCTCAGGGTCCGTCCGAGGTAGTCGAAGGTATCGTTCCCGTGCTCTACCGCCCGGAAGTCGCGGCCGACGAGCCGGAGGTCCGCTCCGATCTCCTCCGCGTGCCGGAGGACAGATGCCGGAGGCTCGGGATCGGCGCAGACCGCGGCGTGGCCCGGCGCGCTTCGGTAGACAAACGACTTCTCGCGCCCGATCGACTCACGGTCGGGGCCGAGGAACGCCGTGTGGTCGATTCCGACCGTGGTGACGATCGAAACCGTGGGGTCGATCGCGTTGATCGCGTCGAGCCGTCCGCCGAGTCCGATCTCGAGAACGACGGCATCGAGCTCCGACTCTGCGAAGAGCTTCAGGATCCCGAGCGCCGTGAATTCGAAGTAGGAGAGGATCATCCCGTCCCGCTTCGCTTCGACCTCCGCGAACACGCGGCAGAGCTCCGCATCCGTCGCTTCGCGCCCAAGGAGCCAGGCGCGTTCGTTGAACCTCAGCATGTGGGGCGACGTGTGCATCCCGACCCGGAGGCCCGCAGCCCGGAGAATCGACTCCAGCATCGCGCAGGTGCTTCCCTTTCCGTTCGTCCCCGCGACCGTGAGCACCGGGCACTTGAACCGGATCCCCATCCGGGAGATCATCTCCCTCATCCGGTCAAGCCCGAGGTCGATCTTGTCCGCGCCGCCATGCAGCGCCTCGATATGCGCGAGCCACTCGGAAAGCGTCTTCTTTTCCACTTTTCGCCTTCGATTCAAAAAATGAAACCCGGCCGGAAACCGTCACGCTTCCGGGCGGGCCTGGGGGAAATGATTCCTGGGGTGCTCCGCCCGCTAGAGGACGGATTCCCCCGTGCGGACGCGGGGCGGCCTCTTCGCGAGCATCGCGAGGATACGGGCGATCGTCGAGCGCATCTCGCGCCGGTCGACGATCATGTCGATCGCGCCATGCGTGAGAAGGAATTCAGAGCGCTGGAACCCTTCGGGAAGCTTCTCCCGCACCGTCTGCTCGATCACGCGGGGACCGGCGAAGCCGATCAGGGCTCCGGGCTCCGCGATCACCACGTCGCCGACAAACGCGAAGGACGCCGATACGCCCCCCATCGTGGGATCGGTGAGGACAGAAATGAAGGGCTGGCCCGCCTTCCCGAGCTCTGCGATCGCGGCGGAGGTCTTCGCCATTTGCATGAGGGACTCAAGCCCCTCCTGCATGCGGGCACCGCCGGACGCCGCGAAGCAGATGAACGGGCACTCGTGGTCGATCGAGTAGCCGACCCCGCGGAGGAACCGTTCGCCCACCGCGGACCCCATCGAGCCCCCCATGAACCCGAAGTCGAACGCCGCGGCGACGACCGGGTTCCGCTTCAGCTCCCCCGCCATCACGACGATCGCCTCGGTTTCCTCGGTTTTCGACCGGGCGTCCGCGATCCGCTTCGGGTACGGCTTCGAGTCGACGAAGGAGAGCGGATCCTCGCCCACGATCTCGCGCGCGATCTCTTCCTTCGGGCCCTCGTAGTCGAGGAACGATTCGAGCCGCTCCCGCGCTCCCATCCGCATGTGGTGCCCGCACTTCGGGCAGACGCGGAGCGAGGATTCAAGCTCGTGGCTGTAGATCACCTGTTCGCATTTCGGGCACTTGATCCAGAGGCCTTCCGGTACCCGGCTCTGCGACGGGACGCCGTCCGTCTTGATCTTCGGGCGGAGACGATCTATCCAGCTCATTCGAATTCACTCCTTCGCGATTTTCGTCAGGGGAAAAGCTCACCTCCCCTTGTTAGCCCGATAGGGTACAGCAAAATGCGAGTACCCGGCGCCTTGTTCCCAGAGCGCCCGGCCTCACTTCCCGACTCCTGCGGGCCTCGCCGACCGGCCGACCGGATTGCTTTCAAGCGACCCGGGATCCGCGGGATCGAGCCGATAGTCGAGCACGCTGACGCGGGGTGCCGGCTCTTCCGACATGAAGCGGTAGCCCCGTTTGAGCCTCGATTCGGCGACGCCGAGCCACTCCGCCTCAAACGCGAGGAAGTCCCGCCCCGACCGGGCGGCGCGGATCCGGGCGGGGTTCCTGTAGTCGGAATCGAGCCGCAGGAACGGCACCTCGTAGCACTCCCGGTATTTTTCGGAATGCGTGAGATAGGCACGGGGCGTCCCCTGATCGAAGATCGCGAGCCCGTGGTCGCTGAGGTAGACGAGGGACCAGCTTTTTCCGGTCCTGAGGAGATCCGCGTGGATCTCGGCGAGGAGCCTGTCCGTGTTCTCGACTGATTTCGCGTAGCAGGCGAGGTCCTTCGAGTCGAAGACACCTCCGTCGAACGTTTCGCCCCGAGTCCTCGAGCAGGGCCTCGGGTGCGAGCCGAAGAGATGCAGCACGATGAACTTCTTCCCGGCGCCGTCCTCAAGCGCCTCGCGATAGAAGGGAAGGAGGTCAGTGTCGGGAGGGTTCTCCTTCGCGAAGCTTTCGGTCTTCGTGAAGCGGGAGACGTCCGCCGTCTTCCCGATCACGGAGACAGGCGAATCGAACTCGCCCCGGGCCCCCTGGTTCGAAAACCAGTAGGTCCTGAGACCCGCGCTTCGGGCGAGCGACAGGACGTTGTCTGCCGAGGGACCGGACTTGCTTTTCAATACGAAGGATTCCGAGAGCGAAATGACGGTTGACGCGCCTGCAGAGAAATAGTGCTCGAAAACAACGGCCGGCACCCGGTCTAGCCACGGGGTTGTCCCAAGGGGGCTTCCGAAGGCGTGCAGGAAGTCCTTCCTCGCCGCTTCGCCGACCACGAGGACGTAGATGTCCTTCCGGGGTCCCGGCGCCATCCTGAGGTTCCACGTCCCCTTTCCGATCGCGAGCGGGTTCACGAAGGAAGTCCGCGCCTCCTTCACTGCGTTGATCCCTTCAGCGAAACGCCGACCGAAGGTCACCGCAGCGCTGCGGCTGTACGAGATATAGCAGGCCGGGGACGCCCCGCAGATTCCCCGCGTGTGGGTCGACGGAACGAAGAGAATCGCGGCGGAGAGGACGAGGAGCGAAGCCAGAACTCGTCCACTCGCCCTTCCTTTCAGGACCGGCTTCACGCCGGCGGCAATAGCCGACGCGGCGATCGCGGCCGCTAGCCCGACGCCCGCGAGCGGCACCCGGGACACGAATTCCGCAGCCTCGTTCCCGTTCGTATAGAGGACTGACGCCGCGATGTTGAAGTCCGGGGGCCCGTACATCAGCTGCACGGGGGCGTAGCAGGCGGCGAGAATCGCGGTCGCTGCGAGGACGATCCGGTAGGCGAGCGGCAGGAAAGAGATCGCCGCGAGGAACAGGAATCCGCCGAACAGCCGGGCCTTGGTGACGTACCCGAGAAGAGCGTACTGCTCGAGGCCGAGGAAAAAAACTAGCGCAATCGCTCCCGCGAGGCTCACTTTCGATTGAAAACGCCTTGCGAAACTTTTCGTTCCCTGAATGAGTTTTGCGAGCATTCGGATCGGTGAGATGCGGTTTGAGGGCACGAGGATGGCGAAGGAGCCGCCTGCCGTGCCCAATGGTTCCAGGCCCTTCAGACCCCGTCGAAAAAGGTGGGCGAAAAGACTGGGAGCTGAAGCTCCGGAGGATACTCGACCCCGGCGAGGTAGAGGCCGGATGCGCTGAAGGTCGGCGCGGCAAGCGACCGATCGCGAGCTTCAAGCACTTCCCCTAGCCACGGAACCGGCTTCTTCCCGATCCCGACATAGACGAGGCTCCCGACGATGTTACGGACCATGTGCTGCAGGAACGCATTCGCGTGGAGCCGGATCCCGATGAGTTTCCCCTTCCGGACGATGTCGACCGAGTGGAGCGTCCGGACCGGGCTCTTCGCCTGGCACTCGGCCGCGCGGAAGCTCGTGAAGTCGTGCGTTCCGAGAAGCACCGCTGCGGCTTCCCGCATTTTCCCTTCGTCGCACGGCCTGAAGCACCAGCCAGTCCTCCCGAAAAGAAGCGGAGACCTCACCGGGTCGTTCAGGATCCAGTATTCGTACGTGCGGCTGCGGGCCGAGAACCGCGCGGAAAAGTCGTCCGGCACCTCCTTCGCCCAGCGGACCGCGACGCTCTTCGGGAGAAAGGCGTTCGTTCCCCGGACCCAGGCCTCGGCCGGCCGCTTCACTTTGGGAGAGAAATCGACCACCTGGGCTGTCGCGTGGACGCCCGCGTCGGTGCGTCCCGCGCAGATCGTCGGGACCGGGTCGCCGGTACTAGAAAACAACTGGAGGGCGCGCTCGACCTCCGCCTGCACCGTGGGGCGGTCAGTCTGCACCTGCCAGCCCGAGAAGCCCGAGCCGTCGTATTCGATTCCAAGCGCGATCCGCATCGGGCTGTTACTGCCTGCGGACACCCGGCTTCTTCGGAGGAAGCGTCCTGATGAAGGCCTTCGCCTCATCCTTAAGCTCGGGGTCCGGGCCCTTCGCAGCTTCCTCGGCGATCTCGCGGGCTTCGGTCGTAAGGCCCTTTGCCGCAAACGCGCGGGCTTCGTCTAGCCACGCCCTCATCATGGCGCGCCAGGCGGCCTCCGTGTCCTTCGGGGCTTCGCCCGCCTTCCCTGCCTTTTCCTTGAATTCCTCGAGCCCCTTCAGAACCGACTGGGCGGCGGCGGTCATTCCGGCTTCGCCCTCAGGCTGCCCCTTCTCAGCCTCCATCACGGCTTCAACGGTCTTCGAGACCGCAGTGAGCGCGTCAGGATTCCCCTTCTCCTCGTCCTTTCCGAACGGGACCACCTTCACGGGGTTCCAGTAGGCGTCCTGGGCGTCGCGCGCTTCACCGACCTTCGCGCGGCTGCGGCGCCTGAAGTAGAGCCAGGCAAGTAGCACCGCAACGACCGCCACGCCCCCCGCGAGTCCCGCGGGAATTCCGCCTTCCCTTCCGGTATCAGGTTCCGGCTCGTGCCGCACCGCCGGGGGCTCCGCCGCGGCGGAGGCGGACGCCTGGGCGGCAGCGCTTTCCGGCGCCAGCTTCGACTGTGCCTCGGACGCGGCCGGAGCGCCTGAAGTTTCAGACGCCGGAGCAGGGCTTGCCGCGAGGAGGAAAAGCGGAAGGGCGAACGCCGCGATGATCGTTTTCATCATGGGGAAATCTGCTTTGAGAATAGGCATTTCCCGTAATCCTAGCGGGAAAAGCGGGTTTCGTCACGAGATCCTGGATAAAAAACACCCCGGCAGGTCTGCAACGCAACCATCTGCCGGGGATGTAGGCAAACCGGCCGGAGCGCCTGCTCCGACCGTGTTCGCTCTGAGCCGATTACTACGCCTTGAAATCGACGAGGATCCGGAACATCCGGCGGAGCGGCTCCGCGGCGCCCCAAAGGAGCTGGTCCCCGACCGTGAAGGCCGAAATGTATTCCGGCCCCATTGCGAGCTTACGGATGCGGCCGATCGGAACGGAGAGCGTGCCGGCGACCTTCGAAGGCGCGAGTTCCACGAGGGACTCTTCCCTCCTGTTCGGGATCACCTTCACCCAGGGGTTCGCCGCGGCGAGCTTCGCCTCGATCACTTCGACCGGAAGGTCTTCCTTCAGCTTCACTGTGAGCGCCTGGCTGTGGCAACGCATCGCGCTGATGCGGACACAGAGCCCTTCGACGATCACGGAGCCAGGAGCGGGCTGCGCAGGGCGCCCAAGGATCTTGTTCGCTTCAGCGCCGCCCTTCCATTCCTCGCGGGACATGCCGTTCCCAAGGTCCTTGTCGATCCAGGAAAGGACGGACCCGGCGAGCGGTGCACCAAACGCCTTCGTCGGGAAGTCAGGCGCGGAGAATTCCTTGGATACCCTGCGGTCGATCTCGAGGATCGAGGAACCGGGATCGGCAAGAAGATCCTTCGCGGAGCCGTAAAGCGCCCCCATCTGAAGGAGGAGCTCTCGCATGTTCTTCGCGCCGGCGCCGGACGCCGCCTGATAGGTCATCGAGGAAATCCACTCGACCAGGTTCTCGCGGATCAGCCCGTCCATCGCCATCAGCATGAGGGACACGGTGCAGTTCCCGCCGATGTAGTCGAGGATGCCCTCCTCAAGCGACTTCTTGATCACGGCGAGGTTCACCGGGTCGAGCACGATGATCGCGTTCGGCTCCATGCGGAGGGCGCTCGCGGCATCGATCCAGTAGCCCTTCCAGCCGTAGGCGCGGATCTTCGGGTGGATCGCTTTCGTATAGTCGCCGCCCTGGCACGTGATGATCACGTCGCAGCGAGCGAGGTCTTCGACCTTGTTCGCATCGCCGAGCACCGGATCCCCGTTCGGAAGCGCGGGAGCGGCGCCGCCCGGGTTCGAAGTCGAATAGAAAATCACCTTTTCCGCGAGGCTGAAGTCGTTCTCCTCGCGCATGCGGTTCGTGAGGACAGACCCCACCATGCCGCGCCAGCCCACCATGCCTAGGATCATGATTTTTCTCCGCTGTACTGTTGTAGTTCTTTCCCGACGCGGTCCAGAACCCCCGGTGTCTTCCGTCCCTTCCGGGTACCCGGTCCGGGCTCAGACCGCTTAAGAGAAAAAGATACCCCCAACGGGGCCCCTCCTGCAGAGAATGTCGGGAAAGCGAGTGAGAGAAACTGCCTAGCGGCGGGCGTTTCCAGCCGAAAACCTAGGAAAGATCCTCTAGCTGCGAGCGCGAGAGAAGCGCGAAGTCGATCGCGACAAGCGCGGCAAGCGCTTCGGCAACCGGCGCCGCCCGAAGCCCGACGCAGGGGTCGTGTCGTCCGGTGGTCGAGATCGTGACCAGTTCGCCCGCCGTGTTACGGGTCCTCTGCTCCTTCCTGATAGAAGGAGTCGGCTTGATGGCGATTTCAGCGACGACCGGGGCTCCCGTCGTGATGCCGCCGAGAATTCCGCCCGCGTGGTTCGTCGCGAACCCGTCCTCGGTCATTTCGTCGTTATTCTCCAACCCCCGCATTCCGGCGACCCGAAAGCCTTCCCCGATCGAAACCGCCTTCACGGCGTTGAGCCCCATGAGGGCAAAGGCGAGCCTCGCGTCGAACCGGTCGTAGACCGGTTCCCCGAGTCCTGCAGGGAGCCCCGTGATCTCGATCCGGAGCTGTGAGCCGATGGAGTCCCCTTCTCGCCTCAGGTCGTCAAGGAGCGCCTCGGCCCGGGTGATGAGTTCCTCGTTCGCGGTCGGGGCGAAGAAAGGGTTCCGTTCCCGTACTTCCCAGTCCTCGACCGGGAACTCAACCGGGCCCACCCTCGTCACGCAGGCTCGGGTTTCGGCACCAAGCGTTTCCCGAAGCCACTTCTTCGCGATCGCGCCTGCGGCAACGGTGGGCGCGGTAAGGCGGGCCGAGGACCTTCCGCCTCCCCTCGGGTCGCGGACACCGAACTTCGAAAAATACCCGAAGTCCGCGTGCCCCGGGCGGAACTTGTCCGCGATCGCGCTGTAGTCCTTGCTCCTCTGGTCTGTATTCCGGATGAGGAGCGCGATCGGGGTACCGGTCGTCACGCCTTCGTAGACCCCGGAAAGTATTTCGACCCGGTCCCCCTCCCGGCGCTGCGTGACGAAGCGGCTCGTCCCGGGGCGGCGGCGGTCGAGGTCCGGCTGGATATCCGATTCGGAAAGCGGCAGCCCTGCCGGACACCCGTCCACCACGCAGCCGATCGCGGGCCCATGGCTTTCGCCGAAATTCGTGACAGTGAAAAGACGGCCGAAGGAAGAACCCGGCATAGTGGACTCCGAACTGAAGGGACAGGAAATGAAGCCCGCTTATCCCGTTCGATAAAGAGATAGGCGGGAGTTTCAGAAGATTCTAGGGGACTTCAGGACGGGCTTGCGGAAAAGCGTCCCAGCCCCTTTACCTTGAGAGCGATCGTTCGAGCGGGCATCTTATCCAGGCGATCTTCTGGCAGTTCCGGTCAGCGGTAACTCTGCACAGTTCCCCTGTCAGCCAGAAACCTTTCTTTTTCTTGCCCGTGGAAACACGGACAAGGCTTTCCTGCTAATGTTGCTTGCATTTACCCTCAGCCAAGTTCAGGGCACCGCAACGGACAACATAGTCTGCCAGCGCACGCTGAGCCCTTGCCGCATCACCAAGTTCCTTCAATTTCCCGGTGCAGGCGACAGGCTCCAGTCGATCGCCATGCCATGCGAAGCATCTGTTCATGCTGCCGTCTACTGACGCAGCGCCGGCATTGGAAATAGCAAAACCATCTTTCCCGAGCCCGAAGAAACTCGTCGCGACGTCAAAATGCTCATCGCTGAAAAGGGCCCTTCCCTCCCACGGATCTGGTTTTTTGCCAAGTGCGAGCGCCTCAATCGTAGGCAGCAGGTCTCTGTGGCTGACCCAGCTTGAGATGGGAAAACTCCTCGGGTTCTGTTCCCGCAGGCTTTCAGGAACCCAAAAAATCAGGGGCACTCCCTGTGAATAGTGCCAAATGCCGGTGGGTTCGAATTTAAGCCGCGTATTGTGGTCACCAGTAGCCGCCACGATCGTTTTCTGCAGGAATCCTCTTCCCCGTAAAGAATTGACGAAATCCCCCAGGGATGAGGCTGCGTACTGATAGGTCTGCTCCTTAAGCCGGATTTCTCCAGATGCCCTGTCATCCATGACGTAGGAAGGAATCTCCCTGGGATTTACCGGTTCAGTTGAAACGCCGTCAGGAACCTTGTACGGACCGTGGTTGGTGGTTGAGAGCATGACTATGAAAAGCTTTTTGCCCTTTTGGTCCGCTTCGGAAAGAAGGGAGTCCGCATACCGGAACATCCAGGCATCCCCTATGCCCCATGTTCCGGTCTCTGCCTTGGGATATTTGGCCTTTATTGCCTCAGCACCCAAAATGCGGTCGTAACCCTGTCGCGGAAAGTTAGAGCTGATTTCACGCCATCTTTCTGATCCGGACGTGAGAAAAACGGTTTCATATCCTGCTTTCCTGAACGCAAATGCCTTTGAAAACGGGAAAGGCTGTTTCCCGTAACGGCTTTGCGTAAGGGGCGTATATGGCGTGTCAAAAAGTATTCCCTCAAGGGACGGGAAAGTACCGGAACCAGCGCAAATTCCATTTCGATACACTGATGCGTCCCGAAGTTCGGGTTTGAGTCTTCCAAGGGTATTGTTGGTTGGAGAATCCGCTTCGAACAGCGTCCGCCCCATTGATTCCATGACGGCAAGCACCACATGCGGTTTTTCAAGAGGAGCACGTGCTTCCGGAATGCCGGGCCTTACCCCGTTCAAAAGAGCCTCCGCACCCTCAGGGTTTTCAAACCCAAAACCACGCAGGCCCGCAGCCACATCTCCCTTCAGGTCGAGCATTTTCCTGGACTTGTTCGCCTCATTCAGCGCAAAGGGTCCGTTTACGACTGTTGTGTTAATGAATTCGTCAGTGCTTACTGAAAGGTCCTGTGCCCGGAGAGGAAAGGTCCCGAAGCTCCCCCTGCAAAGCATCCCAAGCACGACTGACAAAAGCACAAATATCAACACTGCCAAAATCGAAGTTTTCCCTGCTGCTGACGGTAAGCGAACGTTTTGAAAACTCGTGTAGCGATAGGCTAGACAGGGCATTGCGGAAAGAATGCATAGGGCTACGACATAGGTCGTAACCGGCCAATCCCGCAAGATCTGCGTGGTAATTGCTTTTGTATCGTCTTGAATAAAGCCGAATATCACCGAACTGATCGGCGTCGAGTAGAACCCGTAAAAACCAAAGTTGATCAGGTCGAGGAGGGCGAAGAGAACGACAGCAACTATGGCAAATAGCTTTGGAAGCTTTTCCACCCGGCCATATATTCCGCTGACTCCCCACAAGACCCAAGCCGGTATCAGCATGATGGCAAACCATTTTGCGTCCAGCCTCAGCCCCATGAGCAAAGCCGGCAACTCCTGCGTTAAGGTCTGCTCATTTCTATAAAAAAAGAAAAAAGCAAGACGTACCGTCTCAAAGGCCAGTAACGCAACAAGGAAAAAAACGCAGGCGCGGGCCGTATTTGTTAGCCAAATCTTTACTCGAGGTGAAGCAAATTTCATTTTGACAGGCTATTGCGTAAAATGGACATAATCCGTAATTGGAAAACAAAAACGGAATAGAGGAAAAACTCACATTTCAGGCCGCACTGGCCAATATAAACTCTAATTTTGCTTTCGATATTTTCAACTGAATTTTGGCAAAACAACAGAATAAAGAAAATTAATTTCAATTTTTTTGAAATAAAAAATTGGTTATTCGCTAAATCGAGTGGGTAAGGCCTGAAAAAGGTTTCCCCTCAAAAGGCTTTCCTGTAGGGGAGAAATCGGAAAAATCAA
>CADBTW010000043.1 GCA_902797695.1 uncultured Sutterellaceae bacterium
ACTCAGGTCAATTTCGCCGCCGGGCGGAGGTGGGACGCCCGGGCGGATTTCTGGGATTCATCGGGCGGATTTGGTGGGACTATGCACCGTCAGCCTGGTTTTCAATTCCAGGATCTTCACGAGCAGCAGATGATCAGAGCCAAGGACATAGCCCGCCTGCTCGCGGTTTCACCTGATGCCATCTATCGAATGGCAGGGGAAGGCCGCTTCCCTAGGGCTATCAAGCTGGCTGATCGCGTAGTCGTTTGGCGGCTTTCTGAGGTGAAAGCGTGGATCGAAAAGAAAGCGGAGGCAAGGGAATGAGCGAAAAGAATAATAACGGAGAAATCAAAGAACTTTCGTACCGGGATGTCGTTCAGCCTTTCTGCAAGGCGTATTGCGAACAATTCATGAAAGAATTTCCCGATTCTGATCTTGAAATGAGAAAAGCCTCTATGGCTCTTGTGGATCCTCTTACCTCGCTGGGAGGGGTTCACTTCGAAGGCGCTGCGCTGCCTTCTGATTTTGGGAAAAAACTTTACGCCGCCTGCTCGTACTTGGAAAGCCTTAACAACAAGGAGGCCGAGCGGCACGCTAGAGCCTTGGCGCTCGTGTCGTGCGCCCTTGCCGGGCTAACAATTTATGTAGTGGCCGCTTGGGATTTGGCAACGAGAGAACAGCAGCAATCCCGCCCGGTAGGCCATTGCTGAGGGGCGTGAATCATGAAAATGAAATCCAGCAAACGGCCCAGCGGTGCTAAACTGCGTCCATCCGTATTAACAAGCGGATACGGCTTTCGCAGGCCGAACGGTTCTAGGCGAGCAATCGCCGCACTTCTCCAAGCGCGGTTTTTTGTTGCTCCATCTCATGGCACTAGTGCGCCCGCAGCTTCTATGGGCGTGCCGTGCGGGACGCCTTCGGGCGTGCCGGTTCCTAGAACCCGGTCTGCGAACCCGCACGGTACCGCCCGCCCTTTCGCAGGGGTGAACGGTTTCCTCCAATCAGTTCTAGGAGCCAAGCCATGAGCGAATCCTGCTTTAAGCGCGAACATTCCTTCCTGTCCGAATGTTTCCCGGACGAAGACTTCATTAATTTCTACACCCTTTCGAACGCTTTACGAAAGCTGCAAACCCCCACGCGCCAAAACCTTGAGGCCGCACGGGGCGGGCTGGCTGAAGTTCAGGGTGAAATCAATTGCGTTTTGGCCTGCCTGTCCGAGTTAATGGCCTACAGGCACTTTCATCCCGAGGAAAAGAGCCTTTGCACGGACTACTCCGTGAGTCAGGCCTTGGGATTTTTAACCGGCATTTCCGAGTTCTGCTCGCATTCTATTGAGACAATTGAAGCGAGGCTGGGCCTGCGGGTGTATGCAGCGGAGGATTCAGCCCATGACGGAAATTAAGTACAGCATTGTCAAAGGCGTCCGTTCTACGGTTGCGGAGCCTCACGCTGCGGAAAGCTTTCGGGCGTTCTATGACGCGCTGACGCTCCGGCCTTTGTGGGCTGGAACACCCGAGGAAAAGGCTGCGTTGACCGGCCCCCTTTTCGCGCCACAGTTCCCCAACAACTCGAGGGCTGCGAAGAGCGTACCCCTTGGATCAGCCTTCTGTGTTATCGATTACGACCAAGGGAACAAGGCCGTATCGCGCGCGCTCCAGCAGGCCGCAGCGGCCTTCGGGTGGTCTTTCTTCTGCTTCACCACCGCGAGCCACACAGAAGAGCAACCCCATATCAAGCTTGTCATTGAGCTTGACCGCGAGGCAACGGCTCAGGAGCGGCTGGCGGCTTACGACAGCTGCGCCCAAAGGCTGAGCGCAGAGCTTACGGGCAAGGGCTTCAAGCCGGTCGGCGGGGCTGGCTTCTTCGACCCCACGGCTCGAAAGCCCGAGCATTTGCAGTATGTTCCCGGTCGGGCAGCAAAGCATTCTTTCCACGCGGGCGCCCCGGTTTCCGTGGACAAGGCCGTAAGCGCCCTTAAAACGCCCTTGGAGGCCCGCGCCGGGCAAGAGGGAGCAGTTACTGCCCCGGCTTGTCCGACTGCCTCCAAGCGCGTTTCTGAGGCGGCGGGCAGCGCTCCGATCCCGAGGGCTGACGAAGACCCGGTTTTAAACGCCCTGCTTGACCGAGGATTGACCGAGGGGGAAGTGCGGCCTGACGGAGGCATCATCTGCACCTGTCCGTTCGAGGATGAGCATACGGAAAAGGCTGCGGGCAACGATACTTCCTGCGTCTACTACCCCCCGACAGTTCAGGCTCGATCTGACAAGCAGGGGAAAGACTTCTTCTTGGGCCGCATTGTCTGCCTCCATGCCCATTGCCAAGGCCGGACAATGAAGGACTACTGCCGGAGGCTTCGCGTCAGCTATGCGGATTTCGTGAAGTACTGCCGTGCGGCGCAAAACGGGTTTAAGGATGAGGAAGAAACGCGGGCGCTGCTGGGTGATCCCGAGGGGCTGTTTCCTCAGGTGGTGGGGAAGGATTACCTGTATGTTCCCGAGGGGCGCTATTACTACGCCCACAAAATGACGGACAAGGGCAACGACAATAACTTCCCGCTTTGCACCCTGATCCGCGTAACGGGCCAGTACAAGGCCGAAGACCAACGGGAGCGCGGCCTGATGCTGGAGGTTTACGGGGAGGATGATGATCCCCCGGTCGAAATCAGCGTATCCAAGGATCTTGTGACAAAGCCCGACCGGCTTGTGTCTGATCTTGTGAACGCCGGGCTTGAGGATAAAGCCCTTTCAATGCAGAACGGCAAGAGGCTGATTTGCGAACTCATTGCCAATTTTCCCAAGGACAAGGTGCCTTCATTCCGGGGCGTGGACTACTGCGGATGGGTGGACGGCAGCGAGGGCTACTGCTTCATGAAGCCGGGCGGGGAAGTGCTGGGGGCGTG
This sequence comes from uncultured Sutterellaceae bacterium, assembly GCA_902797695.1. Classification (GTDB taxonomy): domain Bacteria; phylum Pseudomonadota; class Gammaproteobacteria; order Burkholderiales; family Burkholderiaceae_F; genus Mesosutterella. Next base: position 2,879 of record CADBTW010000043.1, read on the forward strand.
CCGTGATGGGATGCGGTGTTTCTACACAGGCCGCGAGGCGCCGGACGAAAGCCGGGGCAGTCTCGAGGAATGGCAGCAGAAGATCGCCCTGCCCGCGCTCAAATCCTCTCGCGTTGTTGCCTGCTTGGGCGTGGGCTTTGCCGGGGCGTTGTTTCGCCTGATCGGAATGCCGTCCCGGGGGCTGAACATTGTAGGCAAGTCCGGGGTGGGCAAATCCACCGGCCTGAAGGCCGCCTGCTCGATCTACGGGAGCGCTCGGCCGGGGCTTCGCTTTGGATCCTGCGACACTTCACGCGGGGGCGCCGAGGCCATCATGGCCCGGGCAAACGGCACTCTTGCCATACTGGACGAAGTGCAGCAGGGAAACCCGAAATTTGTTGAAAAGATCGCCCTGACGCTGGGGAACGAGGCCCCGCGCACCCGGCAGTCAATCAACCTCACGCTGCGCCGCCAGCATTCGTGGAGCGAGGGTTTCCTGAGTTCTTCGGAAATCCCCCCTCAGGTCTATCTGCTGCGGCATAAGATCACAATGGCTGTAGGCGCCGAGCGGCGCGTACCCTGCGTGGAGGCTCAGCCCAAGGGAGGCTACGGATGCTGCGAGCGCGAAGGCTTCAGCAGTATTGAGGAATCAGCCAAATGGGCGGCGCAGCTGAAGCGGGCGGCTGAGCATGAGGCCTACGGAACGGCAGGGAACGAATGGCTTAAGGCCATCATTGCCTCGGTAGAACGGGACGGCCTTGAGGCGTGGAAAGACCACTTCTTCAGCCTCAGGGACAAGGCCGGGGCGCGGCTGGCGCCCGGGAAACTTTCAAGGCTCGAGGCCCAGCAGCTGATTGATGTGCGCGAAAGCTTTGAAGCCTACGCTGCGGCCCTGCTCTTAGCCCGCGAGTACGGGATTCTGCCGCCCCAGTACACGGAAGAAGCGATCTTCAAGGCCATAGGGGCCTGCTGGGAAAGCGCAGCCAGTACCTTCAGAGGAACAGCTGGCGAGGTGCAGGACATTGCGGAGGCCATCCTAGGCATAGTGGCCTCGAAGGCCGACCAGTTTGATGCTACAGCAGGCCGAAACGTGCTGTACAAGGCGCCCTCCTATCAGGATAGGCTTGGAATCATCTTCAGCACGGTAACGGATGATGCCTCGCTGCGGACGGCCTCCGACTGGAACAGCGTGCCCGATACGCCCGAGTCGATCCGCAGGAACCCGGAAACGGTTTTTTTCATTCCGAAGGCGTTCAAGGACAAGATCCTTGAGGGTCAGAGCATAAATGCAGCCATGCGGTTCTTCCCTGCGGAATGCTTTGCGGGGAACGAGGGAGAAAGCCGCCCGTGGTACTTCCATGCGGCCCAGCGGGGCCGGGTACAGTACGCCGGGATGTCTGCCGGTCAAAGGTATTTGGCCTTCAAGGTCGAAGCGCTGAAGCGGATAGCTGAAGGTGATCTGTAGCGCGGGGCGCCGCAGGGGCAAAACGGAGGAGCGGGACTGGAAACGGCCCCGCTTTTTGCTGCTTCAGGCCGTGATCCACGGCATTTTTGCCTGTGTTCCACGAAGACCCCCAAAAGTTGTGGAACAAAAACGATATTTAAAATCAGTATGTTACGTGCTTGTTCCACAGATCCACAAATTCCACACGATTTTATATAGGCTCGTAGTATTGGGAAAAACAGAGCAAAACCCGAAGGGGCTTCAAGCGGATTTCGAGGGGGTTGGGACTAACGGCCTAGCAAGGCTCTTCATGTAGTCCATTATGTAGTCCACGACCAAAACATGGCTACAACATATTGATTTTATTGATTAGATGGTGCCCCCGCTGAGACTCGAACTCGGATCTAACCCTTAGGAGGGGCTCGTTCTATCCAGTTGAACTACGGGGACACCGGGCCTTCAGGCTTTGCCTGAACGCAGATTGGGGATTGTAGCTGAAAAGTCCCGCAATTGCGAATGACGGGATTCCCGTGCGGTACGATTAGGGAATCCCGCCGGCAATCCCGGCCAACAACAGGATTTTCATCACCATGAAACTCCAGCTTTCAGGCCTGAAGAATTCCCTCGGGGACAGGATCGACCTCCTCGTCAAGGTGGCGTTCGGCGTCGCGATCGCGATCGGCTGCTACTTCGTCGTGGCGCCGTTCGGCACGGCGATCCTCGTCGCCGCCATGCTCTGCGTCGTGACGTGGCCCTTCTTCCTCCGGGTCGACCGCCTCACCGGAAACCGCAGGACGGCGTCCGCCGTGCTGATGGTCGCGCTGATCGCCGTGATCGTCCTCATCCCGCTCACGATCCTCATCGTCTTCGTCGTGCAGCAGATCTCGTCCTCCGTGATCCTCATACGGGAGTGGATCGCGGAAGGGATGCCGCTTCCCGCCTGGGTCACGTCGCTCCCCTACGTCGGCCCGTACCTGAGGCAGCCTCTCGAGATCTTCAAGTACCCGGAGGTCTCCGCCGCGCTGAAGCAGCTTGCGACCGCGGGGTCGAAGGGCATCATCACGTCGACCGCGTCGGTCGCGAACATCCTCGTCCAGCTCCTCCTCATCGCCGCGATCGCGTTCGTCTTCTTCCGGAACGGAGAGGCGCTCGCGCAGAAGGTACAGGGAGCCCTCGACCGCGTGGGCGGCAACCTCTCGAAGTCCTTCGGCTCGATCCTCGTCAACACGACCCGGTCCGTCGTCTTCGGGATTTTCGGCACGGCTCTCGGCCAGGCGCTCCTCGCCTACATCGGGTTCTGGATCTGCGGGATCGAGCACAAGACCCTCTTCGCATTCATGGTCTTCGTGCTCTCGATGGTCCCGATGGGGCCGCCGCTTGTCTGGGGACCGGTCGCGGTCGCGCTCTACCTGAAGGGCGAGACCGGCTTCGCTATCTTCCTCGCCCTCTGGGGGACGCTTGCGGTCTCGAGCGTCGACAACTTCCTGAAGCCGATGCTGATCTCGAAGGGAACCCCGCTCCCGATGGCGCTCGTCTTCCTCGGGGTCTTCGGCGGCATGATCTCGTTCGGGTTCCTCGGGATCCTGCTGGGGCCGATCTTCCTCTCGCTCGGCTCCGCGCTATTCACGGCCTGGCTCCAGAGGCCCGCGGCAACCCCGGCTCCCGCGGCCGAGGCGATCACCTCGGGCAGCGACGCTCCCGATGCCCCAAATGAAGAGCCGGAAAAAGAGCCGCCCCGTGCCTCCGAAGGGAAGGAAGGAGCGGGCTAGCCACTTACCGCCGTACACGCAAAAGCCGGCGCGCCCGAAGAGGGGCCGCGCCGGCTTTTCCTTACCTGTAGCCTCGCCCGCGGCGGAACATCCCGCCCCGAAACGAGTTCCCGGAGGGAATCAGATCTTCATGTCGAGCTTCCGGTAGTGCCGGAGCTCCTCGATCGACTCCTCGATGTCCGAGATCGCCTGGTGCTTCGTCGCGCGGCAGGACACCCACACGTCCTCGGGCTTCCAGCGCTTCACGAGCTCCTTCACCGACGAGACGTCGATCGATCGGTAGTGGAAGAACTGCTCGAGCCTCGGCATCCAGCGCGCCATGAAGCGGCGGTCCTGGCCGATCGTCGAGCCGCACATCGGGCTCTTCCCCGCGGGAACAAACCGGGAGAAAGTCTCGATGCAGATGTCGGTCGCCTGCTCCTCGTCGATCGTGCTCTCAAGCACCCGGGCGGTGAGGCCGGAGTTCCCGTGCGTCTTCGTGTTCCACTCGTCCATCGAGTCCATGATCGCCTTGTCCTGGTGGATCGCGATCACCGGACCCTCGTGCAGGATGTTGAGCTGCGAATCCGTGATGATCGCGCCGAGCTCGATGATGCGGTTCACCTCAGGCTGCAGCCCGGTCATCTCGAGGTCGATCCAGATGAGGTTCGATTCGGAGTAGATCGGGTCGCGTACAATTTCTGCCATTTACTGTTTCCTTGGAATCCCCTCTTGGCGCCGGAAGCCCCGCTTCAGGCGCCATGGGGCTGAATGCGTTGCCGGAATTCTAATCCCGCGAGGGTGCCAGTCCCGGCCGCTTCCTCCTCCCGACATTCGCCCGACATGGCAAGACCCGCAAAAAAGAAGCCCTCTTCCGACACTTCACGCCTCCCCGTCGGCCGCGTGACCGAGAGCCACGGCCGCCACCACTACGTAAGGGCCGCTGACGGCTCGCTCTACGAAGCGCACCGCCGGGGGAAGCGCGGCGACGTGGTGGTCGGGGACCTCGTGCGGTATTCGGAGCCCTCGGGCGGCATCGTCGCGATCGAGGAGATCCTCCCGCGGGAGACACTCCTCTACAGAAGCGACGAATGGCGCGTGAAGGAGCTCGCGTCGAACATCGGCCAGGTCGCGGTCGTCTTCGCGAGCCGCCCGACCTTCAACCCGTGGTTCATTTGGAAGGCGCTCCTCGCGGCCTCGAAGGCCGGGATCGAGCCGCTCGTCATCCGGAACAAGACCGACATCGCGGAGGGAGCGGACGAGACTGTCCGGGCTCTCGCCCTCCTCTCCTCGCTCGGCTGCCGCACGGCGTCGGTTTCGGCCGGCAACGACCCTGAAAAGGCGCTTGGAACGCTTGAACCCCTTTTCCATGGCCGCCGCACGCTCCTCATCGGCCAGTCCGGCATGGGGAAGTCGACGATCCTCAACCTCCTCATTCCGGAAGCGCGCGCGGAGACGCAGGAATTCTCCGAGGCTCTCGACCTCGGGAAGCAGACCACCACGGCGACCCGCTGGCACGGGTTCGGCGCGGACGGCGCGATCGTGGACTCACCCGGATTCCAGGAGTTCGGGCTCGAGCACCTGGGGCTAGAGGACGTCATCCGCGGGATGCCTGACATCGCGCGGCACGCCTTCAGCTGCCGGTTCGCGAACTGCCGGCATCTCACGGAGCCGGGGTGCGGCGTGAAGGCGGCGCTCGACGCGGGCGAAATCGACCCGAAGCGCTACGAGTTCTACCGGGCGATGGCGGAACGGATCCTGAGGCGGAAGGCCTACCCCGCCTGATTCCCCGCTACTTCTGGCACTTCGGGCAGAAGCGCGTGCCGCGGCCCGAGACCCGCGAGAGCTCGATCGGGGTTCCGCAAACGGGGCAGGGCTCGCCTTCGTGCTCATAGACCCGGAGGTTCGAGACGTTCCCGCCCTCCTTCCCTTCGCCGTTCAGGAAATCGCGGAACGTGGTGCCGCCCGCACCGAGCGACTCCCCCATCACGGCCTTCACGGCGCGGACGATCGAGTCCGCTTCCTCTGCCGTCACCGTGCGCGACGGCCGGTCAGGCCGCACCCGGGCGAGGAAGAGCGCCTCGTCCGCGTAGATGTTCCCGATTCCGGCGACCGCCGTTTGGTCGAGGAGCACGGCCTTCACGGGCTTCCGGACCCGCTGGAGCGCCGCGCGGAGAATTTCCCCCGTGAACCCGGGGGACACGGCGTCAGGCCCCAGCGTGTCGTAGCCCGGGATCCCGGTCGGCCCTTTCGTCGGAACGATCCAGAGGCACCCGAGCGTCCGGACGTCGCCATAGGAAAGGCGGCCCGAGGAAAGGCGGAAGACGATGTGCGTATGCGGCGGGAGCCCGGGACCCGGCGTTTCCTCGAAGATCATCCGTCCCGTCATCCTGAGGTGCACGAGGAGCGACTCCGGGCCGTCAAGCGGGAGGAAAAGATATTTGCCCTTCCGCCCGGCCCCCGTGAACGCGCGGCCAGAAAGGGCCCGGGCGAACTCTTCCGGAGTCCTGTTCCGGACGAGCCTCGGGAGGCGCACGTCGACCGACTCGATCCGCTTTCCCGGGAGCTTCTCTCCGAGGTACCGCCTGACTGTCTCGACCTCTGGGAGTTCCGGCACGGCGCTAGTTCCCCTTCTTCGGGATGAAGGACGTGAAGAGCCCGGTGCCGAGCGCTTCAGCCGGCTTTTCCATCTCCTCCCGCTTCGCCTCGCGCTCCTCTTCCTCCGCGAGCTTCCGGCGCGCCTCGTCCACTTCAAGCCGGTCCTCGGCCTCTTCCTTCACCTTTTCGTTCGCGACGCGGAGGAAATCCGGGATGAAGAAGTCGGACTCGTTCACGTCGCCATCCTCCACGGTCTCGACGCGAAGCACCGTGATCTCGAACCGCAGGGTCCATCCCGCGTACGGGTGGTTCCCGTCCAGCACCGCCATGCCGTCCCCGATGTCGGTCACGATGTAGCCCCGGCCGCCGTCCGCGGGAACCCCGGGAATGTGCGCGAAGCGCATGCCCTTCCTCGGCTCCTTCACGCCGAGGCGCTCCGCGGGGACAAGATAGACGAGGTTCTCGTCGAAGTCCCCGAAGCTCTCCTCGGGCTCGAGCACGAGGTCGAACCGGTCGCCGTCCTTATGCTTCAGGAGCTCCTGGTCCATGCGCGGGAAGACGTCCTCGTTCCCCGCGCGGAGCGTCACGCCCTCTTCCCCCGTCTCGTCCACCACGTTCCCCTGGAGGTCCCAGACGGTCACGTGGACCGTGACGAGGTCGCCCTCTTCGATCTTTTTCTTTTCCATTTGCAAGCCTTGTCCTTGTCAGAGGAGAAGGGGAGGGAACTTATTTTCCTTCGTCCTTCGCCTTCGGCCCGACCTCGTCCATCACGGACCCCGGCCGGGCCTCATCGTGAAGCTTCGCGAGGAGCCGCGGGTCGTCGATCCGCAGCATCCCCTTCGGGTTCTCGCCCCAGCGGTTCGCGCCGGGCTTCGACTCCGTGATGAGGAGCGGGACGAAGCCGAGCACGGGGACGAGGAACACGGCGGCGACCCACGCTCCGGGCCGCCCCATGTCGTGGAGGCGGCGGACCGACGCGACCCCGATGAACCAGGTGCCGACGAGCGCGGCGAGCGTCCCCGCGGCGGGGGTTCGGCCCGTGCCGAGCGCGAAGCAGAAGAGCGCCGCGCCGAGCGCCGCGACAAGTCCCCAGAGCACCAGGGCCGCCGCGTAGCGGCTTCGCACGAGCCGGCCCTCAGGGCGCCACGCGGTGATGTCGCGGAAAAGCGTCGTGTCCTTTGCGAGTGCCATGTTCCTTTCTTTTTAGAAAAACTGCGGGGGCGGGGCCTGCGGGAAAAGGGCACGGAAGCCGTCGGAAGGGCCCGTCGCCCTTCCTCCCTTTCCCCGGCAGGCTGCGCCCCCGGGATTCCCGGCGAAGCGGCCGGGGCTTCGCGCCCCGCCGCCCTCCGGCCCTATCGGGTCTGCTCGCCGAGCAGCGTCACGATCTTCGGCGCGACACCGGTCTTGTCCGGGTTCCCGTTCCCGTCGAGGACGGTGAGCCGGGTCTGCGTGCCTTCGTTCGCGAGCTTGATCTCGTAGAGCGGCGGCTCAATCGTCTTCGTCTGGCTGAAGAGGTTTGTGAAGAAGCCCTGCTTCCGCTTCATCTCCTCCTCGTACGAGGGATCGAGGTACTTCACGAGGAAGATCCCCTTCGTGCGGTCGCGGTCGGAAACCGTGAAGTTCATGCGGTCGATCGCGAGCGCCGTGCGGCGCCAGGCGCGGTCGAACGGCTCCTTGATGATGACGGCGGCGGCCTTGCCGTCCGCGCCGTTCACGATCTCGCTCTTGTAGACCGGGGTGGAGAGCCCGGTGTCGCCCGCCGCCTTCTCGGCCTTCGCGGCCTTGACGGACGGCAGCTCGGACTTCTTCAGGTTCGGGTTGAACTCCTCCTCGATCTTCTGTGCGAGCCGCGTCGCCATCTCGGCCTCAAGCTGCGGGTCGCGGGGGCCCGGCTGCCAGACGGTCTGGTCGTTCTGGCTCCCCTTCACCACCTCGACCATCGAGCGGTGGGTGATGTAGATGTCAGTCGCGCCGTCCTCGGACCGCTCCATGCGGCAGCGGTACTGGTCACGCTCGCCGGTCGAGTAGATCGCGTCGATCAGCTTCCCGATCGTCGCGCGGATGATGTCCTGCGGGAGCCGCGCCTTGTTCTCGGCCCACTCGGTCTCGATGTAGCCGGTCTTCGGGTCCTGGCTGCGGATCGTGAGGCCGACGGAAGCCCAGAAGTCCTGCACCACCGGCCAGAGCTTCTCGGCCGGGACCTTCGTGTGGACCCAGCGGATGTCGCCCTCGTGCATCACCTTCGCGGTCACCGTGACGGGGAGGACGTTCGCGGATCCGGGCTGGACCGTCGTCGCGCCCGGGTGCGACGCCTTCGTCTCGGCTTCGGCGCGGCGTGAGATGTCCGTCGCGCTCACGGCGCCGGGACGCGCCGGCACGTTGTACTTGTTTTCGCGCGGAAGCTGCGAAAGGTCCGGCGGGACCTCGAGCGGCGCCCTCGACGTGCTCGACTCGTACTGGATCTTGTCCGTCGTGAACTGGGAGCCGAGGCTGTTCAGGTAGGAGCAGCCGCTGAGCGCAAGCACGGGAACCGCGGCGAGAAGAGCGGCGCGGCAAAGTTTTTTCGTCATATAAGCAAAAAAGCGTTCAATGCAGGATGGGATCAGATGAGCCCGGCGTGGGCGAGCGCCGCTTCGACCTTCGGTTCGCAGCCCTTCGAGAGCCAGGTGAGCGGAAGGCGGATTCCGGACGGGATCTTCCCCATGCGCCAGAGCGCCCACTTCACGGGGATCGGGTTCGATTCGCAGAAGAGGTTCTTGTGGAGCGGGAGGAGCTTCTCGTTGATCTCACGGGCACGCGCGAGGTCGCCCGAGAACACGGCCGCAGCCATCTCGTGCATGAGGCGCGGGGCGACGTTCGCCGTAACCGAGATCACGCCCTGGCCACCCGCCGCCATGAAGGCGAAGGCGGAGTCGTCGTTCCCGGAGAAGAGCGAGAAATCGGCGCCCTTCGGAAGCGCGGCGAGGAGCTGCTCCTCGCGCGCGAGGTCGCCCGTCGCATCCTTGAGGCCCGCGATCCCGGGGACTTCGGCGAGCCGGAGCACGGTCTCGTTCGAGAGGTCGCGTCCGGTGCGGCTCGGCACGTTGTAGAGGATAACGGGGAGGCCGCCTTCGCGCGCGATGGTGGAGAAGTGCTGGAAAAGCCCTTCCTGCGTCGGTTTGTTGTAGTAGGGGACGACCTGCAGCGTGTAGTCGGCGCCGACTTCCTTCGCTTCGCGCGTGAGCCGGACAGCCTCTGCGGTGCTGTTCGCGCCGGTGCCCGCGACCACCGGGACACGGCCCGCGACCGCCTCCACGGCGGCCTTCACGACCGCGGTGTGCTCTTCCATCGAGAGCGTCGGGCTTTCGCCCGAGGTCCCGACGGTTACGATCCCGTCGGCGCCTTCCTGCACCTGCCAGTCGATCAGCTTCCTGTAGCAGTCGAAGTCAACCGATCCGTCTTCCTTCATCGGAGTGACGACCGCGATCAATGCGCCTTTAATCATGGGAAAACCTCATAAAGAACCCTGCTCGCCGGAATTCCGGGCGAGGATCCTGCTCCAACCGGGCAGGGAAAAATTCAATAAGCCAGCCGATTTTAAAACAACGGGAGGGACTGCATTTCCTGGCCCCGCCTACTTCGAGCGCAAGGGGAACCGGAGCGCGGCCCCAGGCCTCGCTTCCTTCACGGCGCAGATCCGCTCGACATAGGCCCCGCCCGCCTTCCCGCACTCGTACGCCGCGACGGCAAGGGGCCTGACAAGCTCCAGAAGCTCTCCCGCCCGGAGCCAGTGCGCCGGATTCGCGGGCTTCCCGAAGACCTCGGCCTGGGGCGACGTGAAGGTCTGGCAGATGAGGACGCCGCCGGGCTCAAGCGCATCGACGAGATGGGGAAAGAGCGGCCTGTGGAGATAGTTGCAGACGATGATCCCCGCGAACTTCTCGCTTCCAAGCGGCCACCCGCCGCTTTCGAGGTCAGCCCGCCGGAACTCGATCTCGGGGAACCCGAGCGCGCGGCCCGCGAACGCGGGATCCCGATCTACCGCGAGCACCCGGTATCCGTAGAGCGCGGCGAGGAGCGAATGCCGTCCGAGGCCGCAGGCGACGTCAAGCACCCGGCTGCCGTCCTCCGGAACGCAGGGGAGGAACCGCTCGACCCAGGGGCAGATCGAAAGCGTCGTGCCGGTTCTCGCTGTCGTCATTCGGTGTCTTCTCCTAACGAAAGGCCCGCGGCCTAGAGGTCCGCGACAAACATGACCACGGACTGGCCGAACGAAACGAGGGGTCCAACGAAGAACCCGCTCGCCCCGACGAAGACGAGCGCGAGCACGATCCACATTCCGTAGGGCTCGAGCCGGTCGAGGTAGCGGCCGACGCTCCAGGGAAGCACCCCGACCGCGACCCGGCCGCCGTCAAGCGGCGGTATCGGGATCAGGTTGAAGGCCATGAGGAAGATGTTGATGCTGATTCCGAAGGCGGCCATCCGGAGGAAGAATTCCTCGCTCACCCCGAGCACGAGGAGCACCTTGAGGAGGATCCCCCAGAGGATCGCCTGCAAGAGGTTGCTCGCGGGCCCCGCGAGCGCGACCCAGATCATGTCCCGCTTCGGGTTGCGGAGCGCGCCGAAGTTCACGGGAACCGGCTTCGCCCAGCCGAAGATGAAGCCCGCGGCCCCGGTCGCAGCCGACCCGGCGAGCATGATGAGCGGAAGGATGATTGTCCCGAAGGGATCGATGTGCTTCGCCGGATTCAGCGTGACGCGGCCCGCGAACCACGCGGTCCGGTCGCCGAAGCGCATCGCGGCGTAGCCGTGCGCCGCCTCGTGGAGCGTGATCGAGAAGATGAGCGGGATCGCGCAGACTGCTATCAGCTGGATGATCGAATTCATGGTGGGCAGAGTTTATCAGGGGAAGGAAGGGCAAAGGAGCCCGTTCCGCCCCCTTCCCTTCATCAAGCCGAGCGGAACGATTCGGAAAGCCCCGGGATGTGACGCCACACGGGATCGAGCCCCTCGGGGAGCGGGTGCAGGTCACCCGGCCTCGGGCGGTGCCCGGAGAGCGAATGGAAGTCGGAGCCGACGCTCGCAAACAGACCGTGGCGCCTCGCGAAGGCCTCGATCGAGCGCTCGGTGTCGGGGCTCTGGCTCCCGGAGCAGACCTCGATCCCGCGGCCGCCTTCCGAAACGAAGAGCTCGACGAGCGACGAGAGCGGATGCTCGGGCTCGAGCTTGTAGCGGCCGGGGTGCGCGAGGACCGGGATCCCGCCCGCGCTCCGGATGATCCTGATCCCTTCGCCGACGGTCGGCCACACGGTTTCGACGAAGGCGGGGCAGCCGTCCCCGAGGTACTTGTCGAAGGCGTCCTGCACGTTCGGGACATAGCGGTTCAGCTTCATCCAGCGCGCGAAGTGCATGCGGGAGAGGCTTCCCGGGTTCTTCGCGAACCGGAGCGCCCCCTCGTACGCGCCCGGGAACCCGAGCGCCTCGAGCTTCCGGCCGATCTCGACCCCGCGGGCGAGCCGCTGGCTTCCGACCCGGGCGAAGGCCGAGTCGAGCACGCCGTCTGTGTAGTTCACGCCGAGCCCGACGATGTGGATCGAGTGATGGTGCCAGAGGGTCGAGACCTCGACCCCCGGCACGAAGGGGATGCCGAAGGAAGCGGCCGCGGCCGCTGCTTCCGCGACACCGCCCACCGTGTCGTGGTCCGTGAGCGCGAGAAGGTCCACGCCGCAGGAGTCTGCGAGCGTCACGAGTTCCGTCGGGGACAGCGTCCCGTCGGACGCCGTCGAATGCGTGTGGAGATCTGGCTTCATTTGTTCTTGTCCGGACGAGCTTCCCGCCGGGGGAAAGGGAAGGCCGTCCGGTCCTCGATAAAACTGATTCTCATATGGTACGACCGCTCGGGGCCTGCCGGGGCCCCCGCGTGCACCCGCCTCCAAGGTATTGAAAACCGCCTCGCAGGTCCCCATATAAGCAGGTATATTGGCTTTCCACTTCTTACAGCAATAGGGATCGATTCCGCATGTACGACAAGCTTGAGCACTTCTACTTCCCCCGGGCGAACGCCCGCGGGAGCGCAATCCGACTCCAGGAGGCGTGGCAAGCCATCCTGAAGCGCCGCGACTACCCTCAGGCGGTCCAGAAGCTGCTTGGGGAAATGACGGCGGGCGCCGCGATGATCGCGGGTTCGATCACGTTCCCAGGATCCGTGCTCCTCCAGCTGATGGGGGACGGTCCTGTCCGGCTCGCGATGGTCGAGGTGAAGCCTGACCTCGGCATCCGCGCGGTGGCGCGCCTTGATGAAAAGACGGGCGGGATTCCGGATGACGCAACGCTCTCCGACCTCGTGAACGTCCACGGGAAAGCCCGCTGCGCGATCACCCTCGTGCAGCCGGACCCCACGCTCCGGACCCAGAGCTACCAGGGAATCGTCGACATCGCGGGGTCGAAGTCGGTCGCAGAGGCGCTTTCCGCCTACATGACGCATTCCGAGCAGGTCGAGACCCGCATGTGGCTCGCGTCGGACGCCGTGGCGGCCTCCGGGATCATGCTGCAGAAGGTGGCGGGCGAAGGCGGGAAGGGGACGGCCGCGGACTACGACCCGGAGGACTGGAACCGAGTCCAGAAGCTCGCCGAAACGGTGACGCCTGAAGAGCTCCTGAAGCTCGAGCCCCGGGAGCTCCTCACACGGCTTTTCTGGGAAGAGAACCCGCGGATGGCCGAGCCCCGGGAGCCGAAGTTCGAGTGCGGATGCTCACGCGAGCGGGTTTCCGGCATGATCAGGGCGCTCGGGGAAAGGGAGGCGCTTGAGCTCGTCGCGGAGCGTGGCTCGATCGACGTCACATGCGAATTCTGCGGGAAGACCTACAGCTTCGACCCGATCGACGTCCGCGCGCTCTTCGAATCCCGGACGCCAAGCGGCACCGAGACCCGGCACTAGCCACCGGGGGAAAACCGCCCCGGCAACCTGGTCCCGGTCACGGAGACCCAGCAAAAAGGCGCTCTTCCTCAGGCTTGAGGGGAGCGCCTTTTTCCCTGCTTAAAAAGACTGCCTACTTTGCTTTCCGGGCGGACTTCTTCGAACTCTTCGCGGGCTGCTCGTCCTTCGCCATCGCGGCTTCGTCCACCGCGGGGGCGTCGTCCGTCTCGACCGGGTTCTCCTTCTTCGCCCGCGCGAGCGCGTTCGACTCGGCGCGCATCGCCTCGGCGGCGCGCGACGCCTCTTCGGCCGCGATCTTCGCCTGCTCCTCAGGAGACCGCTGGACCCGGAAGAGCACCTCGCCCTGCTTCACCATGTAGAGCTCGCGGCGGGCACGCTCCTCGATCGCGGAGGTCCCTTCGTGAAGCGAACGGACTTCTGCGACGAGCGCCTCGTTCTCGGCCTTCTCGTGCTCGATCTCGGCCTGAACCTCTACGAGGCGCTGCCGCAGCTCGACCACCCTGAGCCAGCCGCCCTTTCCGAACCAGAGGGGCCACTGGATCAGGATCGCAAGAGTCCAGATGAGGAGGCAGAGCCAGATTCTCCAGCGACGCATGGCTGCCCAGTTCCCTCAAGCGGAGCGCCTTCCTAGCGCGCGAAGGCGGAACGGCCCGGATACTGGGCGGCTTCGCCGAGCCGCTCCTCGATGCGGAGCAGCTGGTTGTATTTCGCCATGCGATCGGAGCGGGACATCGAGCCCGTCTTGATCTGGCCGGCGTTGAGGCCCACCGCGATGTCGGCGATCGTGGAGTCCTCGGTCTCGCCCGAGCGGTGGGAAACGACGGCGGTGTAGGCCGCGCGGTGCGCCATGCGGATCGCCTCGAACGTTTCGGAGAGCGTGCCGATCTGGTTCACCTTGATCAGGATCGAGTTCGCGACGCCCTTTTCGATGCCTTCCGCGAGGATCTTCGGGTTCGTGACGAAGAGGTCGTCGCCCACCAGCTGGACGCGGTCGCCGAGCGCCTTCGTGAGCTTCGCCCAGCCGTCCCAGTCGCCTTCCGCCATGCCGTCCTCAATCGTGAGGATCGGGTACTTCTTCACCCAGCCGTCAAGCACCGAGATCCACTCGTCGGCGGTGAAGGTCTTGCCCTGCTTCGTGAGCGCGTAGACGTTCTTCTCCTCGTCATAGAACTCACTGCTCGCGCAGTCGAGGCCGATGCCGATGTCCTCGCCCGGACGGTAGCCCGCCTTCTCGATCGCCTCGACGATCAGCTCGATCGCCTCCTCGTGGCTGTCAAGCGCCGGGGCAAAGCCCCCCTCGTCGCCCACCGCGGTGCTCATGCCGCGGCCCGAGATGATCGACTTCAGGGCGTGGAAGGTCTCGGCGCCGTAGCGGACCGCCTCGCGGAAGGTCGGGGCGCCGAACGGGACGATCATGAATTCCTGCAGGTCGAGGTTGTTGTTCGCGTGGGCGCCGCCGTTCATCACGTTCATCATCGGGACCGGCATCGTCACCGCGCTCGCGCCGCCGAAGTAGCGGTAGAGCGGAAGACCGGACTCCTCGGCCGCCGCGCGGGCGACCGCCATGGAGACGGCGAGGATCGCGTTCGCGCCGAGGCGGCTCTTGTTCTCGGTGCCGTCAGCCTCGATCATGCGGCTGTCGATGTAGGACTGGTCGGAAGCCTCGATCCCGAGGACCGCCTCCGCGAGCTCGTTGTTCACGTGGGAGACCGCGTTAAGGACGCCCTTCCCGCAGAAGCGCTTCGGATCCTTGTCACGGAGCTCGATCGCCTCGCGGACGCCGGTGGAGGCGCCGGACGGAACCGCGGCGCGGCCCATCACGCCGGACTCGAGCCACACGTCGCACTCGACAGTGGGGTTGCCGCGGGAGTCGAGGATTTCGCGGCCGACAACATCAACGATGGAACTCATGATCTGGTCCTTGTATCTGCTTACAGGAAAAAGAAAACACCTACAATCTTTGTGAAAACCGGGCGGCCTTTCGAGGGCCGCCCGGATGGAACTGCTTCCCTACTCGAAGCTCTCCTCGAGGTAGGTTCCCGGCTGCTTCACGACGCGGTCAAGCGCGACGAGCGACCGGAGGAGCTCTTCCATGCGTCCGAGCGGGACGGCGTTCGGGCCGTCGGAAAGCGCGTGGGCGGGATCCGGGTGCGTCTCCATGAAGAGGCCGGAGACCCCGACCGCGGTCGCGGCGCGTGCGAGCACGGGGACGAACTGCCGCTCGCCGCCCGAGCTCCTGCCGTTGCCGCCAGGGAGTTGCACCGAGTGCGTCGCGTCGAAGACCACGGGGCAGCCGGTCTCGCGCATGATGGCAAGCGACCTCATGTCGGAAACAAGGTTCCCGTAGCCAAAGCTCGCGCCACGCTCGCACACCATGAAGCGGTCATCTGAAAGCCCCGCCTCGCGCGCGGCGATCCTCGCCTTCTCGACCACGTTCCTCATGTCGTGGGGCGCGAGGAACTGGCCCTTCTTGATGTTCACGGGTCGGCCCGAGCGGGCGCACGCCGTGATGAAGTCGGTCTGCCGGCAGAGGAACGCCGGGGTCTGGAGAACGTCGACGACGCTCGCGACCTCGGGCACCTCGCCTTCCGTGTGGACGTCCGTGAGGACGGGGACGCCGAGCTCGGAGCGGACCCGCTCGAGGGCGGCGAGGCCCTTCTCCATCCCGATCCCGCGGAAGCTCGAGGCGGACGTGCGGTTCGCCTTGTCGAAGCTCGCCTTGAAGATGTAGGGAATGCCGAGTTTTCCGCAGATCTCCTTCATCCGCGAGGCGATCTCAAGGCAGAGCGCTTCGCTCTCGATCACGCAGGGGCCCGCGATGAGGAAGAACGGGCGGTCAAGCCCGATTTCAAAGCCGCAGAGCTTCATCACTTACGCCTGCTCCTTCGCGGCCTTCGTGCGGTCGCGCTGCGCGATGGCGGCGTTCACGTAGGCCGTGAAGAGCGGGTGCCCTTCGCGGGGATTCGACGTGAACTCGGGGTGGAACTGGACGCCGACGAAGAACGGATGGTCGCGGAGCTCCATCATCTCGGGGAGACGGTCCTTCGGGGTGCGGGCGGAGATCACCATGCCCTTGTCCTCGAACTGGGAGACGTAGGAGTTGTTCACCTCGTAGCGATGGCGATGGCGTTCGGCGACGGTCGCGCCGTAGATCCTGCTCGCGAGCGTTCCCTCGGCGACCGGGCACTCCTGACGCCCGAGGCGCATCGTGCCGCCGAGGTCGGAGCCCTCGTCGCGGTGCTCGACCTTGCCGGTCCGGTCGTGCCACTCGGTGATGAGGGAGACGACGGGGTGGGGCGTGTCGATGTCGAACTCGGTCGAATTCGCGCTTCCGAGCCCGCAGACGTGGCGCGCGAACTCAATCACGGCGCACTGCATGCCGAGGCAGATCCCGAGGAACGGAACCTTGTTCTCGCGGGCGTACTGGATCGCCTGGATCATGCCTTCGACGCCACGCTTCCCGAAGCCGCCCGGCACGAGGATCGCGTCCACGCCCTTGAGGCAGTCGGTGCCGTGCTGCTCGATGTCGCCCGCGTCAACGTACTTCACGTTGACGTGCGTGTCCGTCGCGATGCCGGCGTGGATCAGCGCCTCGTTCAGGGACTTGTAGGAATCCGCGTAGTCGACGTACTTGCCGACCATCGCGATCGTCACGGTGCCGCCCTGCGGGTCCATGTAGCGCTTCACCGTCCGCTCCCACATGGAGAGGTCGGCGGGCTTCGCCTCGATCCCGAGCTTCTCGCAGACGATGTCATCCAGGTGCTGCCGGTGGAGGATCAGCGGCACCTCGTAGATCGTCTTCGCGTCGTAGACCGAGATCACGTGGTCCATCGGGACATTCGAGAATAGGGAGATCTTCGCGCGCTCGTTCTCCGGAACCGGGCGGTCGGAGCGGCAGAGGAGGACGTCGGGGTAGACGCCCTCTTCGCGCAGCTTCTGCACGGAGTGCTGGGTCGGCTTCGTCTTCAGCTCGCCCGCGCTCGCGATGTAGGGGCAGAGCGTGAGGTGCATGAAGCAGGTGTTGTTGCGGCCGACGCGGAAGGAGAGCTGGCGGATCGCCTCGACGAACGGCAGCGACTCGATGTCGCCCACCGTGCCGCCGATCTCGATCACGGCGACGTCGGGATGCCCGTCAAGGGAATTCCGGACGCCCCGGAGGATGAACTCCTGGATCTCGTTAGTGATGTGCGGAATCACCTGGACGGTCTTTCCGAGGTACTCGCCGCGGCGCTCCTTGTGGAGCACGGACTCGTAGATCTGGCCCGTCGTGAAGTTGTTCGTCTTATGCATCTTCGTCGAGATGAACCGCTCGTAGTGGCCGAGGTCAAGGTCCGTCTCCGCGCCGTCCTCGGTCACGAAGACCTCGCCGTGCTGGAACGGCGACATGGTGCCCGGATCCACGTTGATGTAGGGGTCAAGCTTGATCATGGTCACCTTGAGCCCGCGGGATTCGAGAATCGCGGCGAGGGAAGCAGCAGCTATGCCCTTGCCCAGCGAAGAAACAACACCACCGGTCACAAAAACGAATTTGGTCATCGCACTCTCGCGAAAAGATGAAGGACTAAAAAGGAAATTATAAGGGAAGGGAGGACAGTCCTGCCTTCCGGAAGCGCGCGGGGTCCCGCACCCGGGGGAAGCCGCCCGCAGCCCGGGCACTAATCCCTCACCTCCCACTCGGGCTGCACCGCGATGTGGTCGATCCCGAACTCGCCCTTCATCGTGATGCGGACCTGGTCGAGGATCACGGGCCAGGACCCCGGGTCACGGATGAGGACGTGGCACTGGATCGCGCCGTGCCCGGGCGCCATCGTCCAGACGTGGAGGTCGTGGACCCTGAGGATGCCGGGAACCGCGCTGATCGCGTCCCCGACCGCCTCGTAGCTCACGCCGTCCGGCACCGCGTCGAGGAGCACCCGGCAGGAACCGCGGAAGATCCGGGCAATCGAGACCGCAAGAAGCGCGACGAGAGCTAGCGCGAGGCCCGGGTCGGCAGAAGCCGGTCCCCCGAGGAGCGAGGAAACACCTGACGCGAGCGCGGCCGCGGGGCCCGCGAGCACAGCGCAGAAAAGCAGGACATTCCGACCCGAAGCTCTGCCGCTCCGGAAAAGGATGAAGAGCGCCCCCGCAGCCACAAGGAGCCCGGCCGCGGAAACCGCCGCCACGATCCCGCCCGCCACGGGTTCCGGCGAAAAGAGCCGCAGCAGGCTTTCGGCGAGGACCCAGAGGGAAAGCACCGCCATCGCGACGCCGTTCGCGAAGGCGGCGAGCGCCTCAAGCCGCCCGTGCCCGAAGGAATGGTCCTCGTCCGCGCCGTGCCTCGACCAAAGGCCGGAGGCGAGCGCGAAGAGGAGCGCGGTCGCTTCTGCCGCCATCAGTCCCGCGCTTCCGACAAGCGCGAGGGAATTCGCGGCGAGCCCCGCGAGGAGCTCGACCGCGGAGAACCCGAGCGTCGCGAGGACGGCCGCCCCGAGAGACGACGCCTGCGCCTTCCCTTCCGAGTGGTCGTAGGCCGAGTCCCCGTGCTCGTGGGTCGAATAAGGCTCGGGCTGGAGCCTGCGGTGAACGCTCATGATTCTCAAGAACTTCCTTCTGAAAACACGCGAAGCGCCCCGCGCGGCCTTGTCGCCAAGGCGCGCGGGGCGCTTTTCCTACGGGGAGGAAGCCTTCTGACGGGCCTCCTCCTTCCTGGGCTTCCTTACTCGGAAGCCTTTTCCGGAGCCTTTCCGGAGAGCATCGGGGCCATCGAGCCCGCGCCGCCCGCGAGAAGCCCCTCCTTCGCGTAGATCGTGAGCTTCTGGCGGGTGTCGACGATGTCGAGGTTGCGCATCGTGAGCTGGCCGATGCGGTCGACCGTCGTGAACATCGAGTCGCCCTTCTCCATCGTGAGGCGCTCAGGCGCGTACGTGAGGTTCGGACCGCGGGTGTCGAGGATCGTGTAGTCGTTGCCGCGGCGAAGCTCGAGCGTCACCTCGCCCGTGATCGCGCGGGCGATCCAGCGCTGCGCGGACTCGCGAAGCATGATCGCCTGGCTGTCGAACCAGCGGCCCTGGTAGAGCAGGCGGCCGAGGCGGATGCCGTTCACGCGGTACTGCTCAATCGTGTCCTCGTTGTGGATGCCGGTGACGAGGCGCTCGTAGGCGATGTGGAGCAGCGCCATCCCAGGGGCCTCGTAGATGCCGCGGGACTTCGCCTCGATGATGCGGTTCTCGATCTGGTCGCACATGCCGAGGCCGTGGCGGCCGCCGATCCTGTTCGCCTCGTACATGAGCTTCACGAGGTCGGTGAACTCGACGCCGTTCAGGGCGACCGGGCGGCCTTCCTCGAAGCGGACCGTGACCTGCTCGGGCTCGATCTTCACCTCAGGATTCCAGAACGCGACGCCCATGATGGGCTCCACGATCTTCATCGAGGTGCTGAGGTGCTCGAGGTCCTTCGCCTCGTGCGTCGCACCGAGCATGTTGGAGTCGGTCGAATAGGCCTTCTCGGCGGACATCCTGTAGTTGAAGCCTTCGGCCTGGAGGAACGCGCTCATTTCGGCGCGGCCGCCGAGTTCCTTGATGAACTGGACGTCGAGCCACGGCTTGTAGATCTTCAGGTTCGGGTTCGCGAGCAGCCCGTAGCGGTAGAAGCGCTCGATGTCGTTGCCCTTGTAGGTGGAGCCGTCGCCCCAGATGTTCACGCCGTCCTCGCGCATCGCGTTGACGAGCATCGTGCCCGTCACGGCGCGGCCGAGCGGCGTGGTGTTGTAGTAGGTCTGGCCGGCGGTCGTGATGTGGAAGGCATTCGCCTGGATCGCGGCAATGCCCTCGGCGACGAGCTGCTGGCGGCAGTCGATCAAGCGGGCCTTCTCGGCGCCGTACTCGAGCGCGCGCTGGGGAATCGCGTCGTAGTCCTTCTCGTCGGGCTGGCCGAGGTTCGCGGTGTAGGCGTAGGGGATCGCTCCCTTCGTCTTCATCCAGTGAACCGCGCAGCTCGTGTCGAGGCCGCCGGAAAACGCAATGCCGACCTTCTGGCCGACCGGAATGCTTTGGAGAATAGTTTGTGACATTGCCTGATCGTCAAGTATGTTCCCGGCCTTAGCCGCGGGCCGGTCTGGTGGATAAGGACGAGCGGCGCCCGATCGAAGGGCTCCGCAGGACTTCTAACCCGATATTATTGCAGAGACCCGGAGGGTGCTGCATCCATTCCGCATTCAGGGGACTTCCTTTCTACCTAGATTTTCCTGTAGCGATGACGCGCTCGGCGCGGAAGAGCGCGGCGATCGTCTTCGAATCCTCGATTCCCCCTTCGAGCGCCATCCGGACCGCGTCCCCGAAGGGCATCCATTCGAGGTCGAGGAACTCGCCCGGGTCGAGGTGCCGGCGCCCTGCCCCGGAGGCCCTAGCGAGGAAGAGATGGATCACCTCGTTCGAGTATCCGATCCCAGGGCACATGAACCCGAGGCTCTTCCAGCCTTCCGCGTTCCACCCGGTCTCTTCCGAAAGCTCGCGCTTCGCGCAGACGAGCGGGTCCTCAGCGCCGTCAAGCTTCCCCGCGGGAATTTCCCAGAACGCCCTCGAGAGGGGGTAGCGCCACTGGCGCTCGAGAAGCACCCGCCCTTCCCCGTCAAGGAGCACGACCGCGCTCGCCCCGGGGTGCCGGATGTACTCGCGGGTCGACTCGCGCCCGTCCGGAAGCCTCACGCGGTCCCGGTAGACGTGGAGCAGCCTCCCCTCGAACACAGGCTCGCCCCCGAGCCTCGTTTCGCGAAGCCTCTCGTCTTCCTCTTTCTTTCCAGCCACTTCAGCCCTCCTCTTCCCGAACCCAAAAGGCAAAAAAATCCGCCCAAAGAGGATATTCCTCCGGGCGGATTTCCGCTTCGCTCTCCTCCCCTTTCTGAAAAAGGACGAAAGGGGAGAGGCTTGAAGCCCTTCTTAGGCGGCCTTCGGGGCGTCCTTGCGGGTGAGCTTCTCACGGATGCGGGCGGTCTTGCCGGCGCGGTCGCGCAGGTAGTAGAGCTTCGCACGACGAACGGCGCCGCGGCGCTTCAGCTCGACAGCTCCGACGAGCGGGGAGTACGTCTGGAACGTACGCTCGACGCCTTCGCCGGACGAAATCTTGCGAACCGTGAAGGAAGAGTTGAGGCCGCGGTTGCGGACCGCAATCACGATGCCTTCATAGACCTGAACGCGGGTGTGGTCGCCGTCCTTGATGTTCACGGAAACGGCAACGGTGTCGCCGGGCCCGAACTTGGGGAACTTCTTGTCAAGACGGGCGATTTCTTCCTTCTCAAGGACTTCGATGATGTTCTGTGCCACTTCAAATTCTCCAGCCATCACTGCGGCATTAGGGATTGGTGTTGGTTGCGGCAGTAGGATGACAACGGTAGTGAAAAAACTGGAAGCCTGCCTCAGGCTTCCGGCGCCCTGGCGCCGGAGGGTGATGCCTCTTCCTTCAGCCTCCGGACGATCTCTCGGACGGACTTCTCGTCCGCCTTCGAAAGCGATCCGCAGGAACGAGCAATTTTAACAAGATCCGGACGGAATTTGCAAGTCGCCTCGAGCGCCCGGTCCCGGTTCCAGCGGTCGACCGCCGCGTGGTCCCCCGAGAGGAGCACGTCCGGCACTTTCTTCCCCCGCCAGGCCTCGGGCCGCGTGTAGTGCGGATAGTCGAGGAGCCCGGTCGCGAAGGACTCGTCCGAAGTCGAGAGGTCGCGGATCGCGCCCGGGATCCTGCGCACCACGGCGTCGATCAGGCAGAGCGCCGGAAGCTCGCCGCCGGAAAGCACGAAGTCCCCGATGCAGTACTGCGTGTCGACGTAGTCCTCGAGGAACCGCTCGTCGATTCCCTCGTAGCGGCCGCAGACGAGGACGAGGGGCTCGTCCCGCTCCACGATTTCCGCGATGTCGCGGTCCTCGAGCTTCTTCCCGGACGGCGCGAAGGAAATGACACGCCCCCGGTTCCCTGCCCTGCGGATCCGGTCGACGGTCCGGGCGAGGGGCTCCGCCATCAGCACCATGCCGGGGCCGCCGCCGAACGGGCGGTCGTCCACCGTACGGTGGGGATCATGCACCTCGTCCCGCGGGTTCCAGAGCCCGATGTCCCAGAGGCCCCGCTTCCGGGCCCGGGCGGTGATCCCGCACTCGGAGACTGCGGAGAACATTTCGGGGAACAGCGTTACGGCATCAAACCGGATCATCCTCGATTCCTCCCCTCATGACCAGTCGCGCTGCCAGTCGGCCGTGATCAGCTTCGAAGCCGCGTCCACGCCGAGGACGTAGGCGGGGACGACCGGGATGAGGAGGCTCTTCCCCGACCCCGGGTTCACTTCAAGGATGTCCTGCGCGCCGTTCGAGAGGAGCGAGCGTACGACGCCGAGCTCTTCTCCCGCCGGAGTAAGCACCCTGCACCCCACGAGGTCGCAGGCCCACCATTCGCCCTCAGGGAGATCCGGGAAGTCGGCGCGGTCGACGAGGATCCGCCCTTTCCACCCCTTCGCCGCCTCCGGGCTCTCGCAGCCCTTCCACTTCGCGATGAGGCCTTCACCGTGCGGCTTCACGCCCTCTACCTCAAGCCGGACGGGATCCCCGCCCGCGAGCGGCTGGTACCACCAGGCTCGGGTCGAGCTGAGCACCGCGCCGTCCTCTTCCGGCGCGACGCGGATCCAGCCGCGCACCCCATACGGGGACTGCGTGCGGCCGACTTCGATCAGATTCGGCATGATTCGTCCTTTCCGAAGGCAAAAAAACAGGCTCCCCTTCCGAACGACTAGATACAGGGGTTAAGCACTCGCAGCGGCGAGACACGTAGCACGCCGCAAAACCCCGGACGTTCGAAAAAAGGGAGCCGGACAGAACCCGTCAGGGCGGAAGCCTTGCGCGCCGGAAGGCATTCAGGCGCGCGCCGCCCCGCAAGGGCTCATGGGGCGCCTAGGAACTAGGCAGCCTCTTCGGCGTTCTTCGCGTCAGCGGCAGCCTGGGCGGCGGCCTTCTTGGCGGCGTTCTTCGCAGCGGTGGCGGCCCTCTGCTCGGCGGTTTCCGGAGCGGCGAGCGCAGCGCGGTTCTTGAAGAGGCGGGCGACCGTGTCGCTCATCTGGGCACCCTTGGAAACCCAGTAGTTCACGCGATCCTCGGCGACAGCGAGACGGACGTCGGCACCGGCGGCAACAGGATTGTAGTAACCAAGACGCTCGATGAAGGCGCCGTCGCGACGCTTGCGGGAGTCAGCGACGACGATGTTGTAGAAAGGACGCTTCTTGGAGCCGCCGCGAGCCAGACGGATAACAACCATGCTAATTACCTCTTAACTTTTTGCTTAGAGCTTTAAGTGAAAACCGGCCGAACCGCCTGATTCTTTTGGGAACGGCCGTAGAAAAATTTGGTTCCTGCCCCGTCCGCGGGAAAATTGCGGACGGTCAAGAATTTTTGATTTTATGCGAAAAGGAAGATCCCTGCAACTTATTTTTCTCGCCGAGCGCCGGAATCAGAGCTTCCGCTTCAGCCCCGAGGGCGCGTTCGCCGCGGCGAGCCGTATTCCCTTCCGGTCGAGCTTCCCGGTCCGAGTCTCGGGGAGCTTCCGGACGAAGACCGCGACCCGGGGCTTCCAGTAGGGTGAAAGCCCCTTCTCCTTCATCACCGCGCGGAAGTCGGGGAGCGGCATTCCAGGCTCGCCCTCGACCACAGCCGCGACCGCGCTCCCGAGATCCGGGTCCGGAACCGGGGCGATTGCGAACGGCACCGGAATCGAATCCCGGAGTGCTTCCTCGACCTGCTCCGCGGGAACCTTGATCCCGCCCGAGTCGATCACGTTGTCGACCCGGCCGAGGATCCGGAAGCGGGTGCTTCCGGGGCGGAAGAGCACGAGATCGTTCGTCTCGATCCGGCTGACGCCGATCGCCGGTGCCTCGATCGCGAGCGTCCCGCGCTCGGTCGAAGAGACCGCGACCCCGTCGAGCGGCTCGTACCAGGAGCCAGCCTCGAGCCCTGAAAGCGGCCGAAGCGCGACGTGGGAAAGCGTTTCCGTCATCCCGTAGGTGGACCAGACCTCGTGCGGGAATCCCTTCAGCTCGGACGCAAGCCCGGGATCCACGGCGGCCCCTCCGATGATGAGCTCCCGGACCGCCCGGAGCGCCTCCCGCTCCTCAGGGACCTCGAGCGACGCCTTCACCTGAAGGGGAACGAGCGCGGCGAAGTCGACCGAACCCGAGAGCCCGGCGAACGGATGCCGGGACGGCGTCACGGGAACGAGCTCGAGCCCCGCGAGCATCGCGCGGACCACCACCATCTGGCCCGCGATGTAGTCAAGCGGCAGGCAGAGCAGCGCGCGGTCGCCCGCCCTGAGCCCGAGCCGCCTCACGGTCATCGCGGCGCTCGCCGCCATCTCGCGCTTCCCGGCGAGGAACGGCTTCGGGGTGCCGGTCGAGCCCGAAGTGTGGAGGAGCATCGTTTCCCCCGGGCCGCACCAGCGTGCGCAGAAATCGAGTACGCGCGCCGTGAACGGGTCCCGCTCGGTCTCCAGCGCCTCGAGGAACGCGTCCTTCCCGTGAAGCTCCTGGCCGCCGATCCTGAGGGAGTCCGGCAGCGCTTCCCTTTCCGAAGCCATCTCTACGGAAGCCTCGGGGAGTTGGAGAAGTCGGGCTTCCTCTTCTCGAGGAACGCCTTCCCGCCCTCCTGCGCCTCGTCCGTCATGTAGTAGAGCATCGTCATGTCGCCCGCGAACTGCTGGAGGCCAAGCTCGCCGTCAAGCTCTGCGTTGAGGCCGAATTTCAGGAACCGGAGCGCGAGGGGGCTGTACTGCTGCATGCGCTTCGCCCACTCGACCGTCGTCTCCTCGAGCTTCTCGAACGGCACCACGGTGTTCACGAGCCCCATCTCGAGCGCTTCCTTCGCGCTGTACTGCCGGCAGAGGAACCAGATCTCTCGGGCCTTCTTCTGCCCGACGATGCGGGCAAGGTACGAGGCGCCGAGCCCCGCATCGAAGCTTCCGACCTTGGGGCCGGTCTGCCCGAAGATCGCGTTTTCGGACGCGATCGTGAGGTCGCAGACAGTCGCGAGCACGTTCCCGCCCCCGATCGCGTAGCCGTTCACCATCGCGATCACGGGCTTCGGAAGGAACCGGATCTGCTTCTGGACGTCGAGCACGTTGAGGCGCGGGACTCCGTCCGGCCCCACGTAGCCGCCGCGGCCCTTGAAGTGCATGTCGCCGCCCGAGCAGAAGGCCTTGTCGCCCTCTCCCGTGAGGATCACGACCGAGATGTCCGAGCGCTCGCGGCAGATCCGGAAGGCTTCGCCCATCTGCGCCACGGTGACGGGGGAGAAGGCGTTCCGCACTTCCGGCCTGTTGATCGTGATCTTCGCGATTCCCTCGAAGAACTCGAACCGGATGTCCGAGTATTCCTTCAACGGCTTCCACTGAATGGCTGTCATTTTCCTGTTCCTAGAAAAACGGAACCGGGGACACGATCCACCCCCGGAACCAATGAAATCATGCCGCGCAGCCCCTAGGCCGCCTTCCTGCCGCCAGCGAGCCCGCGCTTCACGGCGTTCGTCACGCGGGCGCTCGACACGAGCTCTCCCGCCTCGTTGAAGAGGTCGACGTTCCAAACCTGTATCCGGTAGCCGCGCTGCAGGGCCCGGGCGACGGCGCGGACGCGCCCTCCGACCGGGACCGCCTTCACGTGGTTCGCGCTCACCTGGATCCCGAGCGGCAGAGCGTCCTCGCCCGATATCCGACGCGAACCGACTCCGGCAAGCGTTTCCTCAAGCGCGAGGAACGCGCCCCCGGAGCAGAATCCGAAAGGCTGCGAGAGGGCTGGCGTCACCTCCATCTCGGCCTCCACCACGCCCTCCTCTGCTTCCGGAAGGATCCGGAAGCCGAGGGTCGAAACGAGGCCTCCGCTATTCTCCGCCACGGTCGTCAGAGCGCCTTTTCAAGCGCTTCGACCGCCTCGCGGGCGTCTCCGACGAGGCCGTAGTCGGCGACGTCGAAGATCGGCGCCTCAGGATCCTTGTTCACGGCGACGATCACCTTGGAGCCCATCATGCCGGCGAGGTGCTGCAGGGCGCCCGAGATTCCGAACGCCATGTAGAGGTCAGGAGCGACGACCTTCCCGGTCTGCCCCACCTGCCACTCGTTCGGGCAGAGGCCGTTGTCCACGACGACGCGGGTCGCGCCGATCGCAGCGCCGAGCTTGTCGGCGAGCGCCTCAAGCGCCTTGAACCCCTCCTCGTCAAGGCCCTGGCCGCCCGCGACGACGCGCTTCGCGGTGAGAAGGTCGGGGCGGTCGCTCTTCACGATTTCGACCGACCGGAAGGCGTTCCCCGCGAAGGGAACCACCGCGGGGACCTCTTCCACTGCGGCCGCGCCGTCGTCAGGCCCGAGTTCGAATGCGGTCGTCCGGACGGTCGCGACGACAGGGCTCCCTTCCGGGGCCTTCACGGTCGTGATGACGCCGCCCGCGTAGATCCCGCGCTTGAAGGTCAGGGGATCGAGAACCGCAGTGATTTCGGAAAGCGGCTGCACGCCAAGCTTCGCCGCGACCCGCGGCATCGCGGCGCGGTTCGCGAACCCGTAGGAGAAGAAGATGTGGGAGGCACCCTCCGACACCGCGAGCACCTGCTCCGCAACCGTTTCCGGCGCGATGTGCTCGAGCGCGTCCGAATCGGCGACGAGCACCTTCGCTACGCCGTGAAGCTTCGAAGCGGCGCCGGCAGCGGCGCGAGCGCCCTTCCCCGCGATGAGGAGGCGGACCTCTCCCCCGACCTGGTTCGCCGCAGCCACTGCAGCGCGCGTGGAAGCCTTCAGGCTCCCTTCGTTAAAGTCAGCAACAACAAGAATCGACATTTCCAATACGCCCGTGCAGTAAGTAATTAGAGGACCTTCGCTTCGTTGCGGAGCTTTTCGACAAGCTCCCCGACGCTCGAAACCCGAACGCCCGCCTTGCGGGAGGCCGGGGCGTCGAAGCGCACCGTGCGGAGCTTCGGCGCGTAGTCCGCGCCGAGGGTCGCCGCCTCGAGCGTTTCGACCGGCTTCCTGCGGGCCTTCATCATCGAGGGAAGCGTCACGTAGCGGGGCTCGGCGAGACGGAGGTCTGACGCGAACGCGGCGGGGAGGGTGAGCGCCCGGACTTCCTTGCCGTCAGTCGTCTGGGAAGTGACGACAAGCGTCCCGCCCTCAAGCTCCACCTTGTCCGCGCAGGGGCCGAACGGGATCCCGAGGATCGCGGAGACCATGGCGCCGGTCTGCGCCGCATCGTCGTCGATCGCCTGCTTGCCGAAGGCGATGAGGTCGGGCTTCTCGCGCTGCGCCACCGCCGCGATGAGGCGCGCGGCGCCGAGGGGCTCGAGCTTCTCGTCCGTCTTCACGTGGATTCCGCGGTCAGCGCCCATCGCGAGCGCGACGCGGATCGTGTCGGCCGTCTTCGCGCCGCCTGCCGACACCACGACCACCTCGTCAGCCTTTCCGGCTTCCTTCAGCTGCACCGCGGCCTCGACCGCGATTTCGTCGAACGGGTTCATCGAACGCTTGACGGCGGGCTTCGCGTCGACATCAAGGCCGCTTCCGTCAGGAAGCGCGTGCACCTTCACGTTGTAGTCAACGACCCGCTTAACTGCGACCAGCACCTTCATTGCTAAGAAACTCCTTCCTTGCGCTTGGGCCAGGACGGGGGAAGCGCCTCGATCACGAGAAACAGCTTCCCCTTCATTCGGCTTCGGGCGGCCCCGCGTCCCACGAAGGGGAAGGCCCGCCGCCCTGCCCGGCCAGTTCGAGATAGCGGGAAATTATAAGGGGGGGAAAAGTCGGGCCGCAGGACCCCGAATAACCCCCTTTGAGGTATTAGCCGGGGACGGTAATAGATCTTCCGGCAGATAGCCGTCCCCGTCCGTCATCTGCGAAAATAAGGAGATTGGCCGGGAAGAGGGTGCGGCGGGAGGCGGAAAACGCCTCAGGCCCCCTCGAAGAGACCGGCATTCGCAGGGCGGAACGCCCTGTCCGGCTCCTTCCCGTGGGCTCTGAACAGGACGAGGAAAGACACGGCTCTCAGTTCCTCCCCGCGGCTGAAAGAGATTCCGAGACTTTTGTTCTTTGGTTTTTTGCTTTTTCCCTTTTAGGAGATTCCCATGCTTTCTGATATCGAAATCGCCCACTCCGTGAAGCTGAAGCCGATCGAACAGCTCGCCCACGAGATCGGGCTCTCCGACGCCGAGTTCGAGCCCTACGGCCGCGACAAGGCGAAGGTGAGGCTCGACCCCTCGAAGAAGCCCCACGGCAAGCTGATCCTGATGACCGCGACCTCCGGCATGCCCGCGGGCTCCGGCAAGACCACCACCTCGATCGCGCTCGCCCAGGGCCTCCGGAAGATCGGCAAGAATTCCTGCGTCGCGCTCCGCGAGCCTTCCCTCGGGCCGTGCTTCGGCATGAAGGGCGGAGCGGCCGGCGGCGGCTACTCCCAGGTTCTCCCGATGGAGTCGATCAACCTCCACTTCACGGGCGACTTCCACGCGATCACCTCGGCGAACAACCTCCTCGCCGCGGTCCTCGACAACTGCCGCTACCGCGGGCAGTTCGACATCAAGGAAATCCTCTGGAAGCGTGTCGAGGACATGAACGACCGGAACCTCCGCTTCATCGTGACGGGCCTGAACGGCCACGCGAACGGCCTTCCGACCGAGACGGGCTTCGACATCACGGTCGCCTCCGAGCTGATGGCGATCCTCTGCCTCGCGAAGGACGAGGCTGACCTCCGCGACCGCATCAACCGCCTTGTCGTCGCCGTGAAGAACGACGGCAGCCCGCTCACCTGCGGCGAAGTGGGCGTCACCGGCGCCCTGATGGCGCTGCTCCTTGAGGCGACGAAGCCGAACCTCGTGCAGACGATCGAAGGCGGCCCCGCCTTCATCCACGGCGGCCCCTTCGCGAACATCGCCCATGGCTGCAACTCTGTCGCGGCGACGAAGGCCGCCCTCACGATCGCGGACTACGCGGTCACGGAGGCCGGGTTCGGTTCCGAGCTCGGGGCGGAGAAGTTCTTCGACATCAAGTGCCGGTCCGCAGGCCTCAAGCCGAGCGCGACCGTCCTCGTCACGAGCCTGCGCGCCCTCCACTGGCACGGCGGCGCGCCGCTCGCCGAGATCGGGAAGACCAATCCGGAAGCGCTGAAGAAGGGCCTCTGCAACCTCGACCACCATATCCGCAACCTCCAGGCCTTCGGCCCGAACATCGTGGTCTCCCTCAACCACTTCGCGAACGACGACGAGGCCGAGATCGAGATCGTGCGCTCGCGCTGCAAGGAGTTCGGCGTCCGGTTCGCGATCTGCGACGGGTTCGCGAAGGGGGGCGACGGAGCGGTCGACCTCGCGCGCGAAGTGGTCGCCGCGTGCGAAGGCGACCCGAAGCCCCTCAACTATGCCTACGACGCCGACGCCCCGATCCTCGAGAAGCTCCAGGGCGTCATCACGCGCTGCTACGGCGCGTCCGGGTTCGAGCTCTCCGCGAAGGCGCAGAAGGACCTGAAGCAGATCGAGGACTGGGGCTTCGGCCACCTTCCGATCTGTGTCGCGAAGACCCCGCTCTCCCTCTCCCACGATCCGAAGCTGCTCGGCGCGCCGAAGAACTTCACGATTCCGGTCGAGCGGATGATCCTCAACGCGGGCGCCGGGTTCGTCGTGATCACGACGGGCTCGATCCTCAGGATGCCGGGCCTCCCGAAGGCCCCGAACGCGTTCAAGATCGACGTCGTGAACGGCGAGATCGTCGGGCTCTCCTGATCGCCTCCCCGGAAACCCGGGCCTTTCCCCCTCTTGCGAGGGGATGCCCGGGGCAAGAAAAATCCGCAGCGCCGCTCCCGCGGCCTGCGGATTTTTTCTTGCCGGAGGAAATCCGGCTCCTACCGGTCCTGGTTCTTCAGCTCCTCGTCCGGGTAGAGGAACGGGATCGCCTGCTTCACGTAGACGCAGAACGAGTAGAGCGTTAGGATAACTGCGATCCAGATGAGCCAGCTTCCGATTTCCCCGACATTGAAGGCGCCGATCGGGTCGTACCAGAGAAGCATCGGGATCGCGACCATCTGCGCGATCGCCTTCACCTTCCCGTACCAGTTCACCTTGGTGTGCGAGGAGGCGCCGATCTTCGCCATCCACTCGCGGAGCCCCGTCACCGCGATCTCGCGCCCGACGATGATGAGCGCGACCAGCATCCCGATCCGGCCGAGGGCGAGCAGCGCGATGATCGCGGCGCAGACGAGGAGCTTGTCCGCGACGCTGTCGAGGAACGCCCCCATCGGGGTCGTGAGGTTGAAGCGCCGCGCGATGAAGCCGTCGAGCGCGTCCGTGATCGCGGCGACCGCGAAGATCACGCAGGCGATGACGTTCTGCGCGTGCTGGGAAAGGAACGTGAGGTAGAAGACGCCGACCACGAACGGGATCAGTGCGACGCGGGTCCAGGTGAGCGCCATCGGGACATTGAGGCGCGCCCTTTCCTTCTTCATGTTCGATGCGGTTTGAGATTCAGCTGAAGCCATGGGAAACAGAACTGCGCCGCCCCTTCGGGGGAAGAGGCGCCGCCTGAAGCGTTTTTCTACTCCGTGATCCAATCACGGTTCGTAAGCCATTCTAACGCGCGTTTCCCGCCGGAAAGGCGCCGGGAACCGCAACCTTCAGGCTTTTTCCGGCCTCCCTCCCCCTCAGGCGGACGCCTCGCCGTGGAGCTGGAGGTAGATCGCCTCGGCGAGCTTCTTCGAAATTCCTTCCACCGTCTCGATCTCCTCGACCGAGGCGTTCCTCAGGCCCTTCAGCCCCCCGAACCTCGCGAGGAGCCTCGCGCGGCGCTTCGGCCCGACCCCTTCGATGTCCTCGAGCTGGCTTCGGTTCCGGACGCGCGCGCGGCGTGCCCGCATCCCGGTGATCGCAAAGCGGTGCGCCTCGTCCCGAACCTCGGCGACAAGCATCAGGGCGGCGGAGTGCTGCCCGAGAACGAGGGGATCCCGTCCGCTCCCCTTCGGGAAGACGAGGGTTTCGAGCCCGACCTTGCGTCCTTCGCCCTTCGCGACGCCGACGATCCGGGAAGTGTCGAGCCCGAGGTCCTCGAAGACCTCGCGCGCCATCTCGACCTGGCCCCTGCCGCCGTCGATCAGGACGACGGTCGGGAGCGCAGCTTCGCCGCGCGACGCGGGAAGGTATCGCCGCGTGATCACCTCGCGCATCGCGGCGTAGTCGTCACCCGGCGTCACGTCGTCGATGTTGAAGCGGCGGTATTCGGAACTGTCCATCTTCCCGTTCCGGAAGACGACGCAGGAGGCGAGTGTCGCCTCGCCCGCCGTGTGGCTGATGTCGAAGCACTCCATTCGGAAGTCCTTCAGGTCCCCGCTCTCAGGCATCATGCCAAGCGCGTCCGAGAGCTGCCTGAGGCGCGACATCTCGTTCTGGCTCACCGCGATGTGGCTTTCGAGCGCGAGCCGCGCGTTCGCCTGCGCCATCTCGAGCCACCGCTTCCTCGGACCCTGGGGGTCGCGGACGACGGGAACGCGCCGCTTCGCGATGTCGGAGAGGAAGAGCGAAAGCTCGTCCGGGTCGCGGCTGTCAGCGGTAATCACGAGCGCCGGGATCGGAAGGTTCTCGTAGTGGTGCGAGACGAACGCCTCAAGCACTTCGCCCGGGTCTTCCGCCGCGGCCCCCTCCCCGATCGCGGGGAAGAACGCCCGGTCGCCGAGGTGCCGGCCGCCCCGCACCATCGCGAGGTTCACGCAGGCCTCTCCGTGCGAGAGGGCAATCGCGATGATGTCCGCGTCGACCGTCCCCCCGGTCGTCTCCACGGTCTGGCCTTCGAGCACCGTGGATAGCGCCGCGATCTTGTCGCGCTCGCGCGCCGCGTCCTCGAACCGGAGCTCAGCCGCCGCCTTCGACATCGCCTCCTGCAGCTCCGAAAGGATCTCGGTCCCGTCCCCCGAGAGGAAGCGCTTCGCGCGCCCCACGTCACCCGCGTACTCCTCCTTCGAAACCCGCCCGACGCACGGCGCCGAGCAGCGCCCGATCTGCCCGAGGAGGCAGGGCCGGGACCGGTTCGAGAAGACCCCGTCGTCGCAGGTCCTGAGCTGGAACACCTTCTGCAGGATCGCGATCGAGCTCCGGACCGCGGAACTGCTGGGGAACGGCCCGTAGAAGGAGCTCTTCCGGTCGACCCCGCCCCGGTAGAAGCTGATCCGCGGGTAGTCCCCGCGCCCGATCTTCAGGTAGGGGTAGGTCTTGTCGTCGCGGAAGACGATGTTGTACTTCGGGCTGAGCGCCTTGATGAGGTTATGCTCGAGGAGCAGCGCCTCAGCTTCCGACCGGGTCACAGTGGTCTCGAGCTTCGCCACCTGCGACACCATGAGGGCGATCCTGGGCGAGAGGTCGCTCTTCTGGAAGTAGCTCGAGACGCGCTTCTTCAGGTCCCGCGCCTTCCCGACATACAGGCAGTTGCCGGAAGCATCAAAATAGCGGTACACGCCGGGGAGCGGCGGCAGGTTCCTGAGGATCGTCTTGTAGTCGAATTCCTGCGGGGGGACGCCCTTTGGCATTTCTCTCTTCTCCTCGCCCTTACGGTTTCTTTTAAGCACTTGGAATAGGCAAATGGTAAGCGCTCAAACTCCTTCCGGAGGGGCACGAAGCATAACGTGCGACGTCTTCTGCCACGTGATCGACAACTTCGGCGACGCGGGCGTCTGCTGGCGGCTCGCCCGCGCGCTCTCGACCGAGGAAGGCTTCAGCGTGACGCTCTACGTAGACCGGTTCCCGACCCTCGCCCGGATCGTTGAGGGAATCCGCCCGGACCCGGTTCCGCAGGAAGCCTCCGGCGTGCGGGTGCTCCCATGGGACGAATGCCTTCGCCGCGAGCCTTCGGACGTCGTGATCGAAACCTTCGGCTGCAGGCTCCCGGACGAGTTCGAGGAGGCGATCGCGCGCCGCACGGCTTCAGGCCGGAAAGTCGCGTGGCTCAACCTCGAGTACCTCTCCGCCGAGGACTGGGTCGAGGAGTGCCACGGGCTCCCCTCGCCCCACCCGAGGCTTCCCGTGACGAAGACGTTCCTCTTCCCGGGGTTCACGCGGCGAACCGGCGGCGTCACGATCGAGCGAGGGCTCCCGGCCGCCCGGGACGCCTTCACGCCCGGGGACCGGAGGGCCTTCCTCTCTTCCCTCGGCGCGAAGGACCCGGCGGCTCCCTTCAGCCTTTTCTTCTTCTCATACCCTGAAGCCCCCGTGGGGCAGCTCGCTCGCGCGCTCGCGTCGGACGCGCGGCCAGTGCAGGTAGTGGCGGCGCCAGGCGCCGCTTCCCGCGAGCTCTCCGACGCGCTCAGCTCGACCGGCGCCCGGCATGTCGTCTTCTCGCCCGTGCCCGCTGTTCCGCAGCAGGACTTCGACCGGCTCCTCTGGTGCTGCGACGCGCTCGTCATCCGGGGCGAGGACTCCTTCGTCCGGGCGCAGCTCGCGCAAAAGCCCTTCCTCTGGACGATCTACCCGCAGACCGAGGGGACGCACATCGTGAAGCTGAAGGCGTTCCTCGGGCGGATCTCCCCCGCCTTCGGCGCAGAGGACGCGGAGCTCTGGAGCCGCGCGAACCTCGCCTGGAACGAGTCGAGTCTCACCCCGGAGCTCTGGGCCGGGTTCAGGAGCCGGATCCCGTCCCTCCTCCCCGGGTTCCGCAGGTGGGAGGAGCACCTCGAGTCGCTCGGGTCCCTCTCCCACGCAGTGGCGGAAACAGCGAAAAAAGTTTTAAAATAGATTGCTTGAGATTTTTCTGCCCGGCAGCGTCTGCCATTTCCCATGCGCACGCCTCAGCGGCCAGGCAACTTTTAAGGTGAAACTACATCTATGAAAACCGCACAGGAACTTCGCGCCGGCAATGTCTTCATGGTCGGCAAGGACCCGCAGGTCGTCGTGAAGGCCGTTTACTCCAAGGGCGGCCGTGGTGCTTCGACGGTCAAGATGAAGATGCGCAATCTTCTGACCGGCGCCATCACTGAAACCGTCTACCGCGCCGACGACAAGTTCGAGGACCTCATCCTCGAGCGCAAGGAAGTGACCTACTCCTACTACGCCGATCCGTCCTATGTCTGGATGGACGCCGAGTACAACCAGTACGAGGTGGGCGAGGAAGCGATGGAAGAGGCGAAGAAGTATCTCCAGGAAGAGATGCCCGCCGAACTGACCTTCTACAACGGCCAGCCCATCTCCGTCGAGCTCCCGACGAAGCTCGTCCGTGAAATCGGCTACACCGAGCCCGCCGTTAAGGGCGACACCTCCGGCAAGGTGATGAAGCCCGCAAAGCTGAAGGACACCGGGTACGAGCTCCAGGTTCCGGCCTTCATCAACGTCGGCGACAAGATCGAAATCGACACCCGTACGGGTGAGTACAGCAACCGCGTGAAGTAATTTCCGCGCCGGGCGATGCCGGAGCCCGCTCTCCGGCCTGCTGTAATATCCAAGGCCTGAAGACCCGTTCTTCAGGCCTTTTCATTTTCCCAACCCCTGAGGAACCGGGCCACATGTCCATCCGAAAGCAGCTGAAGAAACTCGAGTACCGGAGCCGGGCGCTCCAGGTGAAGCTCGGCGAAACGGTGACTGCCCCATTGAGGAACCGGAGCGCGGCGGACCTCGGAATCATGCGGCCGCTCCCCGAGCCCGAGCCGCTCTCGATGACGCTCACCGATGCGCTCCAGTCCCGGCACTCCGAGCAGCAGTTCGCCGAGCGGACGATCTCGGACCAGCAGCTCGTGAACATCCTCTGGGCCGTGAACGGCGTGAACAGGAAGGACGGAAAGCGCACCACGCCTTCCCCCTGCGGCTGGAACGGGATCCTCGTCTATGTCGTGAAGTCGAACGGCGCGTGGCTTTGGACTCCGGAAAAGGGCGCCCTCACCTACGTGAAGGGCGGCGACCTCCGCTCTAGCGTCGTGCCGCTGAACCCGCTCGTCGCCCGGGCCCCAGTGCACCTTGTCTACGTCGCGGACCTCTCAAGCACCCGGCTGAAGGCGTTCGAGTCGGCGGGCGAATTCCTCACGCTCTTCAGGAGCGGCAGCTCGAAGCGGCTCGGCGCCTGGGCGAACAACGCGGTCCGCAGCACCGTGATGATCGACGTCGGCGCGAAGGTCCAGACCTGCTACCTCGCCTGCGCCGCAATGGGGCTCGCGTCGCTCTGCTGGTACACCCCGGACCACCAGAAAACCGCCGAAGCGCTCTCGCTCGGACCCCGCCAGGTCGTGATCGCGTCCCAGGCGGTGGGGCACCCGTTCTAGGCTCCGGGGAAGCGTGGAAAAAAGAAAAGGGCGGGTTCCCGAAAACAGGAAGCCGTCCTCTTTTCTTGAAGGGAAAGGAAAACCCGGCTACTTGAAGAGCGCCCCGATCCGCTCAAGCGCCTCGGCCGTGTCCGCCGGGGACCCGAACGCGGTCATCCGGACGTAGCCCTCGCCCGCCGCGCCGAAGCCAACCCCAGGCGTGCAGATGATGCAGGCCTTCTCGAGGAGCAGGTGGAAGAAGCCCCAGGAATCGTACCCTTCGGGGGCCCTTACCCAAAGGTACGGGGCGTTCTTCCCGCCGTAGACCTTCAGCCCGTAGGACTCGAGCTTCTCAGTCATGAGGCGGGCGTTCTTCTTATAAACCGCGATCGCCGCCCAGATCTCCTTCTGGCCCTCGTCGGAATAGACCGCCTCGGCCGCGCGCTGCACGATGTAGGGGCAGCCGTTGTACTTCGTCGCGACGCGCCGGCTCCATTCGGGCTTCAGGGCGACGCGGCCGCCGTTGCCGTCAGAGACCGTAAGGGTGGAAGGCACGACGACGAAGCCGCAGCGAAGCCCTGTGAACCCGGCGGTCTTCGAGAAGCTCCGGAACTCGACCGCGACGTCGCGGGCGCCTTCGATCTCGTAGATGCTGTGCGGAACGTCTTCCTCCTCGATGAACGCCTCGTAGGCGGCGTCGTAGAGGATCAGGCTGCCCTCGCGCTTCGCCCAGGCGACCCAGGCCTCGAGCGCCTTGCGAGTGATCGTGGCGCCGGTCGGGTTGTTCGGGAAGCAGAGGTAGACGATGTCAGCGTGCTCTTTCGGGAGCTCGGGCATGAAGCCGTTCTCCTTCGTGCAGGGGAGATAGACGATCCTGTTCCAGCGGCCGTCCGCGAAGTCGCCCGCCCGGCCCGCCATCACGTTTGAATCAACGTAGACCGGGTAGACGGGGTCGGTCACGGCGACGATCGAGTCGCAGGAGAAGAGCTCCTGAAAGTTCCCGACGTCGCACTTCGCACCGTCACTCACGAAGATCTCGGACGCGTCCACGTTGATGCCGCGGTCCTGGTAGTCGTGCTTCGCGATCGCCTCGCGGAGGAAGGGATACCCCTGCTCGGGGCCGTAGCCGCGGAAGGTCTCGGCCTTGCCCATTTCGTCCGTCGCCTTGTGGAGGGCTTCGATCACGGCCTTCGCGAGGGGCTGCGTCACGTCGCCGATGCCGAGGCTGATGACGCGCTTGTCGGGTCCGGTCTTCTTAAAGGCCGCGACCTGGCGCGCCACTTCCTGGAAGAGGTAGATGCCGGGGAACTTGAGGAAATTCGTATTGATGGTGGTCATTTCTGTCCAATGCGTCCGGTTGCCGGACGGAATAAGGGGCGGATGAAGGGAAACAGTATTTTCTGATTCTAACCGCAGGACGGAACGGGACCTTCGCCTCTATCGGCTAGCGTCTGCGGTCCCGCACGGCTTCCCGGAAGTGGACGAGCGCTGAGGCGCCGAGCATGAGCGCGCCCTGGAACATGAAGATCCAGAAGACGCCGATCGCCGCCGTGATCGCGCCAAACCCGACCGGGAGGACCGTGTGCGCCGCGTTCCGGAACATGGTGCGGACCCCGAGCGCCTCACCGACCCTGCCCTCGGGCGTCACCCGGTGCAGGAGGCTCATCACGTTCGGCTGGCTCGCGCCGAGTCCGAGCCCGAGGACGAACGCGACCGCGAGGAGCGGGGGAAGCGTTGAAAAGAACGGGAAGACGAGGTAGGAAGCGCCCCCGAGCGCGAGGACGAGAACGAGGAACTGCCACTCGGAGAACCAGCGCGTCATCACCGGGATCAGGAGCCGGACCGCGAAGGTCGCGGCGAAGAACGTACCGATCAGCCAGCCGATCTCGGTCGCCGTGAGCCCGATCGCGTGGCCGTAGACCGGGAACATGAAGTTCTCGAGCTCCCAGGCCATGGAGACGAGCGCCGAGACGAGGATCACGTTCCGGACGCTCGGAAGCCGCATCAGATCGAAGGCGCCCTTCTTCCCGCGCTTCTTCGGGCCAGTGCCCCAGGAAGCCGGGATCACGCTCCGGAAGAGGAGGAAGAGCGCGAAGCCCATGGCGACATAGAGGACCGAGATCCCATAGGCCGCGCGGAACCCCGCGAGATCGATCGCGTAGCCCGCTATCACCGGGTTCACGAGCCCTGAAGTCGCGAATCCGAGCGCGAGCACGGCGAACGAGCTTGTCCGGACCTCCGGCCTCGAGACCTTTCCGACGATCTCAAGCGTCGCCATCTGAAGGAAGAGGAATCCGATTCCGTCGAGGACCACGACCGCGTAGAGCGGCGCGAGACCGAAGGAACCGGCGGGAAAAAGGACCCCGGCCGCGGCCGCGGCGAGGAGGAGAGCCGAAGAGAGCACGATCGGTTTCCGTCCGCCGGCACGATCGATCCAACGGCCTCCCGGCATCGCGAGGAGCGTCGGGAAAAGGGCGAGGAGGCTCATCAGCACCCCGACCTGGAAGGCGCCGAAGCCGTTCGCGAGCGCGTCGAGGCTCGCCGTCACCCGCATCGACCCGTAGGCCATGTGGAGAAACACGGAGAAAAAGACAACCTTCCAGACTGACATCACGGGGGCCCGGCTGAGGAAGATGACTGAGGAAGATGAAACGAGGAACGACTCCATCCTACCGCTGCGTGGCCTCATTCAGGAATGGAGCAGGATCCTGAGGGAAAGTACTGATCCGGCGGAAAAATCCAGACCTTCAGTCGAAACAGCCGTCTTATACTTTCCTCAACTTACTAACTGTTCAGTCAGTTTAAAAAAATGAGGCGCCACATGGAAGATAACAGCTGCGCGCCGGGAAGCAGGAACCGGAACACATTCATTCTCGCCGCGAAGCCGCTATTTGCGGCGCGCGGGTTCGAGGGCGTCACGATGCGGGACATCGCGAACCGGCTCGGCGTCACGCAGGCGGCCCTCTACTACCACTTCAGGAGCAAGAGCGAGCTCTACCTCGCTGTCCTCGAAAAGGCGGCGGCGGGCCCGATCCAGAAGATCCGGGAAGCGGCCGGGGAGAAAAGCTCGCCCTCCGAGAGGATGCGTGCCGGAATCCTCGCGCTTCTCCGGGAATTCGCGCGGGACGCCGACCTGAGCCGGCTTCTCATGAGGACCGTGATCGACGAGGACCAGGACCGGGGCCGGGTGCTCGGGGAGAAGATCTTCGCTGAAGGCTTCCGGTTCTTCAGGGGCGAAGCCTCGGCGCTTCGCCCCGGGCTCGACCCGGGGGAAACCGCGTCCGCCGTGATCGCGGCCTGCACCTTCCCCTACGCGGCGTCCGGCCTCGGCACGCACCTCGCGGGGCTGTCTCCCACGCCTCCGTCGCCTGACGCGCTCGCCGCCCACCTGATGCGCCTCTTCAATTTCGGGGACTAAACGCCATGAAGAAGAAACTCCTTCCCCTCCTCATCCTCGCAGCGTCCCTGCTCCCCGGCTGCTACGACCATCCGGGCGATTTCGCGAAAGCGGGCGCGTCGGGCCCCGAGCCCGCCCGGGTGGAAACCACGGCGCCTGTCCGTCACACCACTGCGGTGCGGGAATTCTCGGGTTCCGTCGCGTCCCTTCGGCAGCTCCCGATCGCGTCCCGGCTCCCTGCCTACATCCGGTCAGTCCGGAAGAACGAGGGGGACATCGTGCGGAAGGGAGAAGTACTCGTGACGCTTGACGACGCGGACGTTCGTTCCGCCGCGGAGCAGGCCGGCGCGGACGTGCGGGCGGCCGAGATCCGGCTTCGCGACGCGCAGACCGACGTCGAGAAGTTCGAGGGGCTCTACCGGGAGGAAGCGGCGAGCGAAATCGAGCTCCGGAAGGTCCGGCTCGTCCGGGACCAGACCGCGGAATCGCTTCGCGCTTCACGCGCCCGGCTCCGCCAGGCCCGCGAGCGGCTCGGGGACGCGGTGATCCGGGCGCCCGAGGACGCGCGGGTCATGACGGTCCTCATGCAGCCCGGCACCCTCGCGGTACCGGGACTCCCTATCATCCGGCTCGAGTCGCTCGGGGAACAGGTGTTCGAGGTGCACGTGCCGGCAGAGTTCCTCGGCTCGGTCCGGCCGGGCACCGCGGCAACCGTACGGCTCGACGGCCGCGACTCCCCGATCGAGGGCAGGGTCCTCCGCTCGGTGCAGTCGGCCGACCCCGTGACCCGGACGGGACTCGTGAAGATATCGCTTCCGCAGAACGAACGGCTCCTCTCCGGCACCTTCGGACGCGCGCAGGTTGAGGGCGGCGCCTCAGAAGAGGGCCTTTACGTGCCGAAGGACGCCCTCGCCGAGCGCGGGGGGCTCTCCGGGGCGTTTGTCGTGAATGGCGGGAAGGCCGAGTTCCACTGGCTGCGGCTCGGGAAGACGCTCCCTGACGGGAGCCGCGAGGTGCTCGCGGGGCTCTCGGGCGGCGAAACGCTCGTGAAGGCCCCGCCCGCGACCCTTTTCGACGGAAATCCGGTGAAGGCGCCTGAAGCCGCCCCGGCCGCCGCTCCCGAGGAGAAGAAGCCGTGAGAGAGCCGCTCAACTATCCCGGGCGCTTCGCGCACTGGTTCGTCGACTCGAAGATCACGATCCTCGTCATCATCGCGAGCCTCGTCGCGGGGATCGTCGCGGTGCTCACGACGCCGCGCGAGGAGAACCCGCAGATCACGATGCCCGCGGCCGAGGTGATCGTGACGCTTCCCGGCGCCTCGCCCTCCGAAGTGGAGGAGCAGCTCGTGAAGCCGATCGAGCGCGTGATCAACCAGATTCCGGGAATCGACCACGTCTACTCCACCGCGATGGACTCCGCCGCCGTCCTCACCGTGCAGTACAAGGTGGGGGAGGAGAAGCAGTCAAGCCTCGTGCAGCTCTACGACCGCCTGAACAGCGCCCGCCACACGCTCCCGAAGGAAGCGGGGGCGCCGCGGGTGATCAGCGCTGACGCGGACGACGTCCCGATCCTCACCGTGACGCTTTCAGGCGGCGGCTACGACGACTACGCGCTCCGGAGGATCGCGGAGCGGTTCGTGGAAGGACTCACGAGCCTGAAGACGGTTTCGAACGCCTACGTCTACGACGGACGCACGAGGCAGTTCGAGGTCACGGTCGACCCGAAGAAGCTCGCCTCCTTTGGCGTTCCGTCAGAAAGCGTCCGCGCGGCGCTCCAGACCGCGAACATCTCCGCCCCCCTCGGGGACGAGGCGGCCTCGGGCGAAGGCCGGCGCCTCCGCTACTCGGGGTTCGTCACGTCGGCCGAAGCCCTGCGGCACCTCGTGATCGCGGCGCCGCTCGGGCGCCCCGTGCTGCTCCAGGACGTCGCCGAGGTGTCTGACGGCCCCGCAACCGAGCGGACGCTCCTCAGCCGCTGGGCCCCGGGCCCCGCGTCGGACCTGAAGGGAAGCACTCCGGGCGAAGAGCCCTCAGTCACCTTCGCCGCGGCGAAGAAGAAGGGGGCGAACGCCGTTAACGCGGCGGACGACATGCTTGGCCGGATCGACCGGATGAAGGCGCAGTACCTGCCGTCCGGCGTCCGCATGGTCGTGACGCGGAACGACGGCGCGAAGGCGAACGATGCCGTGAACACGGTGATCGGCCACATCGGGATCTCGATCGCCGCGGTCTTCGGGATCACGTGGCTCTTCCTCGGGTTCCGCGCCGCCTGCATCACCGGGATCACGATCCCGCTCATCATGGCGCTCACCCTCTTCATCAACGAGGCTGCGGGGCTCACCATCAACCGCGTGACGCTCTTCGGGTTCGTGATCGCGCTCGGGCTCCTCGTCGACGACTCGATCGTCGTGATCGAGAACATCGACCGGAACTACGCGGCGGACCCGAAGGCGGACCGGAGCTACACGGCGGCGCGCGCGGTGGCCGAGATCGGCTACCCCACGATGATCGCGACCTTCACCGTGATGCTCGTCTTCTACACCCTCATCCCGACGCTCCAGGGGATGCCGGGCCAGTACTTCTTCTCGATCGGGTTCACGGTGCCGAGCGCGGTCTTCTGCTCGCTCGTCATCGCGTACTCCGTCGCCCCGTGGGCGGCGAAGCGGATTCTCAAGGTTCCCGCGGTCGCAAAGAAGGAGTCGGGCGCCCCGGAGCTGAACCGGCTCGGGAAGCTCTACTACCGGACCGCCTCGAAGCTGATTGGGAAGAAGGTCCCGACCCGGGTCTTCCTCACGGTCCTCGTCGTGCTCGTCGCGCTCTCGCTCCTCATGCCGCTCTGGCAGTTCGTGCGGCCGCAGGGGGTCGGGGGCCCCGTGTCCCTCTTCGGCGTGCAGACCGGTTTCCTTCCGAAGGACAACAAGAACACCTTCAACGTGACGCTGAAGCTCGCGGACGGGACGCCGCTCGAAGTGACTGACCGCGCGGTGCGGGATGTCTCGGCCGTGGTCCGCAGCATCCCCGAGGTGACCGACGTCCTCAGCTGGTCGGGCGGCTCGGGCGTCCCGGACTTCACGGCGCTCTTCCGCGGCAGCACCGGGAAGGGAAGCAACATCGGAGCTGTCCGCGTGAACCTCGTCGACAAGAAGAAGCGCGACCGGAGCTCGATCACGATCGCGGAAGAACTTCGCGAGAGCCTCCGGCCGGTCGCCGCGCGCTACCCGCTCTCCACAATCCAGGTGGTCGAGGAGCCGCCGGGTCCCCCGATGCGGGCGACCGTGCTCGCCGAGGTCTACGGAACCGACGGCGACCGGATGAGAGCAGTTGCGGAACGGGTCCGCGACGAATTCCGGAAGACCTACGACATGGTGGAGACGACGAGCTCCGAGCAGACCGACATTCCCGAAGCACGCTTCGAAGTGGACCAGGAGAAGGCGGCGCTCGCGAAGGTCGTTCCTGCGCAGGCCGCCCTCGCCCTCAGGCGCTACACCGCGGGCGAAACGCTCGGGTACGCGCACGCGGCGGGCGAGCGGAACGCCCAGCCCGTCATCCTTCGCGCGGACTACGGGAGCAAGGTGGATCCCGCGGCGCTCTCCGGGCTCACGGTGAAGAACCGGCTCGGCGAGGACGTGCCGCTCTCGCAGATCGTCCGCGTGACGCGAGCGACCGTTGAGCATCCGATCCTCAACAAGGACGGGGCGCGCACGATCCTGATCGGAGGCGAGCTCGGGCACTCGGTCCCGGTCTACGCGGTCCTCGACCTCGACAGGAGGCTGGACGGCATGGCGGCGGGACTCGGGGAAACGCTCCGCACCGGGAACCTCGGGCTCGTGCCCGTGCGGGCGGACCTCTCCCGCGCCCCGATGCAGCTCCTTTGGGACGGCGAGATGCGGATGACGCTCGACTGCTACCACGACCTCATCATCGCGCTCTCCGCGGCGATCCTGATCATCTACTTCATCCTCGTCGCCTACTACCGCTCGTTCCTGCTTCCGCTCACCGTGATGTCGGCGATCCCGGTCTGCTTCATCGGCCTCTTCCCCGGGCACTGGGTGACGGGACAGATCTTCTCGGCTACCTCCCTCATCGGGCTCGTCACGCTGACCGGCGTCCTCGTGCGGAATTCGCTCCTCATCGCGGACTTCGTGGTCGAGTACATGCAGCGCGGGCTCCCCGTGTTGCAGGCGGTGCTCGACGCGGGGGCGGTGCGCCTCCGCCCGATCATGCTCACGTCGCTCGCGATCATCTTCGGGAGCTGCATCATGCTGGTCGACCCGGTGTTCGGGGGCCTCGGCTGCTCCTTCATCTTCGGCACGATCGCGTCCACCGCGTTCACGATGGCGCTCACCCCGGTGATGCTCTACTGGTACTACACGCGCTGGCCCTACAAGCCCGCGGATTCCGAAAGGACGGAGGCCTAGGAGAAAAATGAGACAGAAAACACTTCTTCCGGCCCTCCTCGCCGCGATCGCGTCAGGCCTTTTCCCCGCTGCGGCCCTGGAACCCCCGGCAGAGGACGCTCAGGCCGCCCCCGGGATCACGGCTGCCGCCCCTGGAACCCCGGAAACGCTTGAGGAGGCGGCCGATGCCGCGGCGGCGGGGAGCCTCCCGCTCAGGTCCGCGCACGAACTCACCGAAGCCGCCCGCGCGAACCTCGACGCCGCACGGGGCCGCAGGCTTCCGACTGTCACCCTCTCCGCGAACCACCTGAGGCTCGACCGCGAGCTCGGCATGAACGTGAGCCTCTTCGGATTCTCGGCTTCGGTCCCGATCACGGATGACAAGACGACCGGGTTCGCGGCGAGCGCCGCGCTCCCGCTCTTCACCGGCGGACGGATCACGAAGACGATAGAAGCGGGAGAAGCCGGGGCGAAGTCCGCCGAACTCACTGAAGCGGCCTCGCGGTCCGACATCCGGCTGAAGGCGGCCGAGCTCTTCATCAGCGTGAAGGAAGCCCGGGCGCTGCTCTCTGCCGCCCGCATCCACGAGGCGGCGCTCGAAGCCCACCTCGCGCGCGCGAAAGCCCGCTTCAGGAAGGGAATGGCGGTGAAGAACGAGGTGTACGCCGCCGAGGCGGCGCTCGAGACCGCACGGGATAGCACGATCACCGCAGACACCGCAGTGAAGACCGCTGAGTCCGCCTACAACCGCCTCCTCGGGCGGCCGCTCGACTCTCCGGTCTCCCTCGCGCCGCTCCCGGAACCTGTCGTCACGGACACGCTCGCGGAACTCACGGATAAGGCGGTCCGCTCAAGCAGCCGCCTCGGATCGATCAGCGAGAAGGCCCGAGCCGCGCGGGCGACATCCGTCGCCGAAAAGGCTGGGCTCCTTCCCCAGGCGTCGCTTGTCGGCGGCTGGGTGCGCCAGAACAGCCAGTACCTGAACCAGGGGCACCGCTCTGGCTGGGTCGCGGGCGTCGTCCTCTCTTGGAACGTCTTTGACGGCGGCATCCGCTCGTCTCTCGCCCGCTCGAGCGAACGGACCGCGGCTGCGCTCACCGCGGCGCGCGATGAGGAGGAATCCGTCCTCCGGCTCGCGGTCCGGACCGCGTGGCTCAAGTGGGAGGAGACCGAGTCTAGGAAACGGGCGGCGGACGCGTCGCTAAGAAGCGCCGAGGAGAACCTGCGGGTTTCGGAGCGGCGGTTCGAGACCGGACTCGCGCTCCATACCGAGGTGCTCGACGCGGAGTCGCTTCGTGAAGCCGCGCAGGCGAGGCTCGTGCGGGCAGAGGGCGAGCGCCAGAGGGCCTACTATCGGCTCCGGAGGCTCGCGAACACGATCTGAGAAGCGAAAAAAGAGGGCGGCCCAGACCTGGAACGCCCTCTTCTCCACTTCGCACGGGCAAGAAAAAACCGGAAGGCTCATCGCGCTTCCGGTGTTCTCTTCAGGATTGGTTGGCGGGGGTGGTAGGACTCGAACCTACGGATATCGGATTCAGAATCCGATGCCTTAACCAACTTGGCGACAC
>CADBTW010000044.1 GCA_902797695.1 uncultured Sutterellaceae bacterium
GTCGATGAGAGTCGAACTCATATGGATTTCTCCGCCACCCCCTCAAAGTGGTGCGTCTACCAATTTCGCCACGACCGCATGAATTGTTAGTCGCTTCGCAGCACGAACTGCGTCGCGAGATTTTTATTATATGTCAGTGTTTATTTTTTTGCAAGTTTCCCGCAGAGAAATTTTTTCCGGCCTCGACAGGCCGCCCGTCCGCCTGGATGGTGAGCGAGAAGGAATAGCGGTCCCCGGGGTGGTAGGAGATGGTCGTGAGCAGCGCCTTACCGTTCCGGTCGAGGTAGCGCCGGTAAATCCGGAGCGCCGGAGTTCCGGGGGTAGCGCCGAGTGCCCGCGCGGGCTCTTCCGGAAGGGAAGTCGCTGAAATCGACTGCCTGATTTCGTCGCAGGTCATTCCGTAGATCATCCCGATCAGGTCGACCATGAGGATGTCCGGGTGCAGCGGCGCTTCCGAAATGAGGTCCTTCAGGGCGGGATCAACGTATTCGGCGGTCCAGGCGACCGGCGGGTCCCCGGCCTTTTCGCCGAGGCGGATCATCGTGAACCGGATCAGTGTGGCGCCTGGCAGGCAGTGGATGCGGGCGGCGTCTCCGCGGCTGATGACACGCGCCTCGATCGAGAGGATCTTCCTTTGGTGCCCTGACGCAAGC
Source organism: uncultured Sutterellaceae bacterium (assembly GCA_902797695.1). Lineage (GTDB taxonomy): Bacteria > Pseudomonadota > Gammaproteobacteria > Burkholderiales > Burkholderiaceae_F > Mesosutterella. Next base: position 654 of record CADBTW010000044.1, read on the forward strand.
CTTGAGAGGTCCGAAAAGGTTCCGAGCCGCTGGCCGATTCCCTGCGGCCTGCCCCGGCTGATCACGCGGGTCCCGATGTGGGGCCTGCGGACGATCAGCCCGAGGCGAACGAGGATCCCGAGAGCCGCCCGGGCGGTGAAGCGGGAAACATTCTCCCGCTCCGCGATCTCGATCTCGCCCGGGAGCAGCGAGCCAACCGGGTAGATTCCCGCCGCAATCTCCCTCTGGAGCTTCCTCGCGATCAGGTTTTTCTTGGGTTCGCGTGGCATTCGGGAAGTCCTCCGGGGAAAAGGGGCGGAAAAAAGGGCCGGGACCCGGTCCGGGTTCCAGCCCTTTATTTTCCACCAGCCCGGAGGGCGAGGCCAAGCCCCGCCACTTCGGGAAGCCTTCTAGTAAAGGCCGATCACCTTCCACCAGCCGAGGCCGGTTGCGAAGACGAGGAGGACGTTCAGCGTCACGATCACGAAGTTGAGCTTATAGAAGCGCGGACGCTCGAAGTAGCCCTGGCCGAAGTAGATCGGGCCCGGGCCGCCCGCATACTCCGTGATGCCCCACATGAAGTTCGAGAAGATGCCGAAGCAGACCGCGACCATCAGGGCGGGAGCCCCGCAGCCGATCGCAACCGCGCAGAACGGCACGTACATCGCAGCCACGTGGCCGGAAGCCGTAGCGAAGAGGTAGTGGATGTAGATGTAGGCGAAGCCGAGGACGACGAAGGCGACAAGCCAGGACGTGCCAACGAGGGAGGCCGCGATCGTTCCGCTCATCCACTTGATGAAGCCGAGCTTCGTGAGGCCGCCGGCGAGCGAGATGATCACGCCGAACCAGATCACCGTGTCCCAGGCGCTCTTCTCGTTCAGCACGTCCTTCCACTGGATCGCGCCGACGACGAGGAGGTAGGCGACGACGCCAAGGCCGATCGCGTTCGCGTTGAAGCCGGTGAGCATCGTGGTCGCCCAGCCGACCAGCGCGATGACGAAGCCGATGCCGACAAGCTTCTCCTGCTTCGAGAGCGGCCCGAGCTTCCGGAGCTCTTCGCGGCCGAGTTCCTTCGCTTCCGGAGTCTTGTTCAGCTCAGGCTTCAGGAGAAACTTGGTGACGAGCGGAAGAAGCACGAAGCAGACCGCGGCGGGAAGGAGAGCCGCCCAGAGCCACATGCCCCAGGAGATCTCGATCCCGAGGCCGTCCTTCGCGAGCTGTGCGCAGAGCGGGTTCGCAGCCATGCCGGTGAGGAAGAGCGCGCCCGTGATCGGAGTGATCTGGAAGCAGGTCATGATCAGGTAGTCGCCGAGCTTCTTCCCGGTAGGCCCGGGGCCCGAGCCCATCACCTGGAGAATCGACTTCGCGACCGGAAGGATGATGCCGCCGGAACGCGCCGTGACGGAAGGCATCGCGGGAGCCATGAAGAGGTCGGCGACGCTGAGCGAGTAGGCAATGCCGGTCGACGAGCCGCCGAACTTCGAAAGCATCAGGTACGCGATGCGGCGCCCGAGCCCGGACTGCACGAAGCCGAGCGAGAGGACGTACGCGGAGAAGATCATCCACACCGTGCCGGAGGAGAGGCCGGCGAGCGACTGGCCGAGGGTGAGGGTTCCCGAGAAGTAGGAGAGCGCGAGCGCCGTCATCATGATGGCGCCTGACGGCATCGGGGAGCAGAGGATGCCGAGAATGGTGCCGACGAAGATCCCGAGCATGTGGATTGCCTTGGGATTCAGTCCGTCCGGAACCGGAAGGAACCAGACGATCACGCCGACCGCGATCGGGACGATCCAGCGCCAGAGTTCCTGGCGGTTGGGTTTCTTAGCCTGGGCTTTGTCTGCCATTTTTGCTGCCCTTGAGGTTGGTTTCCTGGGTTATGCCTGAAGGCCGCCCTTCGTTCGCGGGCGGCCTCCTAGGCATGTCCTTTTATCTCGAAGCCTTGGAGAGAGTTACTTCTCGCAGCCGCACTTGCAGCCAGGCTTCCTGCCGTACTCCTCGAGCACGCGGTCGACGAAGACCGGGGCGAGGCCGACGTAGGAGAGCGGATCGAGCATGTGGTCGATTTCCTCTTCCGTGAAGGCCTCTTCCACTGCCGGGGTCTTCATGAGGACGATCTTCAGGTCCTCTTCCTTCTCGTAGGCTTCCATGCAGGCCTTGTAGACGATCTCGTGGGCGGTCATGCGGCCGAGCCGGCGGGCGAGGTGCATCATCACGTTTTCCGACATCATGAGGCCCTTCTGGACGTACAGGTTGCGCTTCATGTGCTCCGGATAGACGATGAGGTTCTGGAAGATGTTCTTCGACTTCTCGAGGGCGCAGCCAAGCAGGTGGCAGGCACGCGGGATCGCTTCCCACTCGGAGAGGAAGCAGCCCCAGTCGCGCTCGCACTCGGAAACCATCGACTCGACGATCGACGGAGCGATCGAGCGGACGTTACGGCAGAGGGCGAGGACGTTCTCGAGAACGGCCGGGTTGCGCTTATGCGGCATCGTGGAAGAGCCGACCTTGCCCATGAAGAAGGGCTCTTCGAGCTCGAGGATCTCGGTGCGCTGCAGCTCGAGAATCTCGTGGCAGATACGGCCGATCGTGCCGGCGCAGAGGGCGAGAACCTGCACGAACTCGGCCTGGTTGTCGCGCTGGACGTGCCAGGAGATCACCGGGACGCGGAGGTCGAGGATCTCGAACATGCGCTTCTGGGTCTCGAGCCCCTTCTCGGGCTGGGAAGCGAGGGTGCCGACGGCGCCGGACATTTCGCCGACGAAGACGCGCGGCGCCATTTCCTCAAGGCGCTTGATGTCGCGGCCGAGCTCGTCCGCCCAGACGGCGGCCTTGTAGCCGAACGTGATCGGAATCGCGTGAACGACGTGGGTGCGGCCGGCCTGGGGGGTCAGGCGATACTTTTCCGCAAGATCGAGGAGGTAGCCGAGGCAGAGCTTCATGTCGCGGAGGATCACCTTGTAGGCGTCGCGCTGCAGGAGCACCATGCCGGTGTCAACGATGTCCTGGCTCGTGGCGCCCCAGTGGACGAATTCGCCCGCGTGGTCGGGAAGGACAGCCTTGAAGGCGCGGAGCAGCGGCACGATCGTGATCGAGCTCTTGTAGAACTCGCCGATCGACGGAATGTCGAGGAGCTCGGCCTTCGCGTACTTGTTGATGGTGTCCGCCTTGTCCTGCGGGATCACTCCGAGCTCGCCCTGGGCCTTCGCGAGGGCGGCTTCCGTGTCGAGCCACTTCTGGGCCCAGGACTTGTCGCTCCAGATCTCGCGCATCTCGTCGGTGCTGAACATGCAACCGTGGATCTGGCTGTCAATTGCGGTGGACGGCATTCTGAAAACTCCTTGAAGAAAGCTCCTCGGGAGGCCTTTTCTCGCCTCGCCCCAGAGCGGTTCGGGTCTTTGTTTCGGATGCCGTAATTTTCCTTGGAAGGGAATTTCCCCTCTTAAAAGCAGATATTTGATTTGACAAAAATCAAATAATTAGACGTAATACTTATTTTTAATTATTTTTATTTCAATTGCTTATTTATTTGTCCGTTAAATTCATAACAAATCATGAATACCATACAAATTGGTATACCAGAAGCTGTAGCACCCAACGGCATCAAAGTCTGCCCTGGAAAGGCACAGGGAAAAGGAGAAAGGGAAAAAACGGAAGGCAAGAAAAAACCGGAAGGCTCATCGCGCTTCCGGCGTCTTCTTCAGGATTGGTTGGCGGGGGTGGTAGGACTCGAACCTACGGATATCGGATTCAGAATCCGATGCCTTAACCAACTTGGCGACAC